>DAISWF010000199.1:0-11338 GCA_036826495.1 Burkholderiaceae bacterium
GGCCCGCCTCGGTCAGCAATGTCGTCAGCGCGATCAGCGGCAGGCCCTCCAGCGCGGTCGGATCGGTGCCTTCGACCGCCTCCATCAGCGTGATGCCCAGCGCCTCGACCTTCGCCGAGCCGGCGCAGTCATAGGGTTGCTCGCGGGCCAGGTAGGCATCGATCATCGCATCGTCGAGCGGGCGCAGCCGCACGCGGGTGTCGACGACCGTCGTCCGTGCATGGCCGCGATCGTGCCGGACCAGCGCCAGGCCGGTATGGAACGTCATGACCCGGCCGGATGCCGCGCGAAGCTGCTCGACCGCGCGCGCATGGCTGCCGGGCTTGCCGACGATCGTGGCGCCGTCCAGTGTCGCGGTCTGGTCCGAACCGATGACCCAGGCAGCGGGGTGCAGCGCGGCGACCGCCCGGGCTTTCGCGAGCGACAGGCGGTTCGCACAGGCGTGCGGCGTCTCGCCGGCCACCGGCGTCTCGTCGACCTCCGGCGCGATCACGTCGAACGGCATCTGCAGCCGCGCGAGCAGCACGCGGCGGTAGCGGGAGGTGGAGGCGAGGATCAGTCGGTCGGTCGTCACAGCCGATATGATGCCGAATTGCGGAAATGCTGCCGAGCTGCCGAGATGATGACGAAATGCCGAGACCCACGCGTGATCATCTGATCGATACCGCCGAGCTGACACGGGCCGGCGGCACGTTGTCGGGCCGCGCGCCGGTCGCGAGGCTGACGCGGCTCGCCTCGATGCTCGATCCGGACGACTCGGGCGATGCGATCGACTGGACGCTGACGGGGCGGCGCGAGCCGCAGCCCGATGGCGGGCGGCAGCCGTGGCTATCGCTGCACTTCGCCGGCGAGGTCGGCATGACCTGCACCCGCTGCCTGCAGCGGGTCGTGGTGCCGCTGTCGGCCGACCACCGTTTCCTGCTGGTGGCCGACGAGGCGCTGGCGGCCCGCGCCGACGCCGAGACGGACGAGTACGACGTGCTGGTCGGCTCGCGTCACTTCGATGTCATCGAGCTGGTCGAGGATGAGGTGATCATGGCGCTGCCGCTGGTGCCGCGGCATGACGACTGCCGGTTGCCCGACCGGCCGATGGTCGCCGCGCTGTCGGCGGGCGACGAGGGCGCCCGGCCGGAAGACGAAGTCGGGCGCCGGGCGGGTGGCCAGGCGGATGACAAGGCGGATGACAAAGCGGATGACAAGGCGGGCGGCGATACGCGGGACGATGCGGCCGACGGCGATGCGGACAAGCCGAACCCGTTCGCAGTGCTCAGGCAGTGGCGGCGCCGGCAGCCGTGATCGTCGGCTTCCGTCGCGCCGTCGTATCGATGCCGCAATGGCTCCGTTCGCAATTATTTGATATGATTGAAGATTAGCCAAATTTTTCTGGAGCGCCGTCATGGCCGTTCAGCAGAACAAGAAATCGCCGTCCAAACGCGGCATGCATCGTTCGCACGACTTCCTCTCCACGCCGCCGATCGCGGTGGAGCCCAGCACCGGTGAGGTGCATCTGCGCCACCACATCAGCCCGAACGGCTTTTACCGCGGCAAGAAGATCGTCAAGACCAAGACCGACGAATAAGCCGGAAGCGATCTGCGCTTCTCCACGCGTTTCCACGAACGACCGGCTGAGAACAGGTTCCGAGTGTTGGCACACCCGGGGTTGCCGCTGGCCCGATGAGCATCCGCATCGCCGTCGATTGCATGGGGGGCGATCACGGCCTGCCCGTGACCCTGCCGGCCAGCCTGTCGTTCCTGGCGCATACCCCTGACGCATTCCTGCTGCTGGTGGGCAGGCAGGCCGACATCGAGCAGGCGCTCGCCGGTCATGCGGCGGCGGCGGCCGCGGTGCGCGGGCGCTACGAGATCCGCAATGCCACCGAGGTGGTGGCGATGGACGAGGCGCCGGCCAGTGCGCTGCGCAGCAAGCGCGATTCGTCGATGCGGATCGCCGCCGAGCTGGTCAAGGCCGGCGACGCGCAGGCGTTCATCAGCGCCGGCAACACCGGCGCGCTGATGGCGATCTCGCGGTTCGTGCTGAAGATGCTGGACGGCATCGACCGTCCGGCGATCGCGTTCCAGCTTCCCAACCAGCGCGGCGGCACCACGACCCTGCTCGACCTGGGCGCCAACGTCGACTGCGAGCCGCAGCACTTCCTGCAATTCGCGATCATGGGCGCGGCGCTGGTCACCGCGCTTGAAGGCCGCGAGAATCCGTCGGTGGGCCTGCTGAACATCGGCGAGGAAGCGATCAAGGGCAGCGACGTCGTCAAGCAGGCCGCCGACCTGCTGCGCGCCAGCCCGCTGAATTTCCACGGCAACGTCGAGGGCAACGACATCTACCAGGGCACCACCGACGTGGTGGGCTGCGACGGCTTCGTCGGCAATGTCGCGCTGAAGACTTCCGAGGGGCTGGCGCAGATGCTGGCCGGCTTCATCCGCGAGGAATATCAGCGCAACCTGCTGACCAGGCTGGTCGCGCTGCTGTCGCTGCCGGTGCTGAACCGGCTGAAGAAGCGGGTCGACCCGCGGCGCTACAATGGCGGTGGACTGGTCGGCCTGCGGGGCGTGGCGATCAAGAGCCACGGCTCGGCCGATGCCTACTCCTTCGAATTCGCGTTGCGCCGCACCTACGATGCGGCCCGCAACGGTCTGGTCAGACGGATCGCCGAAGCCCTACCCAGGATGACCACCGAGCCGTCCGGCGCGGTGGGATCGGGAGAGCCGGCGGGCGGCGCGCAGGCGTCTGGCTGAGCTTCCGGCGCAACACCGCCGCTGTCCGAAGCGACTATGCTGTCCGACTGATGGAGCGAAAGCGAGAACCGACCCTCATGTCCCGATATGCACGAATCCTCGGAACCGGCAGTGCGTTGCCCGACCGGCGGGTGACCAACCAGATGCTGGTCGATGAACTGGCCGCACGCGGTATCGAGAGTTCCGATCAGTGGATCGTCGAGCGTACCGGCATCCGCCAGCGTTACCTGGCCGATCCTTCGGTCACCAGCAGCATGCTGGCCACCCGTGCCGCGCGGTCGGCGCTGGAGGCGGCCAGGATGCCGGCCGCCGAGGTCGATCTGATCATCGTCGCCACCTCCACGCCCGACTATGTATTTCCCAGCACCGCCTGCCTGGTGCAGAAGCAGCTCGGTATCGCCGGCGGCGCGGCGTTCGACGTGCAGGCGGTGTGCTCCGGCTTCACCTATGCGATGGGCGTGGCCGACTCGATGGTGCGCACCGGCATGGCCACGCGGGCGCTGGTCATCGGCGCCGAGGTGTTCTCGCGGATCCTCGACTGGAGCGATCGCGGCACCTGCGTGCTGTTCGGCGACGGGGCCGGCGCGGTGCTGCTGGGGGCCGATGACCGCCCCGGCATCCTGGCCGCGAAGCTGCATGCCGACGGCCGCCACGAAGGCATTCTGCGCACCGCCGGCCACGTCTGCGGCGGCGCGATCACCGGCCATCCGTTCCTGACGATGGATGGCCAGGCCGTGTTCAAGCTGGCGGTCACCGTGCTCGATTCGGTCGGCCGCGAAACCGTCGAGGCCGCCGGCCTGACGATGAAGGACGTCGACTGGCTGATCCCGCATCAGGCCAACGTCCGCATCATGCAGGCCACCGCACGCAAGCTCGGCATCCCGCCCGAGAAGGTGGTCAACACCGTCGCCCAGCATGCGAACACCTCGGCGGCATCGATTCCGCTGGCGCTGGACGTCGCGGTGCGCGACGGCCGCATCCGGCCGGGCCAGCATGTGCTGCTCGAAGGCGTCGGCGGCGGCTTCACCTGGGGCGCCGTGCTGGCGCGAATGTGAGAATCCGAGGACAGCGCCATGACATTGGCATTCGTTTTTCCGGGGCAGGGTGCCCAGTCGGTCGGCATGCTCGACGGCTACGCCGGCCATCCCGCGGTCAAGGAGCTGCTTGACACCGCGGGCGCTGCGCTCGGCGAGGATCTCGCCGGGCTGATCGCCAGCGGTCCGGCCGAGACCCTGGCGCTGACGGTCAATACCCAGCCGGCGATGTTGGTCGCGGGGCTTGCCAGCTTCCTCGCGTGGCGGGCGGCCGGCGGCGCGGGGCCGGTGGCGGTGGCCGGGCACAGCCTCGGCGAATACACCGCGCTGGCCGCGGCCGGCAGCCTCGATACCGGCAGCGCCGTCAAACTGGTGCGGTTGCGCGCGCAGGCGATGCAGGAAGCGGTGCCGGAGGGCAGCGGCGGCATGGCCGCGATCCTCGGGCTCGACGATGAACAGGTGCGGCTCGCCTGCCGCCAGGCGGCCGCCGAGGTGCCCGGCGAAGTCGTCGAGCCGGCCAACTTCAATGCCCCGGCGCAGGTGGTGATCGCCGGCCATCGCCAGGTGGTCGAGATCGCCTGCGCGAAGGCCAAGGCGCTGGGCGCCAAGCGCGCGCTGCCGCTGGCGGTGTCGGCGCCGTTCCATTCGTCGCTGCTGAAACCGGCCGGCGAACGGCTGGCGGCGGCGCTGGGCGGCGTCGATCTGCGGCCGCCGACCTATACGCTGGTCAACAACATCGATGCCGCCACCGAAAGCGATCCGGCGCGCATCCGCGATGCGCTGATCCGCCAGTCCTACGGCCCGGTGCGCTGGGTCGAGGTGGTGCAGAAGTTGAAGGCGCTCGGTGTCGATCACGTGATCGAGTTCGGTCCCGGCAAGGTGCTGACCGGCTTGGTGCCGCGGATCGACAAATCGCTGCGCGCCAGCGCGGTGTACGACCCGGCGACATTGAAGGCGGTGCTCGACGGCCTGAGCGGATCGGCTGCCTGATTGCGGTTGTCCGAATACGGCTGCCTCACTACGGAATCACAGATGAATCTCGATGGACAGATCGCGCTGGTGACCGGCGCCTCGCGTGGCATCGGCGCGGCGATCGCGCTCGAGCTCGCCCGCCAGGGCGCGGTGGTGGTCGGCACCGGCACCTCCGAAACCGGTGCCCGGGCATTCGGCGAGGCGCTTGCGCAGGCGGGCGGCAAGGGCCGCGGCGCGGTGCTGGACGTCGCCGATGCTGCGGCCTGCGAGGCGGTGGTCGACGCGGTACAGAAGGAATTCGGCGGCCTGTCGATCCTCGTCAACAACGCCGGCATCACCCGCGACAACCTGGCGATGAGGATGAAGGACGAGGAGTGGGCGGCGGTCATCGACACCAACCTGACCGCGGTGTTCCGGCTGTCGCGGCTGGTGATGCGAGGGATGATGAAGGCCCGCTTCGGCCGCATCGTCAACGTGACCTCGGTGGTCGGCGCCAGCGGCAATGCCGGGCAGGCCAACTATGCCGCCGCCAAGGCCGGCGTCGCCGGCATGAGCCGGGCGCTGGCCCGTGAGCTGGGCAGCCGCAACATCACCGTCAACTGCGTGGCGCCGGGTTTCATCGATACCGACATGACGCGCGCGCTGAACGAATCGCAGACCGCTCAGCTCATGACGCAGATCCCGCTCGGCCGGCTCGGCCAGCCCGACGAAATCGCTCACGCAGTGACCTTTCTCGCATCGCCCCAGGCCGGTTACATCACCGGGGCGACGCTGCACGTCAACGGCGGAATGTACATGGAGTGATGCTGCTACAATCCGCGCCAGCCAAGGTACGGCCCGGGTTCGTCCGCCCTTCATACCCCCCTTTCGTACGACGGCATGCGGACGCCGGCGCCGGTAGTTCCTCAGAGGAGTGAAAATGGAAAATGTCGAGCAACGCGTCAAGAAAATCGTCGCTGAACAACTCGGTGTCAATGAGGCCGATATCAAGAACGAGTCTTCGTTCATCGATGACCTGGGCGCGGACTCGCTGGATACCGTCGAACTGGTGATGGCGCTGGAAGACGAGTTCGAGACCGAGATTCCGGACGAAGAGGCCGAGAAGATCACGACGGTCCAGCTCGCCATCGACTACGTGAAGGCGCACAGCAAGGCGTGAAGCGTCGCTGTGCGAAGCTGTCAGTGAGGCCATCTCCTTGAGCCGTCGTCGCGTCGTCGTCACCGGTCTGGGCATCGTGTCCCCGGTCGGCAACGACATCCCCACTGCGTGGAAGAACCTCCTCGGCGGGCAGTCGGGCATCGCGCCGATCACCCGTTTCGACGCATCGGCGATGCCGGTGCGTTTCGCGGGCGAGGTGAAGGGCTTCGACATCGCCGCCTACATGCCGGCGAAGGAAGCCCGCCACTTCGATACCTTCATCCACTACGGCATCGCGGCCGGCCTGCAGGCATGCCGCGACAGCGGCATCGAGGTCACCGAAGCCAACGCCGAACGGATGGGGATCATCGTCGGTTCCGGCATCGGCGGCCTGCCGCTGATCGAGGAGCAGCATGCCGAGTACACGAACCGCGGCGTGCGGCGCATCTCGCCGTTCTTCGTGCCGGGCTCGATCGTCAATCTGATCTCGGGGCAGCTTTCGATCATGACCGGCCTGAAGGGGCCGAATCTGGCGATCGCCACCGCCTGCACCACCGGCTTGCACTCGATCGGCGAGGCCGGGCGGCTGATCGAATACGGCGATGCCGATCTGATGGTCGCCGGCGGTGCCGAATCGACGATCTCGCCGCTGGGGCTGGGCGGGTTCGCGGCGATGCGGGCGCTGTCCACCCGCAACGACGACCCGCCCACCGCATCGCGTCCGTTCGACAAGGACCGCGACGGCTTCGTGCTCGGCGAGGGCGCCGGCGTCATGGTGCTCGAGGAGCTCGAGCATGCAAAGGCGCGCGGCGCGAAGATCTATGCCGAGCTGTCCGGCTTCGGCATGAGCGCCGACGCGTATCACATGACGGCGCCGAACACCGACGGGCCGCGCCGCGCGATGCAGGCGGCGCTGCGCAACGCCGGCATCAACGCCGATGCGGTCCACTACCTGAATGCGCACGGCACCTCGACGCCGCTGGGCGACAAGAACGAGACCGAGGCGATCAAGCGCGCACTGGGCGAAGGCCCGGCCCGTGCGATGGTGGTGAACTCCACGAAGTCGATGACCGGCCACCTGCTGGGCGGCGCCGGCGGCATCGAATCGGTGTTCACGGTGCTGGCGATCCACAACCAGGTGTCGCCGCCGACGATCAACATCTTCGCGCAGGATCCCGAGTGCGATCTCGACTACTGCGCGCACACCGCCCGCGACATGCGGATCGATGTCGCGATGAAGAACTCGTTCGGGTTCGGCGGCACCAACGGCACGCTGGTGTTCAGGCGGTTCCGCTCCGCCTGATCGCCAGTCCAGCCGATCCGTTGCACCGACACTGACAGGCACGGGCGCGACGCGATGGCACGGATCGGCGCCCGTTCAGCCTCCGAGCGGTCCGCTGTCAGTCGTTCCGTTGCCGCCGGTTCATTCCATTGCGCGCTCGGGGTCGGCGGCTGGCCGCGCCGGCTGCTGGCGGCCTCGCCGGTGCTGATCGGCGTGGCCGGTGTGCTGGTCGCGGCGGCAGGGCAGGTCGGCGAGATCGTCCGGCAGGCCCTCCAGCAGGCCCAGGACGTTGCCGCAACGGCTGGCGCGAATGCCGTGCAGAGCGGCGGGCTGGCGGGTGTCGTCGTTCTGTCGGCCGCCGCGACGGCGATCGCGTCGGCTGCCTTCCTGGCCGTCCTCATCGCCCGGCACCGCCGGCGGGTCAGGAACTTGCCTGTTCCATCGACCGATCATCAGGTTGCCGCAGCCGGCCTCTTGCGGATCGGCCCCGATGGCCACATCTGGTGGCAGGCCGACGGCCGGCGGGCATCACTGCCGCTGCAGCCGCTGCGCTGGTACGCGGGGCGCCGGGTGACGTGGATCCACGCATCGGCGTCGCCGGGCACCGCGCGGCTGCAGCTTCTGCTGTGGCGCACGTCGGCCGACGACGCTGCGTGGCGCAAGCTGCAGGCGTGGCTGGTCTGGCGCGAACGGGGCGGCAGCCGGACCTGAAGGGGAGCCTCCACGCCCGGTGGCTTCGGGTGGCCGGGCGTCACTGACGGCCGGTCTTCGAACCGGCCGGCGGCTCCCTATAATGGCTTGCTTGTTTCCGCTGCCTCGATTCCGGCGATCGGCCGGCCCTGTTCCTTACTGGTGCGTCATGAAAAGACTGCTGCTGCTCCTGTCGTCCGTGCTGATCGGGTTCATGCCGGCGTTGCCGGCCCAGGCGCAACAGGGCCGTGAACTGCCCGATTTCGCCGACCTGGTCGAGAAGGTCGGTCCCGCGGTGGTGAACATCCGCACCACCGAGCGGGCCCGTGCCGCCGAATCGCGCGGCGGCGCCGCACCGCAGTTCCCGCTGCCCGAGGGCATGGACGAGAACGATCCGCTGTACGAATTCTTCCGGCGCTTCTTCCCGCCGCGCCAGCAGCAGCCGAATCCGTCGCCGGGCAATCCGCGCGGCGGCCCGGAGACGCCGCGCGGGGTCGGCTCGGGCTTCATCTTCTCGGCCGACGGCTTCGTGATGACCAACCACCATGTGGTCGACGGCGCCGACGAGATCTACGTGACGATGACCGACAAGCGCGAGTTCAAGGGCCGGCTGATCGGCTCCGACCGGCGCACCGACGTCGCGGTCGTGAAGATCGAGGCGACCAACCTGCCGCGGATGACGTTCGGCGATCCGACCCGGCTGCGGGTCGGCGAATGGGTGCTGGCGATCGGTTCGCCGTTCGGCCTGGACAACACGGTCATCGCCGGCATCGTGTCGGCCAAGGGCCGCGAGACCGGCGAGTATCTGCCGTTCATCCAGACCGACGTCGCGGTGAACCCCGGCAACTCCGGCGGCCCGCTGATCAACATGCGCGGCGAGGTGATCGGCATCAACTCGCAGATCTACAGCCGCACCGGCGGTTTCATGGGCATCTCGTTCGCGATCCCGATCGACGAGGCCAACCGGGTCGCCGAACAGATCAAGACCAACGGCCGGGTGGTGCGCGGCCGCATCGGCGTCGGCATCGCCGAGGTCACCAAGGAGATCGCCGAGCCGCTGGGGCTGTCCAACTCGTCGGGCGCGCTGGTGCGCAACGTCGAGGCCAACGGCCCGGCCGAGAAGGGCGGGGTCGAGGTCGGCGACATCATCACCCGTTACGACGGCAAGCCGGTCGAGCGCTCGAGCGACCTGCCGCGGCTGGTCGGCAACACGCGGCCGGGCACCAAGGTCACGGTGCAGGTGTGGCGCAAAGGCGCGGTGCGCGATCTGGCGGTGACCGTCGTCGAGATGGAGCCCGAGCGGACGGCGCGCAACACGCCGCGCAGCCAGACGCCATCGCCCGGCGGCACGCCGCAGCCGGCCAATGCGCTGGGCCTGGTGGTATCCGACATTCCCGACGACAAGAAGCAGCAGCTCCGGATCAAGGGCGGGGTGCTGGTCGACAATGCCGAGGGCGCCGCCGGCCGTGCCGGGCTGCGTACCGGCGACGTGATCCTGTCGCTGGACAAGACCGACGTCACCAGCGCCAGGCAGTTCAACGACCTGGTCGCCAAGCTGGAGAAAGGCAAGACGGTGGTGGTGCTGGTGCGGCGGGGCGACAGCGCCTCTTACGTGCCGTTGCGGCCGGTCAGCCTGCGCTGATCCGTTGCGGCGCGGGCCGCCGGCGATGGGCCATCGCGGCAGCCCGCGCGGCATGCGGCGGCGGCGCGTCGCCGCATCGGCCCGGCAGCAGGGCGGAGCGGCAACCGGCGCTCACGCTATAATCGCCGGCTGGGCGCGCCGAGTGTGCGCCCTTTTGATTTGACACCCGGATGCTGTCGACCCGCAATTTCTCGATCATCGCGCACATCGACCACGGCAAGTCGACCCTGGCCGACCGGCTGATCCAGCGGTGCGGCGGGTTGTCCGATCGCGAAATGGAGGCGCAGGTTCTCGACTCGATGGACCTGGAGCGGGAACGCGGCATCACGATCAAGGCGCAGACCGCGGCGCTCAAGTACACCGCGCGCGACGGCCGGGTCTACAACCTGAACCTGATCGACACGCCCGGGCACGTCGACTTCTCGTACGAGGTCAGCCGTTCGCTGTCGGCCTGCGAAGGCGCGCTGCTGGTGGTCGACGCCTCGCAGGGCGTCGAGGCGCAGACGGTGGCCAACTGCTATACCGCGATCGAGCTCGGCGTCGAGGTGGTGCCGGTGCTGAACAAGATGGATCTGCCGCAGGCCGATCCCGATGCGGCGGCGGCCGAGATCGAGGACGTGATCGGCATCGACGCCACCGATGCGATCCCGGCCAGCGCGAAGACCGGCATGGGGGTCGACGAGATCCTCGAGGCGATCGTCCGGCGCATTCCGCCGCCCAAGGGCGATCCGCAGGCGCCGCTGCAGGCGCTGATCATCGATTCGTGGTTCGACAACTATGTCGGCGTCGTGATGCTGGTGCGGGTCGTCAACGGCTCGTTGAAGCCCAAGGACCGGATCCGCCTGATGGCCACCGGCGCGCAGTTCTCCTGCGAGCAGGTCGGCGTCTTCACGCCCAAGTCCACGCCGCGCGAGCTGCTGTCGGCCGGCGACGTCGGCTTCGTGATCGCCGGCATCAAGGAGCTGAAGTCGGCCAAGGTGGGCGACACGGTGACGCTGGTCAATCCGGCCGCGACCCAGCCGCTGCCCGGCTTCAAGGAGATCAAGCCGTCGGTGTTCGCCGGCCTCTATCCGGTCGAATCGAACCAGTACGAGGCGATGCGCGATGCGCTGGAGAAGCTGAAGCTGAACGACGCGTCGCTGCAGTACGAGCCGGAGGTGTCGCAGGCGCTGGGCTTCGGCTTCCGCTGCGGCTTCCTCGGCCTGCTGCACATGGACATCGTGCAGGAGCGGCTCGAGCGCGAGTTCGACATGGATCTGATCACCACCGCGCCGACGGTGGTCTACGAGCTGCTGCTGGCCGACGGCAGCACCGCGCTGATCGAGAATCCGTCGAAGATGCCCGAGGCATCCAAGATCGGCGAGATCCGCGAGCCGGTCGTCAAGGTGACGATCTTCGTGCCGCAGGAGTACGTCGGGCCGGTGATCACCCTGTGCACCGGCAAGCGCGGCGTGCAGACCAATCTCGCTTATCACGGCCGGCAGGTGCACCTGACCTACGAGCTGCCGATGAACGAGATCGTGCTCGACTTCTTCGACAAGCTGAAGTCGGTGTCGCGCGGCTATGCGTCGATGGACTACGAGTTCCTCGAGTACCGCGCCTCCGACGTCGTCAAGATGGACATCCTGGTCAACGGCGAGAAGGTCGACGCGCTGTCGCTGATCGTCCATCGCAGCGTCGCGCAGAGCCGCGGCCGCGAGGTGGCCGCCAAGATGCGCGAGCTGATTCCGCGGCAGATGTACGACGTGGCGATCCAGGCGGCGATCGGCGCGAACATCATCGCGCGCGAGAACGTCAAGGCGCTGCGCAAGAACGTGCTCGCCAAGTGC
>DAISWF010000200.1:0-4804 GCA_036826495.1 Burkholderiaceae bacterium
AGATCACGCGGGTGTTCACGCCGACCCAGTTCAGGCCGCCGAACAGCCGCGCATGCTCGATCTTCACGCAGCGGTCCATCACCGAGCGCAGCCCATGCTGGCGGGCCAGCGCATCGGCCTCGTGATTGACGACGCCGAGCTGCTGCCACAGCACCTTCGCGCCGATGTCGATCGCCTGACGGGCGATCGGCAGCACGTCGTCGGTGCGGCGGAACACGTCGACCATGTCGACCGGTTCGCCGATGTCGGCGAGCGACGCATGACAGCGTTCGCCGAGAATCTCCGGATAACGGGGATTGACCGGGATGATCCGGTAGCCGTGCTCCTGCATGTACTTCGCCGCGAAATAGCTGGGGCGGAACCAGTCGGCCGAAAGGCCGACGACCGCGATGACGCGGCTGGTCGCGAGGATGCTGCGCAGGGTTTCGATGTCGGACATGGCGGCGATGGTGCTGACGGGAGTGCTTCGGTGGCGCCGAGTATAGAGTAGCGACGTGCGCGAGGCGGCCGGGCTGCGCGACGTGCGTCCCCCGCGGCGTCCGGCCCGGGCCGGCGGCCGTACCGACGAAGGAGATGCCGCGGGCGCGGAACGTGCCCGATTGCCGGCGACTACTGCTGCAACCGGATGCCGCTGGCGCGGATCACCTCGCCCCAGCGGGGCGTGTCGCGACGGATCACCTCGGCGAACTCCGCCGGCGTGGTGCCGGTGACCAGCAGCCCGTACTTCAGGATCTGCTCGCGCCCGGCCGGCGACTGGATCACCTTGTTGATCTCGGTGCTCATCCGCTCGATGATGTCGCGCGGCGTACCGGCCGGCGCCATGATGCCGTTCCAGCCGGCGATGTCGAGCGGATAGCCCTGCTCGGCGAACGTGGGCACGTCGGCTGCCAGCGGCCAGCGCTTCGGGCCGGTGACCGCCAGCGCCACCAGTTTGCCCGCCTGGATGTGCGGCAGGATCGATGCGAAATCGTGGATGCCCATCGTCGCGTGGCCGGCCATGATGTCGGCCACCGCCGGCCCCGCGCCCTTGTACGCGACGTGGTTCATGTCCAGGCCGGCGGCCGCCTTCAGCATCTCGCCGTACACGTGCGACGTGGAACCGGCGCCGAACGAGCCGAACGACACCTTGCCGGGATTGGCCTTCGTGTAGGCGACGAAATCCTTCAGCGTGCGCAGGTTCAGCGACGGGGCCACCACCATGCCGAGCACCGACAGGCCGAGCTGCGTGACCGGCGCGAAATCCTTCTGCCCGTCATACGGCAACCGCTCGTACATGTGCGGATTCAGCGAGATGTTCGACACGTTGGCATAGACGAACGTGTAGCCGTCGGCCGGCGAGTTCTTCGTCGCCTCCAGCCCGACGATGCCCTGCGCGCCCGCGCGGTTCTCGACGATGACGTTCTGCCCGAGCGCGGGCTGCAGCTTCTCGGCCAGGTAACGCGAGATCAGGTCGGTCTGGCCGCCCGGCGGATAGGGAGCGATCAGCCTGACCGGGCGGGCCGGCCAGGCCGCCTGCGCCGACGCGGCCAGCGGAGTCAGCGACGAGCCCAGCAGCGGCAGGCCGCACAACGAAGACAGCAGCCGCCGGCGGCCGGTCATCAGATCAGCGCGAGCAACCATGCACCGCCCAGAAGCAGCACGGCAGCGGCGCCCGATGTCGCCTGCACCGCGGTCGACCACAGCACCCGGCGCGGCAACGACGCGAGCGAGACGCCGGCCAGCGCGCCGGTTGCGAACCCGCACAGATGCGTCGCCACGTTGACGGACGGATCACCGCCGACCGCGGTCAGCGCGAACAAGGTCAGGCAGGCCAGCCACGGCAGCCAGCGCTGCATGCGCGACGACGCGGAGATCGCGCGCGTCATCCACGACCAGCTCCCGAGCATGCCGAGCGCAGCGAACACCGCGGTGGAAGCGCCGACGCTGGTGACGCCGGCCGGCGACAGCGGCAGCGATGCGAGGTTGCCGCCGGCGCCCGCCAGCACGATCGCGAGCCAGCCCAGACCCAGCCCCATCGCACGACCCACCAGCAGGCCGAACAGCGCTCCGAACACGCCATTGCCGAGCAGGTGGGCCAGATCGCGATGCAGCGTCAGCGCGGTCAACGTGCGCCACCACTCGCCCTCCTGCAGCGCGGCCAGGGACAGGCTGCCGGCCGCGAACCAGTCACGGCCGAACGCACCGATCAGCGCGCAGTCGCCGAGCGTGGCGATCGTCAGCAGAAACAGCAGCACGCCGAGCAGCGCGAACGGATGCACGTTGCGCGGCTGCCGCTCGGCCTGCAGACGCTTGTCGCGGTTCTCTTCGCCGTAGAGAAAGAGCTGATGCATCGCCCGCGCGACCTGGTCGGGCGTCACCAGCACCTGCGACTGGCCCTGCACCGTATCGACCCGACTGGCGATTCCGACCGACGCGAGCACCAGCGCGCTCTCGGCGCAGCGCGCGCGGTTGGCGGACCGGAAGACGGCCACCCACTCGGACGTCAGGAATTCGCGTTGCACGGACCACATCCGCCGTTTGACATGCGCGAGAGCGCCTCGCACGAGACTCCATGATGCCAGCAAATCCGCACCGATGGGGATGCATGATCCGTTCGTCGACGCACCTGCTGCTGGCGGTGCCGGGGGGCGGTCTGCTATCGTCCGCGAACGGCGGATTTCCGATGGAGGACGCACCCGATGGCCAAGAAGAGTGGCATTCCCGGAATCGGCGCGCTGAACACGATGATGGACTCGATGGAGTTCGTGAAGAAGGCATGGTCGAGCTTCAATCTGCCGACCAATCTCGCCCCGACGATGGACGTCGACGAACTTGACAAGCGCATCGCCGACCTGCGGGCGGTCGAGCAATGGCTCAACGTCAACCTGAGCATGCTGCGCGGCACGATCCAGGGGCTGGAGATCCAGCGGGGCACCCTTGCCGCGGTGCAGGCATTCGGCCGGGCGGTGACGGGCTCCAGCGATGCGATGGCCCAGCTCGCACAGGCGGCACGGGTGCGGCCGGCGGCGCCCGCGCCGTCGGCCCCCTCGGCATCGTCCGCCACGAGCCCGTTCACGCGTTCGTCGGCCGCGGCGGACGACGGCGACGAGCCCGACGTCGAGGAAGAGGACGACCGCGACGATGACCATGAAGACGACGAGCACGACGATGACCACGACGATGACCACGCCGACGACCGCGCAGACGACCGCGCAGACGACGCGCGCGACGATCGCGATGACGGCGAACGCGGCCGCGCCGGACGACAGGCGACCGCCGCGGCGGCCGCCTCCGGAGCCGAGGTGATGCGCAAGGCCGCCAGCAGCCTGGCGGCCGGCCTGTCGGAGATGCAGGCCGCCGCCGTGCCGCTGCAGTTGCCTTCGGGCACGCAGATGGTCAATCCGGCGGCATGGTGGAATCTGCTGCAGGGTCAGTTCAACCAGGTCGCACAGGCTGCGCTGTCGGGCGCCGGCGTGCTGGCCGGAGCGGCCGGCGCCGGCGCCGCGAAGCAGGCGAAGGACGAGCCCGCCGGCACCGCGAAGGCGGCGGACCGCAAGCCCGGTCGCGGCGGCGGCACCACGACGCATCGTGACAAGGGCAGCGGCAAAGGCGATCGCGGCCGTGCGGGCGGCGGTGCAAGCGGCGGCAGCCCGACCCGAAAGAACGCCGGCAGCGACCCGACCAATCAAACGATGAAACGCAATCGCACCAAGACCCCTGCGGCGGCCGGCCGCTCCGATACCGCACCGCGCAAACCACGCGGCCCCGCGCGCAAGACATCGGGAACCTGATCGTGTACCCGTTCCGCTACGGTCATGCCCGCCACCAGGATTGGCAGCAGGCGGTCGAGGTGGTCCTCGCGCAGATGAGGGCGGGCCCGGCCGCGCGCCCGTCCGGCGGGACGGATGGAGCCGCGGACGGAGAAGCGCACGGGCCGGCGCACGAACTGCCGGCCTGGAAGGCCCGCGAGCTGCGGCACGGTTCGCCGGACGCCGCTGCGGCGATGTCGGGCATGGGCCCGGCCTCGACGCTGGGGCTGGTCTACGTGACCGAATCGTTCGGCAATCGGCTGTCGGCGATCATCGATCTGTTCAGACAGCGTACCGGTCTGCCGCACTGGGCCGGCGCGGTCGCGGCCGGCGTCTGCGCGACCGGCGCCGAATACCACGACGAACCGGCGCTGGTGGCGATGCTGGCCGAGCTGCCGCCCGACAGCTTCCGGCTGTTCGAAGGCCGGCCGCCGCCGCAGCGGCTGGCGATCGAGGACCATGCCGGCGACATGGCGCCGTTCACCGCACTGGTCCATGCCAGCCCGAGCACGCCGGAACTGCCCGAGGTGATCGCCGATCTGTCGCAACGCATCGCCACCGGCTACCTGTTCGGCGGCATCGTCGGCGGCGCCGACGGCATGGCCGCTCACTATGCCGGCAGGCCGGCCGGATCGGGCCTGTCGGGCGTGCTGTTCGCCGACTCGGTCCGGCTGATGTCGCGGGTCACGCAGGGCTGCGCGCCGCTCGGCGGCGAGCACGTGATCTCCGATTGCATGTCGCACTACATCCGCTCGCTCGACGGACAGCCGGCACTGGACGTGATGCTCGAGGACCTCGGTGTCGAGCAGCCGATGCGCGCGTCGCGCGACGGCGAGGCGATCCTGCGGTCGCTGCCGCACGAGCGGCTGCGCCGCGGCCTGCTGGTAGGCATCGCGACGCAGGGCACGGACCGGCGGGTCGGCTTTAGCGGCCGCCCGTGCGTCTCCCGCTCCTGCTCCGCCTCCCCGACCACCCCCTCCGGCCCGGCCGCGTCAGCCGCCCCCGCGCGCCAGGGG
>DAISWF010000200.1:4814-11218 GCA_036826495.1 Burkholderiaceae bacterium
GTTTTGGTAACCAGGCCGGGTGCCGCCGCGGGGCCTGCCCCCGCCCGACCCGGTTTCGGGGGTGGGGGGCCGGGCCCCGCCGCGGCGAACGGGTGGTGTTCTGCACCCGCGACCGCCAGACCGCGCGCGCCGACCTGATCCGCGTGTGCACCGAGTTGCGCGACGAGCTCGAATCGGAACGGCAGCCCGCTCGCGGCGCGCTGTACTTCTCGTGCGTGGCGCGTGGCCTGCACCTGTTCGGCAGCCCCGGCGCCGAGCTCGACATCATCCGACACAATCTCGGCGACGTGCCGCTGATCGGCATGTATGCGAACGGCGAGATCGCCCGCAGTCATCTGTACGGGCACACCGGCGTGCTGACCCTGTTCGTGTAGGGCCGTCGGCACTCCGCTTGTTCTCTCGCCTGCGACGTCGCTTCGATGCGACACCGTTGTGGGGCCGGTTGCTAGAATCCGCTCCTCACTTCGGTAGGCGCCATGCTCTTTCCTGAACTGTTCAAGTCGTTCGAAGCGGTCCGCTGGAATCTCGAACGCGACATACCGTGGGACCGGTTCGATGCGTCGCTGCTCAGCGAGGAGCAGGCGCTGACGATCAAGATGAACGCGATCACCGAATGGGCGGCGCTGCCGGCCACCGAGATGTTCCTGCGCGACAACCGCCACGACAGCGATTTCTGCGCATTCATGTCGGTGTGGTTCTACGAGGAACAGAAGCACGCGCTGGTGCTGATGGAGTATCTGCGGCGCTTCCGGCCCGACCTGGCGCCGACCGAGGACGAACTGCACGCGGTGCGCTTCACGTTCGACGAGGCGCCGGCGCTGGAGACGCTGATGCTGCATTTCTGCGGCGAGATCCGCCTCAACCACTGGTACCGGCGCGCCGCCGAATGGCATACCGAGCCGGTGATCCGCGCGATCTACGAGACGATCGCGCGCGACGAGGCGCGCCACGGCGGTGCCTATCTGCAGTACATGAAGCGGGCGGTGACCCAGTTCGGCGACACCGCCCGCGCCGCCTTCGCGAAGATCGGCGTGCTGATGGCCAGCGCCGCCCGCACCTCGCAGAAGCTGCATCCGACCAACCTGCACGTGAATCGGGCGCTGTTCCCCAACGACACCGTGCAAAGCCGCATGCCGGAGCCCGGCTGGCTCGACCGCTGGCTGGATCACCAGATCCGCTTCGACGAGATCTGGGAGGGCAAGGTGGTCGAGCGGATCCTGCACAACCTGTCGCTGCTGTTCGGCAGCAAGTTCGCCACGGTCCAGGACCTGAACCGCTACCGCAAGCAGATCAACCTGACGTTGCCGCCCGCGGCGTCGGCCGCCTGAGCGGGCAGCCAGCCGCATGAGCCCGATGCCGACGGCCGACTTCGAACGCAAGATCATCGATCCGGCCCGGCTGCCCGCCGCCGCCGGCTCGCTGGCGCGGCCGCTGGTCTTCACCAACGGCGTGTTCGACCTGCTGCACCGCGGCCACGTGACCTATCTGGCGCAGGCGCGGGCCGCGGGCGCGGCGCTGATCGTCGCCGTCAACAGCGACGCGTCGGTGCGCCGGCTCGGCAAGGGAACCGACCGGCCGATCAACCGCTGCGAGGACCGGATGGCGGTGCTGGCGGCGCTGGCCAGCGTCGACGCGGTGACCTGCTTCGACGACGACACGCCGCTGGAACTGATCCGGCTGCTGCAGCCGCAGGTGCTGGTCAAGGGCGGCGACTGGACGGTCGACCGGATCGTCGGCGCCGACGAGGTGCTGCGGGCGGGCGGCCGCGTGCTGTCGATCCCGTTCGAGTTCCAGCGCTCGACGACCGAGACGCTCAGCCGGATCCGTCTTTCGGAGCCGGGCAGTACTCGCGGATGAACCGGTGGATGCCCTCGCGGGCGAACCATTCCGGGTCCCAGTCGCGCGATTCCAGCCGCTCGGCCGGCAGGTACAGGTAGAGCCCGGCCGGCACGCTCAGCTCACGGCCGTCGTCGATGACCCGGGCATCGACGACGATGCGCACGTAGTCGCCGCCTTCGAAGGCGTCCAGCCGGGCCAGGTCGGCATCGTCGACGTCGTAGTACAGCCGGCCTTCCACCTCCCCGCCTGGCGCGACGATGACGCCCGGATAGGTGTGGCCGGACACCGCGAAACGCCGGTAGCCGGTCAGCGTCGCCGGCGCGCTGCGGTACCCCCGGCCGGCGACGACGGTGGTCCACACGGGGTCGAACATCAGCGAACCGTAGGTGAAGACGTTCATCGTTGGCCGACCGTCTTAGGCCGAATGGCGCGGACGGCGGATCGGCCTGCACCAAAGGTGGATGACAATTGCAGTGGCGATGCTAGCATTGCTTACCCTCATAAAAGAACGTCTAGGACGAAAGCTCATGCGCCTGAACCTGATCATCGCTGGCGTGGCGATGCTGGGCCTCGCCGGCTGCCTGGAGACACCGATGAACGTCGGATCGAGCTCCGCCAAGACCGTGGCGACCGGCAGCGCCGGCGGCGGCAACGCCAACAATGCCAATGCGGCGCTCGAGCGATGTGACCGACCGGTGGGCACGGCCGCCTTCATCGAGGACACCAGCGCGCAGTGGTACAGCATCCTGACCACCCAGTACCGGCTGCCGTCGACGACGATGGTGCTGCGGATGCTGGCGCAGCAGTCGAACTGCTTCGTGGTGGTCGAGCGGGGCCGCGGCATGCAGGCGATCCAGGGCGAGCGGGCGCTCGCGCAGTCCGGCGAGTTGCGCCAGGAAAGCAACTTCGGCAAAGGCCAGCTCGCCGCCGCCGACTATGCGATCACCCCGTCGGTGACCTTCTCGGCCGGCAACACCGGCGGGGTCCGGGGCGGCTTGGCCGGCTTCTCCAGCGGCCTGGGCGTGCTCAGCTCGATCGCCGGCGGAGTGAAGAATCGCGAAGCTTCGACGATGTTGGCGCTTACTGACAATCGATCGGGCATCCAGGTCGCCATCGCCGAGGGCAGCGCCTCACGGATGGACTTCGATGTCGGCACCGCGGTCTTCGGCTCGCGCGCCGGGGGCAGCCTGGGCGCCTACCAGAACACGCCCGAGGGCAAGATACTGGTGGCGGCGTTCACCGATTCGTTCAACCAGCTCGTCCGCGCGGTCAAGAACTACACGCCGCAGCAGGCGCCGGCCGGCGGCAAGGGCCTGGGCACCGGCGGAACGCTGAAGACGAACTGAAGCCCGGCTGGCACGGCGCGGCGGCCGGCCGCGCGGGGTCGCCGGCGCCGCGACCGGCGCGCAGCGGCGGACCCGTGCGCAGCGGGCGGGCCTGGACGAAGCGACGGCGATCGGCAGCGACGGACGCCGCTGCGGGTCGCCGGCTTCACCGCCGCGGCGGCACGACGATGACCGGCGGCGGATTCTGCGACGGCGGCAGGCCGCCCCAGCCCGGCACCACGTTGGGCCCGCGCGGCAACGACGGCGGGCGGTTCTGATACTGCTGACCCGGAACCAGAGGCTGTACGTATCCGGGTCCACCGTACTGCGGATATCCGCCGTAGCCCTGGGCGCCGTAGCCCTGCCCATATCCTCCTGGTCCATATCCCGGGCCATACCCCGGCCCATAGCCCTGCGGGCCGTAGCCCTGGGCGCCACCGTATCCGTACCCCTGCCCGCCGTAGCCCTGCGCGTAACCCTGCATGTAGCCCTGGCCGCCCGCCTGCGCGCCGTACCCTTGCGGCACGCCGATCTGCGGCGCGACGTAGACGCCACCGCTGCCCGGCGGCGGTACGACGATCACCGCCGGTCCGGACTGGGTGCTCCACGACTGGCCGTAACCGGGCTGGTGGATCGACGTGGGGGCGCCCGGATAGGCGGGCTGCGCCTGCGCCGACAGCGCCAGCACCCCCGGCAGCGCCGCCGCGGCCGCCCGCGCCAGTCCGCCGGCCATGCGGCCGCGCCCGGCGCGGCGGATTCCGATTCGATTCGACATCTTCCGTCTCCCGCCGGATCGTTCCGGCTGAACGAAACCCCGCCTCACGGGGACGACCGCAGGCTCACGGCCCGGGGCCTTATCACAGTACGCCCGTTCGCGAGCCGACGGAACGGCGCCGGCGCAGCGAGCGTGACGATCGTCACGAGGGCCTGTTCACACTACGCCCGTGTCCGCTCTATTGAGTCGCCGCAGGCCGGGCAGCCGCACAGGGCTGGGGATTGACGCCCAGCTCGGTCTGCAGCGCGGTCAGGCGCTGCGCGAGCTCGCGTGCCGGCGGCGAATCGCCGCCGGCCGCATGCAGCCGGAACGAGAACTTGGGCTCGTTGGCGCCGCGCAGCGCGATCCGCAGGCCGCGCACCCCTTGCTGCGTCAGGCTGTCCATCAGCGCCCGGGCGCCTTCCTCGGAACGAAACAGCCCGAACGAAATGCCCAGCCGATAGGGGCCGTCGGGCATCAGGTACAGATCCCGCACGCCGAGCCGGCGCAGATCCGCGGCCCTGCGCTGGGCGACGGCCAGCGTTTCCGAAGGAGGCGTATAGACCATCCAGATGCCGGCATCGCCGAGCGGCTCTGTCTCGCCCCGCACCTGCGGCGTATCCGCGAGGAAACGCGGCACCCCGAGCCGCCGGGTCTCCTCCCGCGGGCCGATCTCCCCGCAGGTCTCGACGGGCCCGGCGGCCGCCTGCCCCGACGACCCCGGCGCCCCGGCCGCGGCGGGCGCAGCGGAGGCGGCGGGGCCGCCCCCCTGCGCCGGACGCCCGGGCGGCGGCAGCACCTTGACCCGGTCGGCATCGATCTGCTGGCGCAGGCGATCGGGCTCGCGGCTGCTGCCGGTCCACGAGGCGAAGTCCCCATGCCACCACAGGAACGCCACGACGTTCGCGGCGATCAACAGGCCCAGCACGGTCCGCGAACGCATCCGGGATCCCGTCGCGACGCGCGGTTCAACCGCCTGCGGGACGATGCCGCGAAGCCGCGGTGCGCACCGATACGTCCCCCACCGTCACCTGATGCACGCCATCGGGCGCCAGCACGCGCAGCGCGCCGCTCGCATCGACCCCGTCGGCCACCCCCTGCAGCAGCACGGTGCCGCCCTCGATGACCAGCACCGCCTGGCCGGTCAGCGCGTCGAACCGTGCCCAGCGGTCGATGAACGGCGTCAGCCCCTGGCGATCGAACTGCTGCCAGGCCTGCAGCAGGCTGCAGGCGATACGGCCGGCCACCTGCTCGCGGGGCGGCAGCTCCACGTCGTCGAACAGCCCCGCGACCGGCTGATCGATCGAATCGCGCATCGCCGCATCGACCCGCAGGTTGAAGCCGGTTCCGACCACCACGCGCTCGATCGCGGTGCGGGCCGACAACGGCTGCCGGCGGGTTTCGATCAGGATGCCCCCGCATTTGCGACCGGCACGCTGCAGGTCGTTGGGCCACTTGAGCTGCAGATCACCGAGCCACGGCGACAGGGCCTCGGCGACCGCGACCCCGACCGCGATCGGCCAGCCGGTCATCGGTGGCGAATCGGGCCCGGCCTCGCGCTCGAACGCGCACGACATCATCAGGCTGCGCGCCGGATCACCGACCCAGTTGCGCCCGCGCCGCCCGCGACCCGCATGCTGGTGATCGGCGCTCATCAGCCGCGGCCGGGCGATCGCCGCGCCGAACGGCTCGTTCATCAGCCGGAGGTTGGTCGAGGCGGGCTCGGCCACCGCCCGCACGTCGAACGCTCCACCACATTCGCGCGACAGCAGCGCAGCGTCGATCAGACAGTTGATTGCGGTCCGCTCCATGCCACGCATGATAACGTGCGCATCCCCGTGCCCCGGCCAAGGCCTGTTCACACTCCGCCCGTGCCCGCGCCGGGGCCAGAAAGCCCTGTGGCCAGGCGCAGGCGAAGCCGTGTACCGGGCGTACACAATGAGCCTGCAACGACGCCACAGGGCTTTCTGGCCCCCGGCCCTGCGGGTGAGGCCTGTTCGGGCTTGCAGCCGCGTTGCAAATGCTCGCCATAGCACCGCTATGTCTGCGCTTTGCGCCTTGCTGCAAGCCCGAACAGGGCCTCACGCGGGCACGGGCGGAGTGTGAACAGGCCCTACCGATGACAGAGCAACGTCCTCTCACCCCCACCGATCATGCCTCGCCGGTTCCGAGGCTCCTGGCGCTGGCCTACGTGTTCGCACTGGCCTACGGGTCGCTGTACCCATGGCGGGGCTGGCGCTCGATCGGCGTCTCGCCAATGCTCACCAGGTGCACGTTGTCGCGGTTGTAAGCCTCGTAGTAGCCCGTCTCCATTGGCACGCGCTGCACGCCGAAGCCGTGGTCCTTGGGGATCAGTTTCTCGGCCAGCTCCGGGTCCTTGACGCGCTGGCGAATCCTGTCTGCCACGAAGGCCGAGAACTCGGCGTTGGCTGCCTCGTCCATCAGCACGTCGCGGAAGTTGCCCAGCCAGATGGCAAAGCCGGGTG
>DAISWF010000201.1:0-11092 GCA_036826495.1 Burkholderiaceae bacterium
CACGGCTATCACGCGCTCTGGCACCTGCCGGTGTCGTTCGGCATCGGCAGCCTCACGTTGTCCCAGTCGCTGCACTTCATCATCAACGATGGCCTGATGACCGTCTTCTTCCTGGTCGTCGGCATGGAAATCCGCCGCGAGATCCACGAAGGGGCCTTGAGCAATCTGCGCCAGGCCGGCCTGCCGATCATGGCGGCGCTGGGCGGCGTGGCCACGCCCGCTCTGATCTACGCGGCCTTGAACACCGACCCGTCGCGGCTTCGAGGCTGGGCCGTGCCCACGGCCACCGACATTGCCTTTGCCGTGGGCGTGCTGGCGCTGCTGGGCCGGAACATTCATTCCAACGTGCGCGTCTTTCTGCTGGCGCTGGCCATCATCGACGACATCATCGCGGTGCTCATCATCGCGCTGTTCTATTCGGGCGGCCTCGACCTGTCCGGCTTCCTCGTCGCCGCGATGGGCATCCTCGTGGTGCTGGGCTTCCAGCGCATGGGCGTCGGCTCCGCCTTCGCCTACGTGCTGCCCGGTGCCATCGTATGGATCGGCCTGCTGATGACCGGCGCGCCCCCGACGCTGGCCGGTGTGGTGCTCGGCATGCTGACGCCCGTGCTGCCGCTGCGCACACGCGAACGCCCGCTGGACATGGTGGCGCGCGCGGCACAGAAGCTGCGCGACCACGATGACGCGAAGGACGCGCATCATCTGACCGTGCCGCTCAGGCAACTGCGGCTGGCTCAGCGCGAACTGCTGCCGCCGGTGGTGCGCGTGCAGACGGCGCTGCATCCCTGGGTGGCGTTCGGGATCATGCCCCTGTTCGCGCTGGCCAACGCGGGCGTGAGCATGCGCGGCATCGACCTGTCCGCCGCCGGCCCGCAATGGGTGATGGCCGGCGTCGCGCTGGCGCTGGTGCTGGGCAAGCCGCTGGGCGTGGTCGGCGTGAGTTGGCTGATGGTGCGGCTGGGCTGGTGCCGGCTGCCGCCCGGCGTGTCGTGGGGCGGCATCGTCCTCATCGGCCTGCTGGCGGGCGTGGGCTTCACCATGTCCATCTTCATCGCCATGCTGGCGTTCGACAGCGAAGCCCTGCTGGGCGCGGCCAAGCTGGGGGTGCTGGCCGGATCGCTGGTGGCGGCGATGCTGGGCCTGGCCTGGGGAATGGCGTACCGGCGCAGATAGCGTTCGTTGCTCATGCCATCGAAGAACTCGAAGAGCCGGGCAAATGGAGCATCAACCTCGATCGAATCTCTCAGGATCATGGCCGCTCATGAACCGCATGGGAGGCGGAGCATAGCGGCGCCGCCTGGGACCGCCAATCACCTGGAACCGTGCTTGGACATACACTGGCGGTGATTCCGAGCAGGCCGAGGGCTTCGTCCGCCGCAGAGCCTTGATCGGCCATGTCCCAAAGGAGTGATGGTGACCCAGAAGAAGCCCGCGCTGCTGGAAGGCATCCGCGTAGCCGACCTGACGACCGTGTTCTTCGGTCCGTACTGCACCGCAACGCTCGCAGACCTCGGTGCCGACGTGATCAAGCTGGAGCCCCAAGGCGACGGTGACAGCGCACGGCTGGTCGGCAACCCCCCGACGACGCCCGGCATGGGTCCCGTCTTCATGCGCCTGAACCGCGGCAAACGCAATGTCGACTGGGATCTGAAGTCGCCGGCCGGACGCGACGCGTTCAAGGCCTTGCTGGCGAGCTCGGACGTGTTCATTCACAACATCCGGCGCGATGCGATCGATCGCCTGGGTTTCGGCTACGAGGAGGTTCGGAAGCTCCGCTCCGACATCATCTACGTGCACTGCGCCGGCTTCGACCAGCGGGGACCGTACGCCGGTCTGCAGGCCTACGACGACATCATCCAGGCCGCCAGCGGGCTCGCGCAGCTATTGCCGATGGTCGACGGCAATCCTCAGCCGCGCTTTCTGCCTGCGGCGATCGCCGACAAGGTGTCCGGCCTGCACGCGGTCTACGGCGTACTGGCGGCGATCATCCACAAGCTGCGTACCGGCGAGGGCCAGTACGTCGAAGTGCCGATGTTCGAATCGATGGTCAGCTTCAATACGCTCGAACACCTGTGCGACAACAGCTATGTGCCGCCGACGGTCGGTCCGTCGGCGATCGGTCCGGGCAAGAGCAACGGCTATTATCAGCGGCAGCTCGATCCGACGCGCCAGCCGATGCGCACCAAGGACGGCTGGATCGCCTTCGCGCCGTACCTCGATGACCGCTGGGTCCGCTTCTTCGAGGCCGCCGGCCATGGTCAGATCCTGAAGGAGCCCCGATTCATCGACAAGCCGACGCGTCGCGCGAACATGTCGCAGATGTTCGAGGTCATGAAGAAGATCGCGCCGGAACGCACCACCGATGAGTGGCTCGCGCTGATGAAGACCGCCAACGTGCCGGCGATGCGCGTGAACCGCATCGACGAGTTGCGCGACAACGAGCAACTGTGCGCCAGCGGCCTGATGCGCGAGAGGGAACATCCGACGGAGGGGCGCTATATCGAGGTCGGCATGCCGGTGCGTTTCTCGTCGACGGACGGTGGCGGCGTGCCGGCTCCGCGACCGGCGGCCAGCGCCGGTCAGCATTCCGCCGAGATCGAGCGCGAGCTGGGCATCGCGCCGGTGAAGCGGACAGATTGAACTGCCGGAGCGCCTGGTGGCGGTGATCGAGGGGGCTTCCTGAGCGCCGCGCCTGCGCTCGAGCGGGGCGGCCGGGAGCCGGCGCTGAACCGCGCGATGATCACCCTGTCGGTGATGCTGGCGACCATCATCCAGGCGCTGGACACGACGATCGCCAACGTCGCGCTGCCGAGCATGCAGGGGAACCTGTCGGCCTCGCAGGACCAGATCGCGTGGGTGCTGACTTCGTACATCGTCGCCGCCGCGATCGCCACGCCGCTGACCGGATGGTTGTGCGACCGATTCAGCCAGAAGAGCGTGCTGCTGGTCTCCGTGGCCGGCTTCACCATCGCTTCGGCGCTGTGCGGGCTGTCGGGCTCGCTGACCGAGATCGTGCTCGCGAGACTGCTGCAGGGGCTGTTCGGCGCGTCGCTGGTGCCGCTGTCGCAGGCGGTGCTGCTGGAAATCAATCCGCCCGAGAAGCGCGGCTCGGCGATGGCGATGTGGGGCGTCGGCGTCATGGTCGGGCCGATCCTCGGGCCGACGCTGGGCGGCTGGCTGACGGAAACGTACGACTGGCGATGGGTGTTCTTCATCAACATACCGCTGGGCGGGCTCGCCCTCTACGGCGTCTGGCGCTACATCCGGCACGTGCCGGCGCGACGCCAGATGGGTTTCGACAGCTTCGGCTTCGCGACGGTGACGCTGGCGATCGGCGCTCTGCAGATGCTGCTCGACCGCGGCGAGCTGAACGACTGGTTCTCGTCCACCGAGACCTGGATCGAGGTGGTGCTGTTCGTGGTCGCGGCCGCGTTCCTGGTCGTTCACATGGCGACGACACCGCCCGACAAGGCCTTCATCGACTACCGTCTGTTCAAGGATCGCAACTTCGCGACGGGCGTGTCGTTCATCTTCGTCGTCGGCGCGGTGATGTATGCGACACGCGCGCTGCTGCCGCCGATGCTGCAGGGGCTGATGAACTACCCTGTCGCCACCGCCGGGCTGGTCACCGCGCCCAGCGGGGTGGGCACGATGGTGTCGATGTTCGTCGTCGGCAGGCTGGTCGGCAGAATCGATCTGCGCGCGCTGCTGCTGGCCGGCTTCGTCACCACCGCGTTCTCGCTGTGGCAGATGACCGGCTATACGCTGGAGCTGTCGCAGAGCGACATCGTGTGGCCGGGGTTGATCCAGGGCATCGGCCTGGGGCTCGTCTTCGTGCCGCTGAGCGCGGCCACCTTCGCCTCGTTGCCGTCGGCAAGCTTCGCGCAGGCCACCGCCACCTACAGTCTGCTGCGCAACATCGGCAGCAGTCTCGGCATCTCCCTGGTGCAGACCATGCTGGTGCGCAACACGCAGGTCGTCCATGCGTCCCTGGCCGAGCACGTCACGGCCGACCGGCTCGACCTGCAAGGGTTGCCCGGCGCCTGGGGCTATGACCTGCAGCTTCCATCGGGGCTGGAGGCACTGAACAACGAGGTGACGCGCCAGGCGGCAATGATCGCGTATCTGGACGACTTCATGCTGATGTTCTGGCTGACCCTGGCGGTGATCCCTCTGTTGCTGTTGATCAAACCGTTCCGGCGCGATGGGCCGGTCGTGCATGCGGAATGAGGGCCGCCCCACCGCCCACGCGATTCCGCGTTGCCAGCAGGCTTGTTCGGCAGTGCGTACACTGCCTGGATGAATGATCCCGGATCGGCGGTCGCGGCATCAGCCGCTGCCGCCCGCGCCGTCTGGGGCGCGGCGTTCGACAACAGCTATGCCCGCGACCTCGAAGGCGCTTATGTCGCCTGGACGCCGCAGGCATGGCCGCGGCCGACGCTGGTGCGCCTGAACGGCGGGCTGGCCGAAGAGCTCGGCCTGTCGCCGGCTGCGCTGGCCACCGCGGAGGGCGTCGCCATGCTGGCCGGCAACGTCGTGCCGCCGGGCGCGCAGCCGCTCGCGCAGACCTATGCCGGCCACCAGTTCGGCGGGCTGTCGCCGCAGTTGGGCGACGGCCGGGCGTTGCTGTTGGGCGAAGTGATCGACCGCTACGGGCAGCGTCGAGACATCGCGCTGAAGGGTTCGGGCCGCACGCCCTTCTCGCGCGGCGGCGACGGCCGGGCGGCGCTGGGCCCGGTGCTGCGCGAGTACCTGGTCGGCGAGGCGATGCACGCGATGGGCATCCCGACCACGCGCGCGCTGGCGGCGGTCACCACCGGTGACACCGTGCAGCGCGACCGGCGCCTGCCCGGCGCGGTGCTGACACGCGTCGCCGCCAGTCACATCCGGGTGGGTACCTTCCAGTTCTTCGCGATCCGCCACGATGCGGCGTCGTTGCGGCGGCTGGCCGACTACACGATCGCCCGCCACTATCCGCAGTTCGCCGGCGATGCCGACCGCTACCTGGAGCTGCTGCGCGCGGTGTCGCGGCGGCAGGCGCGGCTGGTCGCGCGCTGGATGGGCATCGGCTTCATCCACGGCGTGATGAACACCGACAACATGACGGTGTCGGGCGAGACGATCGACTACGGCCCCTGTGCGTTCATCGAAGGCTACGACCCCGCCACGGTGTTCAGCTCCATCGACACCGGCGGGCGCTACGCCTATGGCAACCAGCCGGGCATCGCGCAATGGAACCTCGCGCGCTTCGCCGAGTGCCTGCTGCCGCTGATCGATGACGATGCCGACCGGGCGGTCGAACGCGCGACCACCGTGGTCCGCGAGTTCGCGTCGCTCTACGAATCCGCGTGGCGCGAGGTGCTGCGGGCCAAGCTGGGACTTGGCTCGGCCGATGGTGACGGGCCCGGTGATGACGGTGGCGCAGCGCCCGATGACGGTGCGCTCGCCGACGAACTGCTGGTGCTGCTCGCGCGCGATCGTGTCGACTTCACGCTGGGCTTCCGGGACCTGTCGGCAGCGCTGCGCGGCGACGACGACCGTTGGCTGGGGCGGTTCGCCTCCGCGCGCACCGATGCGCAGGCGTGGCTGTCGCGCTGGCAGGCACAGATCGGGTCGGCCGGTCGCAACCCCGATGCCGTCGCGAGTGCGATGGAGCTGGTCAATCCGCTCTACATCCCGCGCAACCATCAGGTCGAGGCGGCGCTGGCGGCCGCAACCGATCACGACGACCTCGCGCCGTTCGAACGGCTGCTGGCGGTGGTCGCCGATCCGTACGCGGAGCGCGCGGCGGACGCGGCGTATGCCGAGCCGGCGCCGGCCGAGCAGACCGCCTGCTATCAGACGTTCTGCGGGACCTGACGGCCACGCCAGCCGGAGGTGAGCGCCGTTGGACGAGGCGACTCTGGCGGGTCACCTCGTCGCTGCGCTCGAACGCCGGTTCAAGGGCGTTTGGAACCTTCCGCGGCGTCCTTGACCGCCTCCTTCACATCGCCCACCGCCTTCTGCGTCGAGCCTTCGGCCTGCTTGGCCAGGCCTTTGGCCTGTTGCTCCTTGCTTCCGACGGCTTCGCCGACTTTCTGCTGAACCTTGCCGGCAGCGTCCTTCACGGCGCCCTTTGCTTGATCGCTGTTCATGGCTTCAATCCTCCATCAGGCGGGTTCGGAGTGAACCCGAGGACGCCATTAGGGCAGGAGCGGTCGGCAGGCGGTATCAGCGCGGGGCGCGGCGGTCTGTGCGCATCGTCTTACAGGCGCTGCGCTCTCGCCGACAGGAGCCTGCGTCACCCCAGCGGCGCATCCGCATCCTTCAACACCCGCAGCACGAAACTCGACTTGCTGTGCCGGATCCCCGGAATCTTGTACAGCTTCTCGCGCAACAGCCGTTCGTAGTCGCGCGTGTCCTTGACCGCGATCCGGATCATGTAGTCGTAGTCGCCGGACACCAGGTAGGCCTCCAGCACCTCCGGGATGCTGGCCAGCGCGCGGCCGAAGTCATACAAGGTCTGGTCGGTATGGCTGGCCAGCGTCAACTGGACGAGCACCGTGTCCTTGTAGCCCAGGCGGGTCTGGTCGACGTCGATCGTGTACCTGCGGATGACGCCTTCGTTCTCCAGGCGTTTCATGCGGGTCCAGCAGGTGGTGGCGGACAGGCCCACGGTGCTGCCGATCTCCTGCAGCGTCCTGCGCGAGTCCGTCATCAGTTGCTGGAGGATGGCCAGATCCAGCCGATCGACCTGAACCGTAAGCTGTTCGGATGAATCGTCCAATGGCGGATTTTTCTTCGGTCTTGCCATCTGAGCGCTCCGTAAAAAAGAAGCCCTTTCAGCGGCCTCGTCCATAAACTATACGGAATGAACACGCCGCATGAGAAGCCCGCCGCCGCTGCCCTGAATGCAGCCGAAGCGCTGTTCGAGACGCTGATCGCTCACGGCGTCGACACGGTGTTCGGCTATCCCGGCGGTGCCGCGCTGCCGCTTTACGACGCGCTGCACGGCTGTCGTGGGCTCCGGCACATCCTGGTGCGGCACGAACAGGCTGCGGTGCTCGCGGCGATCGGGTTCGCCCGCAGCACCGGCCGCATCGGTGTCGTCCTGGTCATCTCCGGGCCGGGAGTGTCCAACGCGATCACCGGACTGCTGGACGCGATGAGCGACTCGGTTCCGGTGTTGTGCATCAGCGGTCAGGTCGCGTCCGCGTTGATCGGCACCCGCGCCTTCCAGGAGAGCGACGCGTTGGGCATGTCGCAGCCGGTGACGAAGTGGAACCGGCAGCTTCGGCACGGCGACAACGTGGCGGAGGCGGTCAGCCGGGCGATCGAGATCGCGACCGGCGGCCGCCCGGGACCGGTGCTGCTGGACATTCCGAAGGACGTTCAAGCGGCTCCGCACGTGGCCGAGCCGCTCGCGGCGCCGACCGTTCCGTCGGCGGCGGTCGCGGCCTTCGGGGATGGCGAGCTGAAGCGCGCCGCCGGGCTGCTCCGGGAAGCCAGACGGCCCGTTCTCTACGGCGGCGGCGGTCTGATCTCGTCGGGCCCCGAAGCCTGTGCCGCCTTCACCCGTCTGGCTCGCGACTGGCATCTGCCGACGACGCTGACGCTGATGGGGCTGGGCGCACTCCCCGGCTCGGATCCGTGCTTCCTGGGCATGCTGGGCATGCACGGTACGCTGGAAGCGAACCTGGCCATGCATCACGCCGATCTCGTCATCTGTGTCGGAGCACGATTCGACGATCGGGTCACCAGCCGGCTCGCCGACTTCTGCCCCGGTGCCCGCAAGATCCATATCGACATCGATGCGGACAACCTGAACCGGCTGGTCCGTGTGGACGTCGGTCTGCAGGGCGACTGCGGGCGGGTGCTGCGCGAGCTGTCCCGGCTGCTGCCCTCGCCGCCGCGACCGGACCGGCTGGCGCCGTGGTGGGACCGCATCGCCGGCTGGCGGGCGCACCGCTGTCTCGATTTCACGCCGCGCACCGACGTGATTCTGCCGCAGCAGTTGATGCGCGCGCTGCAGGACGGGTTGGCAGGCCGCGACCCGATCGTGACCACCGACGTGGGGCAGCACCAGATGTGGGCCGCGCAACATCTGCGGATCGAGTCGCCGCGAAGCTGGCTCACGTCCGGAGGCGCCGGGACGATGGGATACGGCCTGCCGGCCGCCATCGGGGCGCAGATCGCCCATCCCGATCGGCTGGTGGTCTGCGTGAGCGGCGACGCGTCGATCCTGATGAACATCCAGGAGCTGTCCACCGCCGTTCAGCACGGGGCGAACGTGAAGGTGGTGCTCTCCAACAACGGCTGCATGGGCATGGTCCGTCAGTGGCAGCAGCTCTCCTACGGAAATCGCCTGAGCCATAGCTGGACCGCCGCATTGCCGGACTTCACCGCTCTCGCCAACGCGTTCGGTTGGGGCGCGGCCAGCGTCGCCTCGCCCGAAGAGCTGCCGGGTGCGCTCAACGCCTGCCTGACGCATGCCGGACCGTTCTTCCTGGACGTTCGCGTGGCCGCCCAGGAGAACTGCTACCCGATGGTGCCGTCGGGCGCGGGTCACCATCAGGTGATGCTGGCCGATGGCGTCTTGTTCGACGAATAGAGCCCAGATGCAGAACGTCGCGTTGGATGACAAGTACACGGCGCGCGCGGGCCGTATCTATCTGAACGGCATCCAGGCGCTGGTTCGTCTGCTGCTGGAGCAGAAGCGGAGAGATGCCGCGGCCGGTCTGCGCACCGCCGGCTTCGTATCGGGCTATCGGGGTTCGCCGCTAGGCGGGCTGGACGAAGCGCTGTGGGCCGCCGAGCCGCATCTGCAGGCGCACGACGTCAAGTTCCTGCCGGGCATCAACGAAGAGCTGGCGGCCACCGCGGTCTGGGGAACCCAGCAGGTGCATCTGACCGGCGGCAGTCTCTACGACGGCGTGTTTGCGATGTGGTATGGCAAGGCGCCGGGGGTCGATCGCTGCGGTGATGTGTTCAAGCACATGAGCCATGCGGGCACCGCCGCCAGGGGCGGCGTGCTGCTCGTCGCGGGCGACGACCATGGCGCCTACTCCTCGACGCTTCCGAATCAGAGCGACCATCTGTTCGCCGCGTCGATGATCCCGGTGCTCTATCCGGACTCGGTCGCGGAGTATCTGCAGCTCGGCCTGCACGGCTTCGCGATGTCGCGGTTCGCGGGGCTGCCGGTCGGCTTCAAGGCGCTGGCCGACACGGTGGAATCGTCCTCTTCGATCGACATCGTCGATGCCGATGCGGCGCCGCTGCTGCCGACGGATTTCCCGTTCCCGCCCGGCGGCGTCCATGCGCGGCTGTCGACGGACACGCTGGGCGTGCAGGCGCGCAAGCAGGAGGCGGTGCTGCAGGATGCGCGCATCTATGCGGCCATCGCGTACGCTCGCGCCAATCGGCTGAACCGCATCGTGCGCGACGCGCCGCAGGCGCGCTTCGGCATCATCGCCTCCGGCAAGTCGTACCGTGACGTGCTGGAGGCGCTGGCGGTGCTGGAGCTGGACGAAGCCGGCTGCCGCCGGCTGGGGATCCGGCTCTTCAAGGTGAGCATGCCCTGGCCGCTCGAGCCGGAATCGGTTCGGGAATTCTCTCTCGGCCTGCGCGAGATCCTGGTCGTCGAGGAAAAGCGCCAGGTCATCGAATATCAGTTGAAGGAGCAGTTGTACAGTTGGCGCGAGGATGTCCGTCCCCGCGTCGTCGGCAAGTTCGACGATCAGGGAGAATGGGTGGCCCCCCGCGGACGCTGGCTGCTGTCGGCCAAGGCCGATCTGACCGTGGCGCAGATCGCGGAGGTGATCGCCGGGCGCCTGACGGCGCTGCTACCGGATGTCGATCTCGCTGCGTCGCTGACGCGGCCGGCGTCCTTGGCGGGCGCGCGGGAATCCGCTGCGCAGACGGCGCCCAGGCCGGCGTGGTACTGCTCCGGCTGCCCGCACAACGCCTCCACCCGCGTGCCGGACGGCAGCCTCGCGCTGGCGGGGATCGGCTGCCACGTGATGGCCACCGCCATCTATCCGGAGGACAACCGCACGACGACGCAGATGGGCGGCGAGGGCGCCCCCTGGCTGGGGCAAGCCTGGTTCTCCGAGCGCACGCATGTGTTCGCCAACCTCGGTGACGGCACCTACTACCATTCCGGTTCGCTGGCGGTGCGCGCCGCGGTGGCGGCGGGCGTCGACATCACGTACAAGATCCTGTTCAACGACGCGGTCGCGATGACGGGCGGCCAGCCGGTGGATGGCCCGTTGACCGTTCCGCGCATCGCGCGGCAGCTCGCCGCCGAGGGCGTGCGCCGTATCGCGCTGGTCGCCGAGCAGCCGGAGCGCTGGGGCAACGGCTCGGCGCTCGGGTTGCAGGCATCCGACGTGGCGCTGACCATCCATCCTCGCGACGAGCTCGATGCCGTCCAGCGGCAACTGCGAAGTCATCGCGGTGTGTCGGTACTGATCTACGACCAGGTCTGCGCGGCGGAGAAGCGGCGACGCCGGAAGAAGGGCGAGTTCCCCACCATCGGCCGGCGTGTGTTCATCAACGACCGGGTGTGCGAGGGGTGCGGCGATTGCGGCATCCAGTCGAACTGCACGTCGCTGCTGCCGCTGGCGACCGGCCTGGGCAACAAGCGCATGGTGGACCAGTCATCGTGCAACGGCGATCTGTCGTGCCTGCGGGGTTTCTGCCCGAGCTTCGTCAGCGTGCAGGGCGGCGAGCCGCGCCGATCGAGAAGGGCGCAGAGCGCCGCCGCCCCGCCGCCGCTGCCGCCCGCCCCGCAGCCCGCGCCGCTGAACGGTTTGCACAACATCCTCATCACCGGCATCGGTGGAACCGGCGTCATCACGGTGGGCGCCCTGATCGGCATGGCGGCGCATCTCGAAGGCAAGGGCGTGTCGGTGCTCGACATGACCGGCATGTCCCAGAAGAACGGCGCCGTCACCTCGCATGTCCGGCTCGCGTCCGATCCGTCGCGCCTGCTCGCGCAGCGCATTCCGGAGGGCCAGGCCGACCTGGTGCTCGGTTGCGATCAGTTGACCGCGGCCGCCGCCGACGCGGTGGCGCGCATGCAGCCGGGCCGCACGGTCGCCGTCGTGAACGC
>DAISWF010000202.1:0-1441 GCA_036826495.1 Burkholderiaceae bacterium
CCGGCCCCGGCCCGCCGCCTGCGGCGCCCCCCGCCTGCTCTCGCCGACTACGCAAAGCGAGGTATGTACGACGTGCTTCCGCACCGCTATGCTCGCCGGCGGGTTGCGCAGCGCGTCCATGCCGCCCGCGGTTCGATGAGCGGCGCAGTGATGGAAGCGGTCGGGCGGAGCGATGGCGGATCGTTGGCAGGTGCTGTGGCTGGTGTCGTTCGCGCGGATCGCGATGGGATTCCAGTTCCAGTCGGTCGGTTCGGTGGCGCCGGTGCTGTCGCGCGAGCTGGAGCTGAGCCTGGCGGAGCTGGGCGGCATCATCGGCGCCTATCTGCTGCCCGGCGTGGTGCTGGCGCTGCCGGGGGCGATGCTGGGAGTGCGCTTCGGCGAGCGGCGGGCGGTGGTGCTCGGTCTGCTGATGATGATCGCCGGCGGTGCCGGCTGTGCGCTGGCGCGTGATGCCGACGAGCTGCTGTGGGCGAGGCTGCTGGCCGGTGCCGGCGGGGTGCTGTTCAACGTCGTGTCGACGAAGCTGATCGCCGACTGGTTCGCCGGCCGCGAGATCACGCAGGCGATGGCGATCTACATCAGCACCTGGCCGATCGGCATGGCGATCGCGCTGCCGCTGCTCGGCGCATTGAGCGAAGCCGGCGCCACCGGCCTGGCCTTCCTCACCACGTCGCTGATGGCCGCTGCCGGCCTGGTGGCGGTGCTGGTGCGGCCGATCTCGGTGGCCGCGTCGGCGGCCACGCAGACCTTCGCGGGGCTGGGTCTGGGTCGGCTGACCGCGCGTGAATGGCTGCTGGCGGTCGTGCTGGCCGGTGTCGCCTGGGGGCTCTACAACGTCGCATTCGCCGGACTGGCCTCGTTCCTGCCGACGGTGCTGGCGGCGCGGGGCGCCAGTGCCGGCGAAGCCGCGACGGTGGCGATGTCGCTGGTGCTGGGCATCATCGTGTCGATACAGCTCGGCGGCTGGCTGTCGGCCCGCGTCGGTCGACCGGACCTGCTGGCCTATGCGGGGCTGATCGGCTGGGCGGCCGCGACGGCGGCCTTGCTGGCGGGCGGGGCGGAGGCGTTCTGGCTGGTGGCGGGGGGCGTCGTGTCGGGGCTCGCGACCGGTGCGCTGGTGTCGCTGCCGGCGCAGATCCTGCGGCCCGTGGTGCGTGCCGCCGGCACCGGCGCCTTCTACACCGTCTATTACCTGATGATGGCGCTGATGCCGCGTGAGCTCGGGCGCTTCGCGGAGCACTACGGCTCGGCCGACGGCGTGGTGGTCGGCGCAGTGGTCATCATCCTGCTGTCGGCCGTGCTGCTGGCGGCGGTGCGGCTCGCGCAGCGGCGCAGCCGCGGCGGTTGAACGCGCGCGGCGCTGCACCGCGAGTTGACCCGATCTGTCGGTTGGTTTAACGTCGGACGGAAGCCCCCTCCCCAGCAGCCTGTCAGAGGTCTT
>DAISWF010000202.1:1451-11009 GCA_036826495.1 Burkholderiaceae bacterium
CCCTCCCGCCCGGGCGGGATGGGGGGTGGCGGGCCCCACCCCGCCGTGAGCGCCGTCCAGGTTTCCAGCCGCCAGTCCTCCTTTCTGCCGCCGTTGCTCGATGGCGGCGGCGAGATGGGCGCGCGGCTGCGCGCGTTCGACTGGAACGGCAGCGTGCTCGGTTCGCCGGCGCAATGGCCGGCCGGTCTGTCCGCCGTCGTGCGGCTGGTGCTCGAGTCGCGGTTTCCGATGTGGCTGTTCTGGGGGCCGCAGTTCACGTTCTTCTGCAACGATGCCTGCGCGGCCACGCTCGGCTCGAAGAGCGAGTGGGCGATCGGCGCATCGGCGCGCGAGGTCTGGGCCGAGACCTGGAGCGACATCGCCTCGCGGATCGATCGGGTGCTGTCGGGCGGCAGCGCCACCTGGGACGAGCGGATGCGGCTGTTCCTCGAGCGCGGCGGCCAGCGCGAGGAGACTTACCACACGTTCTCGTACAGCCCGCTGCGCGACGACGATGGCGCGATCCGCGGGCTGCTGTGCGTGATCACCGACGAGACCGAGCGGGTCATCGGCGAGCGGCGCGCGGCGCTGCTGCTCGATCTGGCCGCCGAGGTGTCGGCGGCGCGCAGCGAGGCGGAGGTGTTCGCGGCGATCCGGCGCTGCCTGGAAGCCGAGAACCATGACCTGCCGTTCACGCTGACCTACCGCCTCGACGCGGCCACCGGCGAGCCGGAGCTGGCGACCCACAGCGGCATCGCCGGCAAGGGGCGCTTCGGCGCGATCGGCGATCCCGCGTCGTGGCCGCTCGCCGACGTGTTCCGCACGCAGCTCGCCGAGCTGGTCGACGATCTGCCGCGGCGCGCCGGCGCGGTGCCCAGCGGCCCGTGGGACCGGCCGCCGACGCAGGCGCTGGTGCTGCCGATCGTGCAGGCGGGCCGGCATTCACCGGTCGGCGCGTTCGTGGCGGCGCTCAGCCCGCACCGCCCGCTCGACGCTGCCTGTCGCGGCTTCATCGACATGCTGGTCGGGCAGATCGCCGCGGCGCTGCAGGCAGCCCGGACCCGCGGCGTCGAGCGCCGGCGCAGCCGGCAGCCGGCCGGGCCGCAGCATGTGAAGGCGACGCTGGAGCTGCGCGCCGAGACCGCCAGCGTGCTCGAGACGATCAACGAAGGCTTCTTCGCACTGGACGACAACTATCGCTTCGTCTACGTGAATGCCGCCGCCGAGCGCCTGCTGCAGTCGCGCCGCGCGGATCTGCTGGGCCGCAGCCACCGCGAGGTCTTTCCCGATTCGCTGGGCGAGCGGATGCGCATCGAACTGCGGCGGGCGATGAACGACCGCGTCGCCAGCACGTTCGAGACCTGTCAGGAGCCCTGGCGCCGCTGGTTCGAGGTGTCGGTCTACCCGATGGACGAGGGCGGCGTCGGCGTGTACTTCCGCGACGTCACCGATCACAAGCGGGCGATCGAGGCGCTGCACGATGCCGACCGCCGCAAGGACGAGTTCCTGGCGCTGCTGGCGCACGAATTGCGCAATCCGCTGGCGCCGATGCGCAACGCGCTGCAGCTCGTCCGTCATCCGCGCATCGATGCCAAGGGCCTGGCCGATGCGCATGCATTGATGGAGCGTCAGTTCTTCCAGCTCGTGCGGCTGGTCGACGATCTGCTGGACGTGAGCCGCATCACCCAGGGCAAGCTGGCGCTGCAGAAGAGCCGGATCACGTTGCAGGCGGTGCTCGACAATGCGGCCGAGACCGCACGGCCGGCGATCGAGGCCGGGCAACACGAGCTGCGGGTCGACGTACCTTCCGAACCGGTGGTGCTGCATGCCGATCCGCTGCGGCTGGCGCAGGTGTTCGCGAACCTGCTGACCAACAGCGCGAAGTACACCCCGCGCGGCGGCGTCATCCGGGTGCGGGCGGGTCTCGATGACCATTCGGTGCTGATCCGGATCGAGGACAACGGCATCGGCATCGCGCCCGAGGCGCTCGACCGGGTGTTCGACATGTTCAGCCAGACCGGCCGGGCGCAGAGCCGCAGCAGCGGCGGGCTGGGCATCGGGCTGGCGCTGGTGAAGTCGCTGATCGAGATGCACGGCGGCACCGTCGTGGCGAGCAGCGACGGCCCGGGGCGCGGTTCGGCCTTCGTGATCCGGCTGCCGCGCGGTGTGGGCGGCGGCGAAGCGCCGGTATCGCCGATGCATGCCGATGGTTCGCCGGCGTCCGACGGGGCGGCAGCGGCGCTTGCGCCGGTCGGGGAGCCCATCGAAGTGCCCGCCGTCGTGCCGGCGGCGCCCGCCGGGGGGGCGGCTGCGGCCGGCGCCGGAACCGCCGAGGCCGGGCCGGCCGCTGTCGGGTCTGTCGGGTCTGTCGGGGCGAAGCCGGCGAACGCCGCGCCGGCCGCGACGACGCCGGCGGCTTGCGCCGCGCAGCCCGACGACGACGTCGCGTCGAGTCCGCCGCGCCGGGTGCTGGTGGTCGACGACAACGTCGACACCGCGGCCTCGATGGCCACGCTGCTGCACGCGTTCGGGCATCACGTGCAGCAGGCGCACGACGGCGAGCAGGCGCTCGAGATGGCGCGCCGCTTCCGTCCGGAGATGGTGCTGATGGACATCGGCATGCCGCGGATGAACGGGCTCGATGCGACGCGCCGGATCCGTCAGCTCGGCCCGACGCCGCGGCCGCTGATCGTCGCGGTGACCGGCTGGGGGCAGATCGCCGACCGCGAGCGTTCATACGAGGCCGGCTGCGACCTGCATCTGACCAAGCCGGTCGAGCTCGACGTGCTGCTGAAGATCCTGAAGCGGCTGCCGAATCCCTGAAGGCGGTCCGCGGGCGGGTTACGGATGGATCACGGGCGGATCGTCGGCCTGTCCATCGTCCGCCAGCCCCTTGCGCGCCAGCCGCAGCGCCGCGCGGATGACCGCCGGGTCGCCGATGTGGTTGGCCAGGATCAGCACCAGCCGCGCATTCAGCAGCTCGCTGTCGGCGTCGGACAGCCCGCGGTGGGCGGCCAGCAGCTCCTCGTAGAAGTCGTCGGGCGACGGCAGGTTCGGTTCCAGCTCCAGGTTCAGACCGGTCTGCGGCATCACAGGCTCCCCAATCCACAGGCGCGGCGCAGCGCCGCGGCCAGCCGCGCGGCATCGGGCCGGCGGCCGCGGGCGGCGACGTGCTGGTCGGGACGGAACAGATAGACGGTGCCCGGGCGCAGGTCATAGCGCTGCGTGAGCTTGCCTTCGAGGTCGTGGACCAGCACGCTGCCCGGCAGCGGCTCGACGCCGCCGTCACCGGCCGCCCGCACCGTCAGCAGCTCGAGCGCGGGCTCGAGCGCGCGCAGTTCGTCCAGCACCCGCTCCATCGCTTCGCGATCCCCATCGGCCGGCCGCCAGGCCAGCGTGAAGCGGCGCGGCAGCAGGTCGATCCACCAGCGCGGCCACCGGTCGACCTGCACCGGCGCATCGATCGCCGGCGCGCCGGGCACCGCCGGGCCGTCGAACGGCTCGCGATCGGCAGTGGACAGCGCGGAGCCGTGCAAGGTCGCCGGCACCGACAGGCGGCCGCTGTTGACCAGCCGGCGCGCGAACGGCGCATCGGCGGCCAAGGTCAGCACCGCGTCTCGCATCACGCGGCTGGCATGGCTCTTGGGCGTGATGAAGTCGGTCGAGCGGGTGGAGTTCAGGATGTTCTCGTCGGCCGCGTAGACCCGCTCGTCGTCGTAGCTGTCGAGCAGCGACTTGGGCGAGCGGCCCTGGATCACGCGGGCGAGCTTCCAGCCGAGGTTCTCGGCATCCTGCAGCCCCGAATTCGCGCCGCGCGCGCCGAACGGCGACACGCCGTGCGCGGCGTCGCCGGCGAACAGCACCCGTCCGTGACGGAACTTCTGCATCCGCATGCAGGCGAACGTGTAGACGCTGCACCATACCAGCTCGAACGGCGTGTCCGCGCCGAGCAGCGCGGTCACCCGCGGGATCACGCGCGCCGGTTCGCGCTCGGCGACCGGATCCGCATCCCAGCCGAGTTGGAAGTCGATGCGCCAGACGTCGTCGGGCTGCTTGTGCAGCAGCACCGACTGCCCGGGGTGGAACGGCGGGTCGAACCAGAACCAGCGCTCGGTGGGGAACGGCGCCGTCATCCGGACGTCGGCGATCAGGAAGCGGTCGCGGAACACCTGGCCTTCGCTCTTCTGGCCGATCATCGTGCGCACCGGCGAACGGGCTCCGTCGGCGGCGATCAGCCAGTCGGCCGCGAGCGTGTAGGCGCCGTCGGGCGTCTCGACCTGCACCGTCACGCCGTCGGCGCGCGGCTCGATGCCGGTGACCTTGTTCTTCCAGCGGATCTGCAGGTTCGGCAGCTCGCGCGCGCGTTCGACCAGGTAGCCTTCGCAGTAGTACTGCTGCAGGTTGATGAACGCCGGCCGCTTGTGGCCGGGCTCGGGCAGCAGGTCGAACTCGTAGACCATGCGGTCGCGCAGGAACACCTTGCCGCGCTGCCAGCCGACACCCTTGGCGACGATCGGATCGCCGCAGCCCAGCCGGTCGAAGATCTCCATCGACCGCTTCGAGAAGCAGATCGCGCGCGAGCCGCTGGACAGCCGGTAGTCGTCGTCGAGCAGTAGCACCTCGATGCCGAGCTGCGCGAGCTCGATCGCGCAGGCCAGCCCCACCGGGCCGGCGCCGACGACGATCAGCGGGCGCCGGCCGCCGGGCCGGTCGAGCTCGGGCGGCCGCTGGTAGGCGTACTCGATCGTCTGGAAATCAACGTTCATCGTGCGCGGTCTCCTCCGGCAGCCGGCCCATCGCCGGCGGGGGCATGCATGCAGGCCGGACAGCCGCTGACGATTATAGGTGCGCGATCATCCGGGGTCCGCACGATCCGCCGGGGGAGCGCAACCGCTGCGCCGCCCGTCCGCGCCGGCCGCCGTTGCGAGGCGGCATCTCCCTTCCCGGTACGGGGTCAATCACTTGTTTGATAACATCCAATCAATCGATTGATTATGACGGGTTGACCGATGATGGCCGCGCGACAGGGTACACAGGATCCGGCGTCGGGTGCGCGCGCCAAGCTGATGCGCGCGGCGCTGCGCCTGTTCGCCGACAAAGGCTACGAAGGAGCATCGACGCGTGAGATCTGCGACGCGGCGGGCGCCAACCTGTCGGCGATCCGCTATTACTTCGGCGACAAGGCGGGCCTTTACCGGACGGTGTTCGCCGAGCCGCTGGGAGACCTGACCTGCGGTCGCGCGCTCGGCGAGTACGCCGCACTGCCGCTGCCGCAGGCGTTGCAGCAGTTCTACCGGGAGTTCCTCGAGCCGCTCAAGCATGGCGAGGCGGTGCAGCAGGTGATGCGGCTGCATCTGCGCGAGCTGATGGAGCCCACCGGCGTGCTGAACGAGCCGGCCGATGCCGACCTGCGGCTGATGTATGCGGGGTTGCTGCGGCTGCTGAGCCGCCATTTCGCGCTGCGGCGCGCCGATGCCGATCTGCAGCGGATGGCGATGGCGCTGATCGGCATGGCCACGCAGTGCTATCTGATGCATGGCGGCGCGCCGGCGCTGGCGCCGCAGATCGTCGGCTCGGCCCGGGCGATCGATCTGCTGGCCGAACGGATCACCGGCTATGCGATGGCGATCGTCGGCAGCGAAGAGCGGCGCCGCGGGCGGGTGTCGGCAGCGGCGGGCGACGCGCCGCTGCTGCATGCGGCCGCCGCGGACACAGGAAAGGGACAAAGGGGTGGGGATGTCAGCGTATCCGCGCACTGAAGTGCCCGTGCCCGTGCCCGCGCGCCGGCCGCTGCGCCGGGCCGCGCTGCTGCTGTGCCTGCCGCTGCTGCTGTCGGCCTGCGCCAGCCAGCGCGGTCTGTTCGCCACCGTCGGGCCCGACTATCGGACGCCGGAGCCGCCGGTGGCCGAGGGCTGGCAGGCGCCGCGCGAGGTGCTGGCGCATGGCGGCGATCCCGGCAAGCTGACGCAGTGGTGGGCGGGCTTCGACGACCCGGTGCTGCTGGCGCTGCTGGAGGCCGCGCAGCGCGAGAGCGCGACGCTCGCGCAGGCGGCCGCCCGCATCGAGCGGGCCCGTGCCGACGCGGCGGTCGCCGATGCGGCATCGCTGCCGACGCTCGATGCGATCGCCAGCGCCAATCGCGGCACCCTGCTGCTGCTCGGTCCGCCGCTGCTGCGCAACCAGTATCAGGCGGGCGTGCAGACCAGCTGGGAGATCGATCTGTTCGGTGGGCGGGCGCGTCAGCGCGAGGCGGCGCTCGCGCATCTGCAGTCCAGCGTCGCCGCGTGGCACGACGCGCGGGTGGCGGTGGCCGCCGAGGTCGCCAACAGCTACCTGAACCATCGCTACTGCGAAGCGCAGGTGGCGCTGGCGCGCAGCGATGCCGAGTCGCGCAGCGAGTCGCTGCGGCTGACCGAGATCGCCGGCAATGCGGGCTTCCAGCCGCCGGCCAACGTCGCGCTGGCTCGCGCGGTGGCCGCCGAGGGCGTGGCGACGCTGGCGCAGCGCCGCGCGCAGTGCGAGATATCGGTCAAGAGCCTGGTCGCGCTGACCGGCATCGACGAGCCGTCGCTGCGCCGGCGGCTGGAAGGCGATCCGGCGCAGTTCGCGAAGCTGCCGTCGCCGCCGGTCCGCCGGATCGACGAGGTGCCGGCACGGGTGCTGCTGCAGCGGCCCGACGTGGCGGCTGCCGAACGTGACGTGGCGGCGGCCAGCGCCGACATCGGCGCGGCCGAGGCGCAGCGTTATCCGAGCCTCACGCTGACCGGCAACATCCTGCCGACGCGCTTCGAGATCTCCGGCATGTCGCCGATCACCGCGACCACCTGGTCGATCGGCCCGTCGCTGTCGCTGCCCTTGTTCGACGGCGGCCGGCGCCGCGCCAATGCCGAGGCCGCGCGGGCGCAGTACAAGGCCGTCGAGGCGGTGTTCCGCGCGAAGGTGCGCACGGCGGCGCGCGAGGTCGAGGAATCGCTGGTGCGGCTGGCGGCGGTCGCGCAGCGCCAGCCCGACGTCGCCGCCGCCGCCGACGGCTACCGCGTCAGCTTCGAAGCCGCGCAGGTGCGGCATCGCGCGGGGCTCGGCAGCCTGATCGAGGCCGAGGAAGCGCGGCGCACGATGATCACCGCGCAGTCGGCGGTGACGGCGCTCGAGCAGGAACGGGTCGCGGCGCTGATCGCGCTCTATCGCGCCGCCGGCGGCGCCTGGGACGAAGCGCCGCCGCCGCCGGTGTCGCTGCGCTCGTCCGAGAATTCCGGGAAGAATCCGCAATGAATCTCCGTTCGTCGATACCGCTGGCCGTCATGCTGATGGCCGGCCTCACGCTGATCTCGGTGCCGCTGCTGCGCGCGCAGGACAAGGGCGCCAACGCCGGTGCGAAAGCCGAAGCCAAGGCCGACGCAAGAGCCGACGCAAAAGCCGATGCCAAGGCGGGCGCGAAGGCCGATGCGAAGGGCGACCCGTCGGCCAGGCAGTCGCGCCCGGCGCTGTCGGTCGCCGTGGTCCGGCCCGAGGCGACACGGCTGCCGCTGTCATTGACCGCCAACGGTTCGGTGGCCGCCTGGCAGGAGGCGATCCTCGGTGCGGAGGTCAATGGCCTCAGACTCGCCGAGGTGCGCGCATCGGTCGGTGATCAGGTCAGGCGCGGCCAGGTGCTGGCGGTGTTCGCCCGCGAAAGCGTGCAGGCCGACATCGCGCAGGCGCGCGCCGCGCTGGCCGAGGCCGAAGCCAATGCGGCCGACGCCCGCGCCAACGCCGAGCGGGCGAAGCAGGTGGCCGGCTCCGGCGCGCTCAGCACGCAGCAGGTCGCGCAGTATCAGACCGCCGAGAAGACGGCGCTCGCGCGCGTCGCCTCGGTGAAGGCGCAGCTCGACGCGCAGCAGCTCCGGCTGCGCTACACGCAGGTGGTGGCCAGCGACGACGGCGTGATCTCGTCGCGCACCGCGACCTTGGGCGCGGTGGTGCCGCAAGGGCAGGAACTGTTCCGGCTCATCAGGCAGAACCGGCTCGAATGGCGCGGCGAGGTGCCGTCGGCCGATCTGGCGCGGCTGTCGGTCGGGCTGCCGGTCAAGGTGCAGGCGGGCGGCAGCGCCGTCGTCGATGGCCGGATCCGCGTGATCGGGCCGACCGTCGACGCGCAGTCGCGCAATGCGCTGGTCTACGTCGATCTGCCCGGAGCGGTGGCCAAGGGATTGCGGCCCGGCATGTTCGCGTCCGGGGAGTTCGTCCTCGGCGCCACCGACGGTCTGACATTGCCTCAGGAGGCGGTGGCGCTGCGTGACGGGTTCTCGTATGCGTATCGCGTCGGCGAGCTGCAGGGCGACCAGGCGCGGATATCGCAGGTCAAGCTGCAGCTCGGGCGGCGCGTCGGCAATCGCGTCGAGATCATCGACGGCCTGAAGGCCGGCGACCCGGTGGTCGCCGGCGGCGCTTCGTTCCTCGCCGACGGCGACGTCGTCAAGGTCGTGCAGAAATGAACGTCTCCGCCTGGTGCATCCGCAACCCGATTCCGGCGCTGGTGCTGTTCGTGCTGCTGACGTTCGGCGGCCTGATGAGCTTCCAGTCGATGAAGGTGCAGAACTTTCCCGACCTGGACCTGCCTACCGTCACGGTGACCGCGCTGCTGCCCGGCGCCGCGCCGTCGCAGCTCGAGACCGACGTCGCGCGCAAGATCGAGAACTCGGTGGCCACGCTGCAGGGCGTCAAGCACATCTACTCGAGCACGCAGGACGGGGTGGCGATCGTCACCGTCGAGTTCCGGCTCGAGAAGCCGGTGCAGGAGGCGGTCGACGACGTGCGCTCGGCGGTGTCCAAGGTGCGCGCCGACCTGCCGGCCGATCTGCGCGATCCGATCGTCAACAAGATCGACCTGGCGTCCAGCCCGGTGCTGGCGTTCACCATCTCGTCGGACAGCATGGACGACGAGGCGCTGTCGTGGTTCGTCGACGACACGATCTCGCGCAGGCTGCTGAGCATGCCCGGGGTCGGCGCGGTCAACCGGGTCGGCGGCGTGTCGCGCGAGGTCACGATCGCGCTCGATCCGGGGCGGCTGCAGGCGCTGGGCGCGACCGCGGCCGACATCTCGCGACGGCTGCGCCAGGTGCAGCAGGAATCCGCCGGTGGCCGCGCCGATCTCGGCAACGGCGAGCAGCCGGTGCGCACGCTCGGCAACGTGCGCACCGCGCAGGAGATGGCGGCGCTCGAGCTGTCGCTGTCCGACGGCCGCCGGATCCGGCTCGACCAGGTGGCGTCGGTGCGCGACGACGTCGCCGAGCCGCGCTCGCTGGCCCTGCTCGACGGCAAGCCGGTGGTCGGCTTCGAGGTCACCCGCAGCCGCGGCGCCGGCGAGATCGACGTCGGCAAGGGCGTCTACCAGGCGCTCGACGAGCTGCGCGCGGCGCGGCCCGACCTGCGGATCACCGAGGCATTCAACTTCGTGACCCCGGTGGACGAGGAGTTCCAGGGCTCGATGGCGCTGCTGTACGAGGGCGCGATCCTGGCGGTGCTGGTGGTGTGGCTGTTCCTGCGCGACTGGCGCGCGGCCCTGGTGTCGGCGGAGGGGCTGCCCGTGGTGGTGATCCC
>DAISWF010000203.1:0-10956 GCA_036826495.1 Burkholderiaceae bacterium
CTACGGCGCCGCCAAGGCCGGCGTGTTCGGGCTGACGATGTGCGCGGCGCGCGAATGGGCGCGCTGGGGCATTCGCGTCAACACCGTCGCGTTCGGCGTCGTCGAAACGCCGATGACCGAAACGATCCGCAGCGAGAAGTTCCGCGAATCGTACATGGCGCAGATTCCGCTGGGCCGCTGGGCCGAGCCGTCGGAAGGCGCCGCGCCGGTCTGTTTCCTGCTGTCGGAAGCGGCCTCGTACATCACCGGCCAGCATCTTTCGGTCAACGGCGGATTCGTGATCTCGGTGTAACCGCCACACCTTTGAAGGAGACAAAATGCATGCTGCGTTCATCGAGCGGCGGGTTTGCCGGCGGCCGGGGCGATCGCCCAGACCGCCTTTCCATCGAAGCCCATCACGATCGTCGTTCCGTACACGGCCGGTGGACCGACCGACCTGACCGCGCGCCGCGTCGCCGAACTGCTGGGCCGGTTCATCGGTGCCAACGTCGTCGTCGAGAACCGCCCCGGGGCGGCCACGCTGATCGCGGCGGAATCGGTGGCGCGCGCGCCGAAGGACGGTCATACGTTGCTGTTCGCGCCGGGCACGACGACGTCGTCCAATCCCTACCTGTTCCGCAAGCTGCCGTACCGTCTGGAGGACTTCGCGCCGGTGTCGCTGGTGTCGCGTCAGCCATTCGTGCTGACCGCCTCCGACCAACTGAACGTGAAGACCGTCGCTCAACTGGTCGACTACGCCCGCGGCCGGCCGGCGGGCATCAACTTCGGAACGACCGGAGTCGGCAGCCTGACCCACATCATCGGCAAGTGGATCGGGCGCACCTTGCAGATCGAGATGCAGGATGTGCCGTACAAGGGCACGTCGGCGGCCCTCGGCGACCTCCTGGGCGGCCGGCTGGACACTCAGGTCGAGGGCATCGTCAGCGCGATCCCGCTGCACAGGAGCGGCAAGGCGCGGGTGCTGGCGGTGATGGGAGAGGAGCGTTCGCCGTCGCTGCCGGATGTGCCGACGTTCCGGGAGGCCGGGTATCCGGAGCTGGTCGCGTCGATCTGGTTCGGCCTTCTGGCGCCGGCCGGCACCCCCGAGGACATCGTCGAGAAGCTGCGTCGCGCCGTCGCGGACGTGGTGGCGCTGCCGGAGTATCGGGACCGCCTGGCCGAGCAAGGCGAGGTGGCCGTGTCGTCGGCCAGCCGCAGCCAGTACGCCGAGCACCTGCAGCGCGAATACGAAGCCTGGGGCCGGATCATCAGGCCGTTGAACCTGCCACCGCAATGACCGGGCCGTCACGATCGCTGCCGTTGGCCGGCATTCGCGTGCTCGACCTGAGCTCGGTCGTGATGGGGCCCGTCTGCACCCAACTGCTGGCCGACTACGGCGCCGACGTGGTCAAGATCGAGCCGCCCGAAGGCGACATCATGCGACACGCCGGCGCATCGTGCGGGCCGGGCCTGGGCGCGATGTTCGTCCATTCGAATGCGGGCAAGCGCTCGGTGGTGATGGATCTCAAGAACGACGTCGACCGCCAGCGGCTGCATCGCGCGATCGGGATGTTCGATGTGCTGGTGCACAACATCCGCCCGGCGGCGGCATGCCGGCTCGGTGTCGACGAGGCGGCTGTGCGCCGGTTGCATCCGGCCATCGTCCATGTCGAGCTGTCCGGCTACGGATCTGGCGGACCGCTTGCGCAGCGTGCCGCGTTCGACGACATCATCCAGGCGCAGACCGGCCTGGCGGACCTGATCGCGCGGCAGTCGGGCGGCGAGCCGATGTACGTGCCCGCGCTGATCGCCGATCGTCTGACCGGCATCACCGCCGCCCATGCGGTTCTCGCGGCGCTGCTGCGGCGCGCCCGCGACGGTGTCGGCGAATCGGTCAAGGTGTCGATGTACGAGACGATGGCGGCACTGCTGCTGGCCGATCACCTGGGAGGCGCATCGACCGAGCCGCCGGGCGGCGCGATGGGCTACAACCGCCTGCTGACGCGGCACCGCAGGCCCTATCGGACGAAGGACGGCTACATCGCGGTCGTCATCTACAACGACCGGCACTGGCGCAGTTTCTTCGAGGCCATCGGCGACGCCGCCGCCGGCGCCGACCCCCGCTTCGCCAGCGCGCAGGCCCGCGCCGCCAGCTATGACTTCATCTACGGCTATCTGGCGCGGACGATGACATCGCATACCACCGCGCGATGGCTGCAACTGCTCGAGGCCGCCGACATTCCCTGCAGCCGCGTCGCCCGGATGGAAGAGCTGCTGGACGATCCGCAGCTCGCCGCGTCGGGCCTGCTGCAGCTCGGCCCGCCGGTTGACGGCATCCGGCAGCGCCGCATCGCCGCCCGATACCGCGCGCCGATCGAGCGGCACGGTGCCTCCGCCGCCGACGCACCGCGGCTCGGCGAGCATCCCCTCGATTCGTTGCTTCCTTCTCGTCCCCGGGACAACCGATGACCGATCACCCTCGCTGCTCGACACTGGACCTGCATGAAGGCGTCGCGCGGCTCACCGTGTCCAACGGCACGCCGTTGAACATCCTGAACGCTGCCACCATCGAGGAGCTGATCGGCCGTCTCGATCAGCTCGCGGCGCGGCGCGAGCTGCGCGCGCTCGTGCTGGCGGGCGCCGGCGAACGCGCCTTCGTCGGCGGGGCCGACATCAAGGAGATGGCACGGATGGATGCCGCCGGCGCCAATGCGTTCATCACGCGCCTTCATGCGTTGTGCGAGCGGGTGCGCGAGTTCCCGGTGCCGACGATCGCGCGGCTGCGCGGCTGGAGCATCGGCGCCGGCATGGAGTTGGCCGCCGCCTGCGACATCCGCATCGCCGCCGATGACGCCCGCTTCACGATGCCCGAGATCCGGATCGGCATTCCATCGGTGATCCATGCCGCATTCTTCGGCGAGCTGATCGGTCAGGCCAACGCGAAATGGATGCTGTTGACAGGTGCCGTCGTCGATGCGCAGCAGGCGCAGCACTGGGGGTTCGTCAGCCGGCTGATCGATGCCGGCGGGCTCGATGCGGCGATCGGAGAGATCACCGATGGCATAGCCGCGTGTGATGCCGACGGCATCCGCGCGCAGAAGGAGCTGCTGAAGCAGTGGGACTCGCCGCATCTGATCCAGGCGGCCCGCAACAGCGTCCAACTGATCGCCGCGATGTTCACCTCGGGCAAGCCGCAGACGCTGATGCAACGGTTCCTGGACCGCAAGCAGACATGAGGCCGGGCGCAGCGGGCGGCGCAATCGGGTAAGGTGTCGTGCATCCGCCACCTGAGAGCCCCGCCGACCCGACGATGAATCCGACGCTGCGCCAGTTGAGGGTGTTCGTCGAAGTCTACGACCGCGGCAGCTTCAGCGCCGCTGCGAAGGCGGTGCGATTGACCCAGTCGGCGGTCAGCAAGCTGTGCATCGAGCTCGAGGAGCAGGTCGGCTTTCCGCTGTTCGAGCGGTCGCCCCGCAAAGTGACGCCGACCTACGCAGCCGCCGACCTGTACAGCTTCGCCTGCGAGATGCTGGGCATCCTGGAGGCTGCCAGGCGCAGCATGCACGGGCTGGCGAAACTGGAGCGAGGCACGATCAAGCTGGCCGCATCGCCGATGATGATGTACAGCCTGATCGCGCCGGCGATCGCGCAGTTCAGGAAGCCGCATCCCGGGCTGCAGTTCGAACTGTTCGAGCTGTCGACCCGCGACACCGTCGAGTGGGTGGTTGCCGGCAAGGTCGACTTCGGCATCGTGTCGCTGGACCAGGATCATCCGAAGCTGCTGGCCGAAGTGGTCTATGAGGACCGGATGTACGCGATGGTGGATGCCGGTCATCCTTTGGCAAGCCGTCGCACCGTCGCATGGCCGGCGCTGTCGCGTCACGAACAGGTGCGGATGCGGTCCGACTTCAGCATCCGCCGGACGCTCGATCGCATCGCCGAACAGCAGAGCCTGGAGCTGCCGGCGAGCATCGAAACCGGCTCGGTGGCCGCCACGCTGGGGATGGTCAAGGCCGGCCTGGGGCTGGCGATCCTGCCGGGCTACGTGGCGCCGATGGCACGTCAGCTCGGTTTGCGCTGCGTCCGCCTGAGCGGCTTGGACATCCGGCATCCGTTGTCGCTGATCAAGCGCTGGAACGCACGGCCGTCGGTGGCGGCCGGCGCCTTCGTCACGCTGCTGAAGGAGCGGCTGCAGGCAGGTCGACCGCTGCATGCGGGGTTCGTAGAGGAGCGGGGCTGACGCCGCGGTAGCTCCGCCCGGCGTCAAGAATCTCCCTCGCCGGGCACTCCTGCCATCGAGAGAGGGGCGGGATGGCATCAGCGGCAACGGATTCGGTCGGCCTGGTCGGCCTGGGCATCATGGGCGGCGCCATCACCGCCCGTCTCCTCGCGCAAGGCATCCCGCTGACGGTCTTCGACGTCGCCGTCGGCGGTGAACTTCTTCACCACCGAGCACTCGGTGTATCTGAAGGCGGGTTGAGAACCTGTTCGTCAACCGGTTCCGAGCGCGGCGTCAGGCTTCGGACGGCGGCCTGAGCTGCCATGCCGGATCCTGCAACAGCTCCTGCGACAGCCGGTGGGTCTGTTCCAGGATCACGCGCCCGGCCACCGTCAGCGGCTGCCGCGGCGAGTACTCGATGACCAGCGCCCGCGTCAGCACCGGTTCGACGATCCGCGCCGCCGCCAGGTAGCCCGCCCGCACCTCGCGCGCCACCGAGTCGTAGCTGGTCACCGTGTAACACTCGCCGCCCTCGACCGCGCTCTTCATCGTGGTCATCGAATCGGCTTCGTAGGCCACCAGCGGTTCGATGCCCGCGGCCGCACAGGCGCGCTCCACCGCGTTGCGGATCGAGTGCGGCATTCCCGGCAGCACCAGTCGCAGGCCGGCCAGCATCCGCAATGGCACCTGCGGCTGCTGCAGCAACGCGTGGCGCGGATTGCCGACCAGGCACAGGTCGGATTCGAACAGCCGCGTTTCCTGCCGCGCGCGGCCGTCGGCAGTCGAGAAGTACAGCGCGAAGTCCACCCGGCCGGTGGTCAGCATCTCCTCGATCGAGCCGCTCAGGCCCTCGATGAGCCGGATCTTGATCTGCGGATAGTCGCGGCTGGCGGTGGCCAGCAGCCGCGAGCCGAGCAGCGAGGCGATCGAGCCGGGCATGCCGATGGTGATGGTGCCCATCGGCACGCCGCGCAGCGCCCGCGCCTCTTCCTCGAACGCATTGGCCGAGGCGATCAGCTCCTTGGCGCGTTCGTAGAGCAGCTTGCCCGGCTCGGTCAGCTGCACGCCGCGGCCGGTGCGCTGCAGGATGCGGTAGCCGAGCTCGCCTTCCAGTTCCAGCACCTGCCGGCTGAGCCCCGAATGGGCGGTGTCCAGCGCGATCGCGGCCTTCGTGAAGCTGCCGAACTCGACGACCTTGACGAACGCGAGCAGCTTCCCGAGTGCGATCACGTTTGCGAAATCACCAGCGGCAGGACCGCAGGTTGTGCAGATGCACGTGCTGCCCGGCGCGGATGTCGACCGATGCCTTGCCGATCGGTGCGCCGTACTTGAGGATCAGCGCGCCGGCCGGGATGTCGTTCATCGCGATCTTGTGGCCCAGCGGCACCGCGTCCAGCACGTCGATTTCCAGAGTGGGGTCGTCGTCTTCCATGTTCCAGACCCCGATTCTGCCACCGGCTCGCACGTTCTGGCTCACCACGACCGCGACCGAGTCGGTGGCGTGATGCAGGATCGACTGGATCGGCATCGGCATGTCGGCGGCGCCCGGCCGCCCGAAGCCGCCGACCGCCGGTGCGGGCCCTTCGGGAGGCAGCGAACGACGAGAGCTTGAGGGCTGCTCCATGTCAGTCCACCTTGGCCTGGGTGGCGCGCACCATGGCGCCCCAGCGCGCATGCTCCGCGCGCAGCAGCTCGTCGAACTGCTTCATGTCGCCGGGACGCGGCGTGGCGCCCAGCGGCTTCAGCTCCTCGGCGAACTCGGGCGATCGGACGATCTTCGTGATCATCCGGCTGAGCCGCGCCCGCAGTTCCGGCGCGGCGCCCGCGGGCAGGCTGACACCGGTCCACGCGTTGACCTCGAAGCCCGGAAAGCCCAGCTCGGCGATCGTCGGCACGTCGGGGAACATCGGCAGCCGCCTGGCCGACGCGGCCGCCAGCACGCGGATGCGTCCGGCCTCGATCATCGCCTTGGTCGCCGCCACCGAATCGAGGCCCACCTGCGTGGCGCCGGCCGCCAGGTCCGACATCGCCTTCGGGCTGCCCTGGTAGGGCACGTGCAGCATGTCCAGGCGGGCGCGCTGCTTCAGTTCCTGCATGCCGAGGTGCGACACCGTGCCGTTGCCCGACGACGAATGCGCGACCTTGCCGGGATGGGCGCGGACGTAGGCGAGGAACTCCGGGAATGCCTTGGGCTCGAACGCCGAATTGACCACCAGCAGGGTCGGGATGTCGGCCACCAGCGCCACCGGCGTCAGGTCGCGCAGCGGGTCGTAAGGCACGCTCTGGTACAGGTGCGGATTGATCGCATAGGCCGCCAGCGCCGATACGGTGATCACGCTGCCGTCGTTGGGCGACGACACCAGCGCGCCCATCGCCAGGCTGCCGCCCTGGCCGGGCCGGTTGTCGACGATCACCGGTTGGCCGAGCGCCGTCGACAGGTGCCGCGCCAGCGCGCGGGCGATCAGGTCGGTGGCCTGGCCGGCCGGAAAGCCCACCAGCATGCGGATCGGCTGGCCGGCGGGCTGCGCGAGCGCGCCGCCCGCCAGCGGCGCGCAGCACACCGGCGCGGCCAGCAGCAGCCGGCGCAGCGCACCGGCCCGGGGAAGGGCACGCAGGTCTTTCATGGTCGGTCCTCGTTCATTGTGCGTCGAGCCGCGCGCCATCCCGGTTCAGGATGCCGCGCAGGTCGACGCCGTTCAGCGCGCGCGGCGCGATCCGCTCGCGCACGCACAGCGCCGCCGCATGGCCGATCGCATGGCCATAGGAGAAGCACTGCGCGGTGACCCGCGCCGAGGCCACCGCCTCGTGCTCGGCCGACAGGCAGCGCCCGGCGGCCAGGATGCCCTCGCCGCGCGCCGGCACGAAGCAGCCGTACGGCACTTCGTAGACATCGTTGAGCAGCCATTCGACCCGCGGCTTGGTGCCGGCATGCAGCTCGATCGGCCACGGCGAGCGCGCGATGCCGTCGGCGAACTTGCTGCCGCGTACCACGTCGCCGTTGCTCAGCCGGCTGACGCCCTGGATCTGGCGCGTCTGCCGGACGCCCACCTGCACGCCGGTGTCGTTGACGAAGCTGTGCCCGCAGCCGGTCAGCCTGTCGCGGAAGAAGCGGGCATATTCGCGCGCCTGCCGCCGGCCTTCGATCTCCGCCTCGGTGAAGTCGGCGGCCAGCAGCGGATTCAGCTCGCGCCCGTCGCGACCGAGCACCCGCGTGCAGTTGCACAGCAGCTCGCCGGGCCGCGTGGTCGCGAACAGCCAGATCTTGGCGCGCGGCAACCGGTAGCGGCCCGATTCGTTGGCCTCGCGGATCAGCGCCGATACCGGTTCGCCCATGATCGTGTCCTCGCCATAGGCCGCGAGGAACGCCGCGACGTCCACGTTCTGCAGACGGAAGATCATCGTCGGGTTCTGCACCCGGCCGTTGTCGCCGATGAACGAGGGCAGGCCGGCCATCGCGAACAGGTCCGCGTCGCCGCTCGCGTCGATGACCAGCCGGGCGCGCGCTTCGAGCGGCCCCTCCTTGGTCCACAGCAGCGCCCCCTCGACCTTCTCGCCGCCATCGACCAGCGCACGGATCGCCACCGCGTGGAAGAGAATGCGCGCGCCGGCGTCGCTCAGCAGCGCATCGGCGGTGTCGCGCCACACCAGCGGATCGTGCACCCGGGTGAAGGTCTTGCCGTAGCGCACCGGTGGACCGAGGCCGCCGCGTGTTTCCATCGCCGCGATGAAGTCGTCCAGAAAGCCGTGCACCACCTTGCGCGGCGGCGCCGACGGATCGTCCGAGGCCTCGTAGATGCCGCAGACCGTGCCCGACAGCCCCGCCACCGCACCGCCGCCGCAGAAGCCGTACCGCTCGACCACCAGCACGTCGAGCCCCGCGCGCGACGCGGTGACCGCCGCCGCCACCCCGGCCGCGCCGGCGCCGATCACCAGCACGTCGACCGACACACGGCGCACGCCGCGCAGATCGACGCCGTCGGAGTTCGCGCTGATCATCTCGTCTCCTCCTGCGTCACGCATCAGGCCGTGCGGAACAGCCGCGTCATCGACACCTCCCGGTGCCCGAGCGCCTCCGTGGCGGTCAATCTACCATTGCATACCCGGATCAGCAGACGCTGCAGCGCCTGGCCGGCATCCGCCAGGCTGAGGCTGCGCTGCAGCAGGCCCGATACGTCGAGATCGATATGCTCCGGCATGTCGCGCGCCACCACCGGGTTCGCGGTGACCTTGATCACCGGCATCACCGGATTGCCGACCACGTTGCCCTGGCCGGTCGTGAACAGATGCACCACCGCGCCGGCCGCCGCGCAGGCGGTCAGCATCTCGGCGCCGGCGCCCGACGAATCCATGAACCACAGGCCGCTGCCCCGCGGCGGCTCGGCCGTGCCCACCACGCCGACGATGCGGCTGCGCCGCCCGATCTTGGTCAGCGCCCCCAGCGCCTTCTCCTCGATCGTCGAGATGCCGCCCTCGATGTTGCCGCGTGTCGGATTCGACTCCAGCATGTCGCCGGTCTTGTTCGCGTCGATCGCCGACATGTAGGCATCGAAGCAGCGCAGGAACGCCTGCCGCGTCTGCGGATCCCGGCAGCGCTCCGCCACGATGTGCTCGCCGCCGGTCAGCTCCGACGTCTCACCGAACAGCAGCGTCGCGCCGGCATCGTCGAGCGCATCGAACACCCAGCCCACGGTCGGATTCGACGCGATGCCGGTGGTCGTGTCGGACTCGCCGCACTTCGCCGAAACGGTCAGCGTGTCGATCGCGCAGCGCTCCCGCATCAGCTCGGAGCAGTCCTGCAGCAGCCGCGCCGCGATCGGCGCGGCCTCCGCCGCCACCCGGATGTCGCCCTTGCCGGCGATCGACAGCCCCACCACCGGCTTGCCCGAGGGTCGGATGCCTTCGACGAGCCGCGCCGTCCACGCCGGCTCGATGCCGATGACGATCACCGCCGCGATGTTCGGATTGCAGCCCAGCCCGGTCAGCGTGCGGAAATGCAGCTCCAGATCGGCCCCGAACTGCAGCCGCCCATAGGCATGCGACAGACACACCAGGCCCGGCACCAGCGACGCCAGCATCTCGCCGGCCCGGTTCGAGATGTCGTCGACCGGAATGATCGCGACGTGATTGCGGACCCCGACTCGTCCGTCGGGGCGGCGGTAGCCGAGGAAGGCAGATGTCGGGTCGACTTCGGGCGGCACGTCGGCGGACCATGGCGGATGGGAGCTCCGATCGTCCGGGATGCGCGAGGGGGAGGCTAGTGGGGGGACGGGGAAGCAGTTGTGCGGAAATGCGACCGGGGCGGGTGCCGCGCTGCCGGATTCTCGCTACTCCGGCTGAATGCCGGCTGCCTCGGCGACCTTCTTCCACTGCACCACCTCCTGCGCGACATCGGCCCAGAAGCCGCCCGGTTCCGCAACGGAGACCTCGATGCCCTGTTCACGCATTCGCTTCACCAGCGAAGGCGTGCCATCGACGATCTTCTTCAGGTCCTCCCGGATTCTTTCGCTGGTCGACATGGGAACTCCTCGAGGCGCGAGCAACGCGATCCAGGGGGATATCGCGTATCCGCCTACCGTCTCGGAGACCGTGGGCGTGTTCGGCAACGACGCTGCGCGGGTGCCCGAGGTGACTGCGAGGGCGGTGAGCTTGCCTGCTTCGATCTGAGGCAACGCGACGGCGATCGACAACGCCGCCAGCGTCACTCGTCCGGTGATCAGGTCGGGCAGCAAGGGCCCGGCCCCGCGATAGGGAACGTGCACCGCCGCGGCGTTCACCTTTCTCAGCAGCAGCTCGATCGACAGATGCGTGACGCTTCCAACGCCGGTCGAACCGAACGTGAGCGCCCCGGGACGCGATTTCGCCTGCTTCAGCAGCTCCGGCAGACTGTCGTAGGTTCCAGCAGGCGACACCAGCACCAGCGGGACGGATCCGAGCAGGGCGATGGGGGTGAAATCGGCGATGGGATCGAATGGAACGTTCTGATTCAGTGCCGGGCTCATCGAATGGCTGCTGGCGACCACTCCGAGGGTGTAGCCGTCCGGCGAGGCGTTGCGCAGCACCTGCGTGCCGACCAGCCCACCGGCACCGGTGATGTTCTCCACGACGACCCCCTGTTTCCAGGCCTGACTGAGAAGCTGCGCCAGCTCCCGCGCGAGCGTATTGCTCGCGGTGGGCCCATAGGGCACGATCAGCTTGACGGGCTTGTCCGGGAACGTATCCCTCGCTTCAGCCGCCATGTGAACGCTGAAGAACGCCAGCCAAAGCGCCGACAGCAGGAGCACTCGAACCTTCATCTCGTTTCCTCCTCCGGATGAGACTGGACACGTCGCCTGCATCAGCTCGCGCGTCGGTCGAAGCGCCGGCCGTAGATCCTGCTGGCGATCGTATTGCGCATCACCTCCATGCTGCCGCCGGCCAGGCCCCAGTTGCGGGCGTCCCGGTACATCCGTTCCAGCGGCGCATCAGTCGTATAGCCGTAGTGACCGCAAAGCTGGATCGCATCGTTGGCGGCAAGATCCCGAATGTCTGGCGGGTTGTGGTCGTGGTCTGGCGGCGGCAGGGGGAGGGGAGGCGCCGGGAACACCTGCTCGCCCCGGATGCCCAGCGGCGTCCGGCTGGTGGTCAGGATCGTGAGCCGCCTGCCGGCGGCGGTCAGCGCCGCCACCGTCGCGCCCGCATCGAGAATCTGTTCGAAGTTATCGAGGACCAGCAGCGCTTCCCGCTCGGCCAGGTACTCGGCCACGGCCTCGAGCGTCGAC
>DAISWF010000204.1:0-10891 GCA_036826495.1 Burkholderiaceae bacterium
CGCAGCCTCGAGCTCGCTGCGTGCATTGGTATAGACCGGGTGCGCGGTGCCGTAACTGGCCCCCATCTCGGCCAGCCGGCGTTCGGCGGCCGACTCGGCCTCGCGCGCCTTCTGCACGACCGGGTTGCTGACGACCGCGGGGGACGATTCATACGCCCTGCCCTCGCCCGCCTTCGCCTGATTGAAGGCCTGCTCGGCATTCGAGCGGCGCACGCGCGCTTCGACCAGCCGCTGCATCAGCTCTTCGAGCTGCTTGTTGTTGCCGCCCAGCACCGTGTTGCGGCTGTCCAGCAGCCCCTGCGATTCGCGATAGGCCTGCAGCGCGTTCTCCGAGGTCTCGAGCTTGCCCTTCAGCTCGGTCATCCGCTGGTTGATCCAGCGCGCCGCGCTCTGCGTCATCCGGTAGCGGTTGTCCATGTCGGCCTGTACGAACGCCTCGACGACCGCGTTGGCGGCCTTCGACGCCAGCGCCGGATCACGCGATTCGAACGACACCTTGATGACGTTGCTCAGCAGCACTGGTTCGGTCGACAGACGTTCGCTGAATCGACGCACGACTTCGGCCTGCCGTGCGGCCGGATCGTCGAAGCGGTCGTTGCCGATGCCGAGGGTGGCCAGCAGCCGTTCGAGCCGCGACTGGCGCGGCGCGAACTCGTCCAGCGCATCGAGCTTCAGCTCCTCGATGACGCGCGAGGCGACGTCGCGCGAACGCAGCAGCTCCGCCTGGGTCTGGAAATTCTCGCGCCCGCCGCCGGGCACGCCGCCATAGACCTCCTGGATCGATACCAGCTTCGCCCGTTCGGGCTCGATCAGCACGCCGGCCGACGACCGGTAGATCGGCGTCAGGGTCGAAGCGAAGAGTGCCGCCAGCACGCCGGCGCCGAGCGCCGCGGCGGCGATGATCCACTTGCGCTGCAGCAGCGTGCGCCCCACCTCGAGCAGCGGATGCGGCGCATCGGCGTTCTCCCATTCACCTGCCGGGATGCTTGCAACGGATGGCAGGCCGGCCGCGCCGGAGCGGACAGGCAGGTTCGGAAAGTCGTTCGGTTTCAAGGCAACCCACGATGGCTATCTTCGATGGTTATATCAGATGGCGAACAGTGTTGAACGTCAGGAATTCCGACACGGCCTGTCGTCGAGCCGTGGTGAGAGAATCCGGCCCATGGTCGACCTGCATTGCCACTATCTGCCGGCCGTCGACGACGGTGCGCGCACGCTCGAGGAAGCGCTCGAGCTGGCGCGTGCCGCGGTGGCCGACGGCATCGAGACGGCCGTGCTGACGCCGCACATCCATCCGGGCCGCTACCAGAACACGCTGTCGACGTTGAAGACGGAAATCGCCCTGTTCCGCGCTGCGCTCGTTGAAGAGCAGATTCCGCTGAAGACGCTGCTGGGCGGCGAGGTGCGGCTGATGACCGACTCGCTGCGCCTGCTCGATGCGGGCGAGCTGCCGATCATCGGCACGCACCACGGCAAGCTAGTCGTGCTGCTCGAGTTTCCGCACGACCATCTGCCGGTCGGTGCGCTGTCGGCGGTACGGCATCTGCGCAAGCGCGGCGTCGGCGCGCTGATCGCGCACCCCGAACGCAACCGCGACATCATGCGCGATTGGCGCAAGCTCGAACCGTTCATCAGCGATCAGGGGGCGCTCGCGCAGGTGACGGCCGGATCGCTGTGCGGCGAGTTCGGCAAGGTGGCGCGCGACGTCGCTCTGCGTCTGGTCGCCGAACGGCTGGTGCGGGTGGTGGCCAGCGATGCGCACAACCTGGCCCATCGGCCGCCGCTGATGCGCGAGGCGCGCGCGGTGCTGGTCGAGCAGTTCGGGGAGAAGGTGGCGGAACGGCTGACGCGGACGAATCCGACGCGTATCGTGGAAGGGAACTTCAACGGCTGAGCGATGGCCGACTCAGGCTGCTGCGTCAGGCGGCCGGGTCAGCCGACCGACTCAGCCGGCCGACAGAAAGCCCAGATCGCGGGTTGCGAAGTTCGCGAGGTTCGGCAGCACCGCCTCGAGACCGCTGGCGCCCAGTTCCGGTGCGAACCACTTGCCGAGCGTGCCGGCATACTGATCGACCGACAGGCTCGGTATCCAGCGGCCCTGCTGCTCCCAGCTATCGCGGCCGGCGTCGTCCGGGCCGCCCAACTGCAGCGACGGATAGGTGCCGTAGCTGGTGCCGCCATTGACCGACCCGCCGATCACGAGCTGCTGATTGCCCCATGCGTGGTCGGTGCCGCCGGAACTGTTGGCTTTCAGCGTGCGGCCGAAGTCCGATTCGGTGAAGGTGGTCACCGAGTCCTGCATGCCCATCGCCTTGGTGGCGTTGTAGAACGCAGCCAGCGCGCCGCCCAGCGTCGTCATCAGGCCGGCGTGGCGGCTCAACTGGTTGTCGTGGTGGTCGAAGCCGCCTAGCGACACGAAGAACAGATTCCGGTTGCCGCCGACGGTCGCGCGGTTCTTGATCAGCTTGGCGACCTGGTAGAGCTGCTTCGCCAGGCCGTTGTTCATCGCACCCGTCAGGTGGCCGAAGGCGGCCGACAGCTCGGGATTCGCGGTGTCGGCGGCGCCGTTCGCAGGCGCTTGCGCGACGATCGCCGACAGATTGCCGGCAGTCTGCATCGCGCTCTGCTGAACGGCCGAGTACGAGGTCTGCAGCACGTTCGACGAGCCGCTGGCCATCAGCGCATCGAGCGCCAGCCGTCGGGCGTTGGGCTGCGAACCGTTCCAGTAGCCGTTCAGGCCGAACACGCTGCCCGGCCCCGGCAGCGACAGACTCTGCACGACGCTGCCGATGCCGAAGCGCGGCGAGCCGGCCAGCGAGATCACCGGGTTGCCGCCGTTGACCGCCTCCATCAGCCGCGCCCCCCAGCCGGTGCGCACCACCTTGCTGGTCGCGGCCGACTCCCATTGCTGCTGCTGGTCGGAATGCGAGAACAGCGACTCCGGCACCCGCGCCGGATCGTTCAGCTCGCGCCAGGCGAGATAGTCGGCCAGGGTCAGCGGCCGGGCCAGCGGGCCGACGTTGAACATCAGCGCCATCTTCCGCTCGGCCCATACCGGCTGCAGCGCCGACAGGTTCGGATGCAGGCCGTGGGTGGCGTTCAGCGCGACGATCTGGTTCTGCGCAATGGCGACGGCACCGCGTGCGCCTGCATAGCGGGCGTAGGCGGCGGATTCCACCGGCGGAACCATGTTCAGGCCGTCGTTGCCGCCGTAGAGAAATACACAGACCAGCGCACGATAGGAATTCGACTGCGCCTGCGCGTCGCCGGCGGTCCACATCGCGGTACCCGCACCGAGGGTCAGCAGCGTGGGGGCGGAGCGCAGCGACAGTCTCAGGAAGCGGCGGCGGTTCATCGTTGCACCTGGTATTGAGGTGACGACAGGATCAGGTAGGCGGCGGTCTTCACGCGTTCACGCTTCCAGTTCGACTGATTGTTGGCATCGGTGAGCCAGGTGTCGGTGGACTTCCAGCTATCCATCGCGGTGACGATCGCTGCCTTCTCGGCGGCGGTCAGACGTCCTGCGGTCAGCAGGTCGTTCAGCCGGTCCACCACCGGCATGGAGTCCTTGGTGGTGTCGCTGATCAGGTTCTCCCACGCGGTGTAGCCGACGCGGGTACCGGTGGCGTTGGGGATCGATGAGTCGGGCACCAGGCCCTGCCCTTTGTTGTACCACCAGTAGACGAGACTGTTCGCGAAGTTGATCCGCGCCAGCGACGTGTTGGTGTTGGCGATCGCGAACTGCGGCGCGACCATCGTGGTTTTCGGCAGCGGATAGTCGGGCGGGAACCAGTTGAAGACCGACGGCGGATTGAACGGCGCCTGGCCCATGTCGGCGGCCTCGCCCCAGCCGCCGAAGTTCGCACCGTCGGTGCTGCCGTTCAGCGCGCGGATCGCAGCGGCGATGTACTGGATCGGCTCCTTGAGCCGGCCGTAGCCGGCGGCTGCGGCGGCCGATGGATCGCGCGCTTCGCTGTCGAGCAGTACCGCAGCCAGGGTCGCCTTCATGTCGCCCTTCTGACCGCTGCCTATCGTGCCGCGGGCGTCGCTGTAGCTGCCGCTGTCGAACGCGGAGGCGACCCGTGCCACGTAGGCCGGTGTCGGGTTGCTGGTCACGAGCTGCTGGATGAGCTGCTTGCCGATGAACGGGCCGACGTTGGGATGCGCGAGGATCGAATCGAGCACCGCGTTCAGCGACTGCTGGGGCGTGCTGCCGGCGGCCTTCTTGATACCCGACAGGAGCTGGCGCTCGGCGCTGTCGTGCCTGGCCGCCACCGCGACCATGTCGCCGCGCAGGAACCTCGGGTTCTTCCAGCTATTGCAGTTCGTGCACCACGGGTTGATGCCGCCGCGCGGATAGGTCCAGCCCGACAACGCATAGGCATAGTTGCGCACGATCGTGTTGTCGTAGGTCGGCGTGCACTTGCCGCCGGCCATCGTGCCATCAGGATTCAGCAGGCAGGTGCCGACGGTGAAGAGCTGCAGCAGTTCGCGGCCGTAGTTCTCGTTGGGGTCGGTGCCTTCGTTGTCGACCATGTTCAGGTAGCGGCCCATCATCGGCGACAACGTGACCTTCTGCACCAGCGTGCGAAAGTTGCCGAACGCGTTGTCGCGCAGCATCTGGTGGTATTCGGCGAAGCCGTAGGTGCCGTCGAGCTCGATGCCCGAGATCACGAAGATCTGCGACAGCGCCAGCGCGACGCGTTGGCGGAGCTGATCGCGGTTCGCGGTGGCCTGGCGGAAGAAGTCCCAGGCCATCGGCTGCGTCGAATACCAGTCGCGCCAGCAGTTGTCGCGCTCCGGCGTTTCGGAAGCGAACTGCGCACAGAAGTCCTGGCGCGCGGCCGAATGGATCTGATCGCGGTACTGCGCGGCCGGCAACGTGTAGGTGTAGCGCGAAGCCGGCTCGTCGAACTGGATCAGCAACTGCTTGCGCGGGCCGCGCTGCATCGTCTCGGCCACCGTGGTCTCGTTGGGGCCGAAGCCGGACTGTTCGAGGAAGCGGACGGCGTCGGACTTGGTGGTCGGGACGTCCGGGTTGGCGTTGGCGACGGCGGCGACGCTGACATCGCTGCTGACGGGATTGCCGTAGGCGTCGACCGACCCGTTGACGGTGGCAGCGGCGGGCTGGCCGCCGGCGCTGGCGGGGTTCGCGCCGCCGCTCGCGGTGCTGCTGCCGTCGCCGGAGCCGCCGCTGCAGGCGGCGAGCAGCGCGGCGATGGCCAGTGCGGACAGGCTGGTAACGCGACGGCGGACAGCCGCCTTCTGTTGCGTCGTATCGATCATTGGAGGCTCGATCAGCCCCCTGGCGCGGATCAGTCGGTTTCCTCGGATGGACCCGTTCCACCCGGACCAGCCTGCGACGAAGCGCGGCCGGCAACGAATTAGAGAAGGAAATCCCGCACATTTCGGCCGACGCGTGATCGGCGGCGGGCCCGGGGGGATGAATGGCGGTCAGGACCCGGCGGGCACCCGGTTCCAGGCGGGGGTCGCCAGCGAGATCGCCAACCACGAGGCCGACCGCTTATACTGGACGGATGTCCAGTCAGCGCTTCGCCTTCGTCGATGTCGAAACGACCGGTTCGTCGCCGCTGGCGGGGCGGGTCACCGAGGTGGCGGTGATCGGCGCGCGGCGCGCCGCGGGGGGTGATTGGGCGGTGACGGACGAATGGACGAGCCTGGTCAATCCGCGCATGGCGATCCCGGCCGAGATCCAGTTCCTGACCGGCATCACGCCGGCGATGGTGGCCGGCGCGCCGACATTCGGCGAGCTGGCCGGCGAGCTGCTGCCGCGGCTGGCGGGGCCGGACACGGTGTTCGTCGCCCACCATGCGCGTTTCGACTACGGCTTCCTGAAAGCCGAGTTCGCGCGCTGCGGCATCGAGTTCGGCGCGCGCACGCTGTGCACGGTGCGGCTGTCGAAGCTGCTCGACCCCGACCGCTCGCCGCATTCGCTCGATGCGCTGATCGCACGCCATCGGCTGCCGGTCGATGGGCGTCACCGGGCGCTCGGCGATGCGCGAGTGCTGTGGGAGTACTTGAACGCGATGTACCGCCGGCGCGGCGACGGCACCGTGGAGCCGGCGATCAGGCTGCTGCTGAAGCAGCCCAGCCTGCCCGCGCACCTGCCGGCCGACACGCTGACGCGGGTGCCGCGCGGCCCTGGCGTCTATCTGTTCTATGGCCTCAACGAGCATCCGCTCTACATCGGCAAGAGCCGGCATCTGCGCGAGCGGGTGTCCAGCCACTTCGTGCTCGACTGGCGGTCGGAGCGCGGCCTGCGGCTGGCCAGCGAGACCCGACGCATCGAATGGCAGGAAACCGCCGGCGACCTCGGCGCCCAGCTCCTCGAGCAGCGGCTGATCCGCGAACGGATGCCGGCGCACAACGTGGCGTCGCGGAGGCGGGAGCGGCTGTTGTTCCCTGAGCCGGTGTTCGTGGAGTCGGCGGCCCCGGAGCCCGCGTTCGCGGAGCCCGTGTCCGCGGAGCCGTTCGATACGAAGCCGGCCGCGCCGCTGCGTTTCACGCCGCTGTCCGCGCTGTCCCCCGCCGACCTGCCCGGCCGCTACGGCCCGTTCACGTCGCGCGCGGCGGTGCATCGGCTGCTGACCGACGCGGCGCCCCAGCACGGCCTGTGCCTGCGGGCGCTGCGCATCGAGCGCGGGCCGCCGGGCAGCCCCTGCTTCAACCGCCAGCTCGGGCGCTGCGCCGGCTGCTGCGTGGGCGCCGAAGCCGCCGCCGGTCACCTGCGGCGGGTGGCCGAGGTGCTGGCCAATCACCGGATCCCCGCCTGGCCGTGGCCGGGGCCGGTCGCCTTGGTTGAACGCGCGTTGGTTGAACGCGCCGAGGGGGAACGCGCCAAGGACGGGGCCGCGGCCAGAGAGGACTGGCATGTGTTCGACAGGTGGTGCCACCTCGGCACCGCTGGCGATGAAGCCGCCGCGCAAGCGCTCGCCGCCCGCGCCGGGCGCCGGTTCGAACCGGCTGCCTACCGGCTGCTGCGCGGCGCGCTGACGCAGCATCCCAATCCGGCGCGCCCGCAGTATAGTGGCGCCATCGAAACGCCTCCGGGAGCGTCGTGCCATGGCCCTGATGGATTTTCTGAAGAAGCAGTTCATCGACATCATCCAGTGGACCGAGCAGTCCGATGGTGTGCTGTCGTGGCGGTTCCCGATGCAGGAGATGGAGATCCAGAACGGCGCATCGCTGACGGTGCGTGAGTCGCAGATGGCGCTGTTCGTCAACGAGGGCAAGGCGGCCGATGCGTTCGGCCCCGGCATGTACAAGCTGACCACGCAGACGCTGCCGATCCTGACCTACCTGAAGAACTGGGACAAGCTGTTCGAGTCGCCGTTCAAGAGCGACGTGTACTTCTTCAGCACCCGCCAGCAGACCGACCGCAAATGGGGCACGCCGCAGCCGGTCACGGTGCGCGACAAGGATTTCGGCGCGGTGCGCATCCGCGCATTCGGCAACTATGCGTACCGCGTCGTCGACCCGAAGCTGTTCCACACCGAGATCAGCGGCACCCGCGACCAGTACACCGTCGCCGATCTCGACGGGCAGCTTCGCGGGCTGCTGCTGCAGAACATCTCGAACGCGATCGCCGCGAGCGGCGTTCCGTTCCTCGATCTCGCCGCCAATCAGGTCGAGTTCGCCCGCGCGATCGCCGCCGAGGCGGACCCGACATTCGCGAAGATCGGGCTCAAGCTCGACATGCTGACCTTGCAGAACCTGTCGCTGCCCGACGAGCTGCAGAAGATCCTCGATCAGCGCATCGGCATGGGCATGGTCGGCAACGACATGGGCAAGTTCATGCAGTACCAGACCGCGCAGGCGATCCCGGCGATGGCGGCCAACTCCGGCGGCGGCAGCGGCGTGGCCGGCGACGCAATGGGGCTGGGCGCCGGCATCGCCCTGGGTCAGGTGATGGCGCAGCAAGTGCAGAAGGGGCTGCAGGGAGAGGCCGGTGGCGGCTCCGGCGCAGCGCCGGTGGGCCTGAAGCCCGAGGAAGTGACCGGCGCGCTCGAGAAGCTGCACGAGCTCGTGACCAAGGGCATCCTGACCCAGGCCGAGTTCGACGCGAAGAAGGCCGAGCTGCTGAAGAAGCTCTTCTGAACCGGGGAATCGCGACATGGTGGATTGGTTCAAGCCCGCGGTGCTGATCGGCTCGCTGGTCTATTCGCTGCTGGGCGTTCTGGCGTTCTGGGTCTGCTTCCTGGTCATCGACAAGATCACGCCCTACGACCTGTGGGGCGAGATCGTCGAGAAGAAGAACGTGGCACTGGCGCTGGTGGTTGGCGCGATGTGCCTGGGGATTGCGATCATCGTGGCCGCGGCGATTCACTGAACGGAGATCTACCGGACCCGGGTGCACGCTGCGGCGCGTCGCCGCTCCTTGCGAGGCCGGGCGCAATCCCCTCCGCGGGTAATCCGTTGAACGGCACATCGTTCAGCGATATATGACGCCCGGGCGGCGCAGCCCGCCGGAGCGCCTGGGCCAGCGCTCGATTTCGCATCATGCCTTCGCGCCCCCACGCTCGCATCGACTGAAACACCGGCCCGAGACTGCGGCCGAACTCGGTCAACGCGTACTCGCAGCGCTGCGGACGCTCCTGATACACGCGGCGTTCAATGACCCCCCTTTCCTCCAGATACCTGAGCCGCGCCGACAACGTGCTCGGCGGCAGGCTGACCAACCAGATTCGGAAATCCTGGAAACGCGCAGGGCGGTGATGCAGCAACTTGTCGATGATCAATGCCGACCAGCCGTCTCCGATCGCAGTCATGGTCCAGGCGATCGGACCCATGTTCCGGTGCAGCAGGTGCCGCGGATGTGAAAGACCCATACGTCGATTCTAGTGCCGCCGTCTCCGTGGGACATCAGACCGACGGCCGATCCAGGAGGCCTGGACTGGGCGGGTTCAAAACCGGGCGAGTGGACGAACGCCCGGGAGGGGTCCATCGATATCTGTTTCGGGAGTGAGTCAGAAAACTGTATCGAGTACAGTTTTCTGACTCACTCGAGAAAACAAGGATCAACGTGGAACGGTCCTCCGCGATCTCCCTCCGCGATCTCCCTGCGTGCTCCCTGCGCGATCTCCTTCCGTGTTCTCCCCTCCGCGTTCCCCACTGCTCGGTAGTCCATTTCGGCAGTCGACCGCTCGGTGATCCGGTTCGCTGCTTCGATGCCGGTTGATGTTGGTTGCGGATCTCTGTTCTTCGACGCCGATATTGGCGCTGGCTGCGGCTCCGCGGCAACGGCGGCAGCGATCGTTGGCGGCTTCACTGCACGGGCTGCACGGGGTCGTATCAGGGTCGTATCAGTTCCGCTGCCCGCTGACGAACGCCGCGGCCACGCGGCCGGCCGCCATGCCGTGGGCGAACGCCTCCTCGAAGATCGAATAGCCTGCGAGGTCGCTGTGGGCGAAGGCGAGGCGGCTGTCGCTGGGGGAGCCCGCGCCGCCGGTGGAGGAGCCTGTGCCGCTGGCGACAAGGCCCGTGCCGGGGCTCATCAGCGCGGCCAGCGGTGAGCGGCTGCGCAGGCCGGGCACCGGCACCAGCATCGCATGGCCCCAGCGCATGATGTCGACATGGGCGACGCGGTCGCGGATGTCGGCGTGGGCGGGGGTCAGTTGGGCGAGCAGGCGGTCGACGCTGGCCTTCCATGATGCGTCGTAGAGCGCCTGGCGGGCCTGGGTCGAGGGGCCTTCGGACTGATAGCAGGTGAAGACCGTGGCGCCGGGGCGCGAGGCCAGCGTCTGATGGCCGGCGTCGACGTAGCCGAGCGACGACCCGCCGTAGATCACGTTGTCCCAGGCGCGCGGCACGCCGGGGCGTTCGGCCGGCGGGCGCGGCAGATAGAGGTTCGCGACCTGCCAGCTCGAATACCGCAGGTACGGGCGAAGCGCGGCGAGGGGTTCGGGCAGCGGCTGCAGCACGCGGGCGGCGACGAACAGCGGAGCCGCGAAGATCACGTACCGGGCGTGCCATTCTTCGGGGAGGCCGGCCGCAGCCCGCCACACCTCCAGCCGATGATCGCCGCCGCCCCGGGCGCGGTGGACCGCGCGCACCAGCGATCCGGTCTGGATGCGTCCATCGTGCGGAGCCGCGAGACGCTCGACCAGCCAGCCGTTGCCCTGCGGCCAGGTCAGCACCTCGGTGCGGTCGTCGTAGTCGTTGGCGCCGGGCGACGACGGGGCGAAGAAGCCGTGGCGGCTGGCGAAGTAGTGCACGCCGGCCCAGGCCGAGACTTCGGCGATGCCGGCGCCGTAGTCGTCGCGGCAGCAGTAATCGAGGTACCAGCGCAGCGGTTCGCCGGTCAGCCGGTGATCGTCGAGCCATTGCGCGAAGGTCTGTCGGTCGAGCGCGGCGAGCCGGGGGTTCGTGGCCAGCGACGGGGCCGATGGCAGCGGATACAGGCCGGTCGCGCGTTCGGCGGCGATCAGGTCGGCGAAGCGGCGGTAGTCGTCCTGCGCGCCCGGCGCAAGCTCGGCCGGCGGCAGCAGGCTGCCGTGCCAGCGGCCGTCGATCAGCAGCCGTTCCTGCGGCGCATGGCACAGCATCCGTTCGTCGAAGCTGTCGCGGCCGTCGCTGGAGTGCAGCGCGCCGACCTCGCGCAGCAATGCGCGCAGGTCGCCGGCCGCTTCGCTGCGGTCGGCGGGATCGGGCACCGGCAGGTAGTGCGCGCCCCACGGGCACGGCAGCGACGCGACGGTGCCGGCGCGGCTGTTGCCGCCGGGCGCGTCCTCGAGTTCGAACAGCCGGTAGTCGGTGACGCCGGCGGCGCGTAGCGCGCGGGCCGCCGCCAGGCCGGCGATGCCGGCCCCGACGATCGCGACCGTGATGCGGCGGCCCGAGATCGAGCCGTGGGCCACCACGCGGGTGAGGG
>DAISWF010000205.1:0-10766 GCA_036826495.1 Burkholderiaceae bacterium
CCCGGCCCGCCGGGCCGGCTCCCGCTGCATCCGCCGCACCTACTGCACCTACTGCACCCGCCACACCCGCTGTCAACGGCGCGGCCGAGCGCGGACCCGCGGTCCCTCCGACACCCGCGCCGGCCGCCACGGCATCAGCCGTCGCCCAGACCGTTGCGGTAACGGTGCCAGCCCAGCCTCCCGCCGCGCCCGGCTACACCTTCGCGCCGACCGCTGCCGCCTCCGCCTCCCCGGCACCCGCCACTGCCGCATCCGCCGCTGCCGCATCCGCCACTGCTGAGTCCGCCACTGCTGAGTCCGCCACTGCTGCGCCCACCACGGCCGCGCCTGCACCTGCGTCCCTCGCACCTGTCGCCGCCGTCGCCCCTCCGCCCGCCCTCGCTCCCGAGCCCGAACCGGCCTTCGTCGAGGTCGTCGAGACGCCGGCACCGGCGGCGCGTGCAGGCTGGATGGCACGGCTCAAGCAGGGGCTGACCAAGACCCGGGGCAACCTGGTCGGGCTGTTCCGTACCGTCAAGGTCGACGAGGCGCTGTTCGAGGAGCTGGAAACCGCGCTGCTGATGGGCGACACCGGCTATGAACCCACCCAGCGGCTGCTGACGCGGCTGCGTCAGCGGGTCAAGGAGCGCAAGCTCGCCGACGGCGAGCAGGTGCGCACCGCGCTGCGCGAGCTGATCGCGGAGGATCTGGCGATCCTGGAGCGGCCGATCGACATCGACGAGGCGACGCCGCTGGTGCTGATGATCGCCGGCGTCAACGGCGCCGGCAAGACGACCTCGATCGGCAAGCTCGCCCATCACCTGCGGCGCGAAGGCAAGACCATCCTGCTGGCGGCCGGCGATACCTTCCGCGCCGCCGCCCGCGAGCAACTGATCACCTGGGGCGAACGCAACGGCGTGCAGGTGATCGCGCAGCAGGGCGGCGACCCGGCAGCGGTGGCGTTCGACGCGGTCAGCGCCGGCCTGGCGCGGGCCACCGGCGTCGTGATGGTCGACACCGCCGGGCGGCTGCCGACGCAGACCCACCTGATGGACGAGCTCAGGAAGATCAAGCGGGTCATCGGCAAGGCGATGCCCGGCGCGCCGCACCAGACCCTGCTGATCCTCGACGGCAACACCGGCCAGAACATGCTGGCGCAGGTCAAGGCGTTCGACGACGCGGTGAACCTGAGCGGCCTGATCGTCACCAAGCTGGACGGCACCGCCAAGGGCGGCGCGCTGCTGGGCCTGGCCTGGCAGCAACGCAACAAGCCGATCCCGGTCTACTTCATCGGCGTCGGCGAAGGCATCGACGACCTGCAGGCATTCAGCGCCGCCGAGTTCGCCGAGGCGCTGACCGGCCAGGGCTGAGCGGCCCGCTTGCCCGCGGTGCCGATCCGCCAACCGACGCCGCGCCTGATGCAGCGGCTGGCCCCGGGCGGTCGCCGGCCGCCGGGCGGGCTCGCTCGGCGCTGCCGCCCCCGAACCGCTGACCACGACTACCCGGCCGGTGCTCCGACCTCGGCGGTAACCAGCCGGCCAGCCGCTCACCTCTCTCAACCGGCCGGCCGCGGCGGGGGTGCCGCCCGCGCCGCCTCGGGCTGGCGTTCGGGCCGGGCCTGCTCGAACGCATCGAGCTGCATCAGCCGCTCATGGATCGCCAGCACCGTCGGATACCGCGACAGGTCGACGTCGAACCGGCGGGCGTTGAAGATCTGCGGCACCAGGCAGATGTCGGCGACCGATACCTGGTCGCCGTGGCAGTAGCGCCCTGCCCGGCCGCCGGCCAGCAGCCCTTCCAGCGCCTGCAGACCTTCCTCGCACCAATGCCGGTACCACTGGTCGACCACCGACTGGGGCTGCGCGAGGTCCTTCTTCAGGTACTTCAGCACCCGCAGGTTGTTCAGCGGATGGATCTCGCAGGCGATGACCTGGGCCAGCGCCCGGACCCGGGCCCGGCCGGCCGGGTCGGCCGGCAGCAGCGGCGGCTGCGGATGGGTCTCGTCCAGGTACTCGATGATCGCCAGCGACTGGATCAGCCGATGGTCGCCGTCGACCAGGGTCGGCACCAGCGCCTGGGGATTCAACCGGACGTACCCGGGCCGCGTTTGTTCCTCGTCCAGCAGCCATACCACCTCCGGGTCCCATTTCAGCCCCTTCAGGTTCATCGCGATGCGGACCCGGAACGAGGCCGAACTGCGGAAATAGGTGTAGAGCTTCATCAAGGAGTCTCCATGAAAGGGGAAACCCGCCCGTCCGACCCTGAAGGCAGGGATCGGCGATTCACCTGGCGAGCGGATTTGTTGATGTTTTTCAATGCGTTGACTTCACCGAGGGGGCAAACTGTCGCGATTGTTCCGTTCTATCCCTCCGATCGTCAGGTTCAATTAGCACTCTCTACCCTGGAGTGCTAACATTTGTTCAAGTCGCCCGGTATACGGGCGCAAGAAAGGATCTTCCAAACTATGTCTCAAGTGTCTACAGCCGTGGTACCCGCAAGCGCTGCCAGCGCCGCGATGGCGCTGCCGGCAGTTGGCAACATCGACGCTTATATCGCAGCCGTCAATCGGCTGCCAATGCTGACTGCGGAGCGCGAGAAAGAGCTCGCCCGCAGCTTCCGTGACACGCAGGATCTGGCGGCCGCCCGCGAGATGGTGATGTCGCACCTGCGGCTGGTCGTGTCGGTCGCCCGGCAGTACCTGGGGTACGGGTTGCCGCATGCCGACCTGATCCAGGAGGGCAACATCGGCCTGATGAAGGCGGTCAAGCGCTTCGACCCGGAGCGGGGCGTGCGGCTGGTATCGTTCGCGCTGCACTGGATCCGCGCCGAGATCCATGAGTACATCCTGAAGAACTGGCGGCTGGTCAAGGTCGCCACGACCAAGGCGCAGCGCAAGCTGTTCTTCAACCTGCGGTCGCACCGCACCGACGCCCACACGCTGACGGCGGCCGATGTCGACGCGCTGGCCGAAGAGCTGAACGTCCGCAAGCAGGACGTGGTCGAGATGGAAACCCGGCTGACCGGGCAGGACATCGCGCTGGAGACGTCGGTCGACGACGGCGAGGAGGATTTCGCGCCGATCGCCTACCTGGCGGCTCCGAATGCCGAGCCCGACCGGATCATCGAGGCGCGCCAGTACGACCGGCTGCAGGGCGAAGGCCTGGAGAAGGCGCTGGCCGGCCTGGATCCGCGCAGCCGCCGGATCGTCGAGACCCGCTGGCTGCGTGACGACAGTGACGGCGGCACGATGACCCTGCATGAGTTGGCCGACGAGTTCGGCGTGTCGGCCGAACGGATCCGACAGATCGAGACCAAGGCGCTGCAGAAGATGAAAGGTTTGCTGGCGCAGTACGCCTGACGGTCATGGGGCGCGGCCCGGCCGCGCTACCCACCGTCTCTCGAGTTTCCTCCCTCCTCCTTACCGCCTAAAGCGCGAGCTGCGGGCGGTTTTTTATTGGCGGGCGGGGCCGGTCAGGCCAACGCCTTCTGAATCGCCGGCTCGATGTCGGCGGGCACCGTGGTCGGCGCGAACCGCTCGATGACCTTGCCGTCGCGACCGATCAGGAACTTGGTGAAGTTCCACTTGATGTCGCGGGTGCCCAGCAGCCCTGGCGCCTCCTCCTTGAGCCAGCCGAACAGCGGATGGGTGTTCGGTCCATTGACGTCGATCTTCGCGAACATCGGGAACGTCACGCCGTAGTTGACCTCGCAGAACTCGGCGATCGCCGACTCGTCGCCCGGTTCCTGTGCGCCGAACTGATTGCACGGGAAACCGAGTATCGCCAGGCCCCGGTCGCCGTGCTTCTCGTGGAGTTCCTGCAGCCCCTTGTAGTGGGGCGTCAGGCCGCACTGGCTGGCGGTGTTGACGACCAGCAGCACCTTGCCGCGGTAGTCGGCCAGCTTGCGGGGCTTGCCGGCGATGTCGGTGGCCGAGAACTCGAAAGCGGTGGTCATCGGGAACTCCGTCCGAAGATGCCGGGCACCGCCGGCTGACCGATGATGATAGGACGGATCGCGGCCGGCCGCCGGACAGTCCCGGCGCGACCGATGGGAACGGCGACCGGGAACGGCCGGCCCGATCAGCGCGGCCTGATCACACTAGCCGGCTGCCGAGCCGAGCAGCAGCCGGATGTCATGAGCAAGCGGCTCGGCGCCCTGGCCGTACTTGACGTACAGCCGCACCTTGCCCTGCGGGTCGAACACGAAGCTGGCGGCGGTGTGATCGACCTGATACTGCCCCGGCGTCTTGCCGGGCACCTTCTGATAGAACACCTTGAATTCGCGCGCGGTGCGGGCGATCGCATCGGCATCGCCGTAGAGCCCGAGGAAGCGCGGATCGAACGCCGGTACGTATTTCGACAGCAGCTCGGGCGTGTCGCGTTCCGGATCGACGGTGATGAACAGTGCCTGCACCCGGTCGGCGTCGGGGCCGAGCAGCTTCATCACCTCGGCCATCTCGGCCAGGGTCGTCGGGCAGACGTCCGGACACTGGGTGAAGCCGAAGAACACGGTGACCACCTTGCCCTTGAAGCTGTCGAGGGTGCGCGGCTGGCCGTCATGCCCGGTCAACGAGAAACCGCGGGCGAAATCGGCACCGGTGATGTCGGTATTGCGGAACCGCGGCCGGTCGTCCGATTTGCAAGCCGCCGCCAGCGCGGCCGGCGACAGCGGCACGGCGAGCCGTGCGGCGCGCAGCAGCGCCCCCGCCCGGCCGGCCGGCGACAGGGCGGCCAATGACCAAGCGCCCGACACTCCGCGCGCGAGGAAGCCGCGGCGGCCGCGCCGACGAGCTTCAGACATAGTGATCGACGAGCAACGCGCCGAACAGCGCCGCCAGGTAGAGGATGGAGTAGCCGAACGTCTTCTTCGCGAGCGTGTCGGAGTAATCGCGCAGCAGCCGCCAGGCATAGCGGACGAACAGCGCATCGAGCACCAGCGCGCAGACCAGATAGAGCCAGCCGCTCATGCCGATCGCGAACGGCAGCAAGGTCGTGGCCACCAGCAGCACCGTGTACAGCAGGATGTTGACCCGCGTGAAGTGCGACCCGTGCGTGACCGGCAGCATCGGCAGGCCCGAGCGGCGATAGTCCTCGAGCCGGTACAGCGCCAGCGCCCAGAAGTGCGGCGGCGTCCAGACGAACACGATGAGGAACAGCACCAGCGCCTGCGCGTCGATCTGGTTGGTGACCGCGACCCAGCCGAGCAGCGGCGGCATCGCGCCCGAGGCGCCGCCGATCACGATGTTCTGCGGCGTGGCCGGCTTCAGGATCACCGTGTACACCACCGCATAGCCGACGAAGGTGGCCAGGGTCAGCCACATCGTCAGCGGATTGACGAAGGTGTGCAGCAGCCAGGCGCCCAGACCGCCCAGCGCGCCGGCGAACACCAGCGTGCCCAGCGGGCTCACCTCGCCGCGCACCAGCGGCCGCGCCCGGGTGCGCGTCATCCGCGCATCGACGCCGCGTTCGATCAGGCAGTTGAACGCGAAGCCGGCTGCAGCCAGCAGGCCGATGCCGGCGATGCCGGCGGTCAACACCGACCAGGCGACCGGACCGTCGCTCGCCAGCAGCATGCCGATCAGCGCGCAGAACGACGCGAGCAGCACGATGCGCGGCTTGGTCAGGGCGACGTAGCGCGACACCTGATCGCGCCAGCCCAGCGGTTGGACGTGGTGGGATACCTGCACGGGTTGGTCAGATCTGCAGATGGGCGCGGACCACCTGAAAGTTTAGCACCACGAGCAGCGCCAGCAGCAGCGCGGCGCCGCCGTTGTGGGCGACCGCCACCGACAGCGGCAGGCTGAACCAGACGTTCGCCAGCCCCAGCAGCACCTGCACGACCAGCACCACCAGCAGGCCGATGCCCAGCGCCCGCAGGCCCGGCGTGGCCATCAGCCGGTGCGCGAGCCAGCCCAGCACGACGGTGACGACGACCGCGCCGATACGGTGCGACAGATGGATCGCGGTCAATGCGTCGGCCGGCAGCATCTCGCCGTCGCCGGTGCGGCCGAGCTCGCGGAACACATGGAACGCGTCGGCGAAATTCACCGGCGGCCACCACTGCCCCTGACAGGTGGGCAGATCGGTGCAGGCCAGCGCCGCGTAGTTGGTGCTGGTCCAGCCGCCCAGCACGATCTGCACGCACAGCAGCACCAGGCCGAGCAGCGCCAGCCCGCGCAGCGCCGCCACCGGCTCGGCATCGACGAAGCGTTTCCACGGCACCTGGCGCTGCCACAGCCACAGCAGCATCGCCAGGGTCAGCAGCCCGCCGATCAGATGCCCGGTGACGATCGCCGGCTTCAGCAGCAAGGTCACCGTCCATTTGCCGAACAGCCCCTGCAGGATCACCACCGCGACCAGTGCCAGCGCGAGGCCCGGCGACTGCTGCAGCGTGCGGCGCCGGCGCCAGGCGATCCATGCGATGACGACGATCAGCAGCCCGAGACTGGCAGCGATGTAACGGTGCCCCATCTCGCGCCAGGCCTTGCCCATCGACACCGGGCCATGCTCGCCGCCCTGCTCCTCGACGGCCTGGCGGATCTGGTCGCTCGCATGGACCGGGCTCAGCGTGCCGTAGCAGCCCGGCCAGTCGGGGCAGCCGAGGCCGGCATCGGTCAGACGCACATAGGCGCCGAGCATCACCAGCCCGAACGTCAACACCACCGCGATACCGATCAGTCGCCGATACATCCGCTTCAACCTATGCGCGACGCACGCAGCAGGCGCGCGACGTCCTTCTTCATCTTGCTGGGGTCGGCGTCGCGGGCAAAGCGCATCATCAGGTTGCCGTGCGGGTCGACGATATAAATGTGGTCCGAAGGCGCGTCGCCGCCGGCCGCCGACACCGGCAGCCAGTCCAGCGCCGCATCGGCGCGGATGAGCTGCAACCCCGGATGCTCGGCCAGCAGCGCCGGCGGCGGCACCGGCGCGTCGGCCGACAGCAGCAGCACCCGCTCGATCCGGTCCTGGTCCTTGCCGGTCGTGAGCCGCACCTGGCGGATGACCCACAGGCGCTCGGCGCAGGCTTTGTCGCAGGGCCCCTGAACGGCCGTCAGCATCACCCAGCGGCCGGCGAACGCGGCCAGCCGCCCGGCCTGCGGACCGGTCTCGGGGACCAGGTTGCCGCCGTCGGCGGCAACGCCGAGCGCACGGCCGCCCATCGCCGCCACCTGCCGCTGCGGGTCGATCAGATCGCCATGGTTGGTGCGGCCCTGCGGACGGACGACGTAGTAGACGAAGTAGGAGGCCAGCACCGGCGACGCGCAGACCGCCAGGATCAGCAGCAGCTTCAGCCGCTGACGGCGGCGCCGCGCGGGATCGGGCAGTGCGTCGTCGGAACGCTCGCGATCGGCGGACACGTTGTCGGCAAGGGGAGCAGCAGTGGACACGGCCGGCATTGTAACGGCTGCGGGCGCCCGTTTCCGGTGCAACCCCGCCTCGCAGCCTGCGGACGAACTCGAGGTGACCGCATCGGGTGCGATCACGGTTCTCGGGGCACCGTTCCGCTGACCTACAATGCCGTGATGAAAGTGGTGATCGTCATCGCGTTCGTGCTGATCCTGGCCAGCCTGGGCTCGGCGCTGGTGTTCCTGGTGCGCGATCGCGGCCGCACCCGCAACGTGGTGCGCGCGCTGTCGTTGCGCGTGGGCTTCTCCATCGCGCTGTTCCTGCTGATCCTGCTCGCGCACTATCTGGGCTGGATCGAGAGCACCGGTCTGAGGGTCGGGCCATGACGGTGCCGGCGCCGGGCGGCGGTGGCCCGGCGGCCGCTTCATCGCTATCGTTCGCGACCAACGGTTCGATCACCGCTTCACGATCGTTGACCGGCGAAACGGTGCTGGTCACCGGCGCGAGCGGATTCATCGGGCGGCATCTGGTGCAGCGACTGGCGACGCTGGGCGTCGGACGGATCGTCTGCACCAGTCGGGCCTCCAAGCGCGAGGCCGAGCCGCCGATCGAATGGGTGACCGCCGACCTGGGCGAACGGGGCGCGTTCGATGCGCTGCTCGGCAGCCACCGCTTCACCCGGGTGATCCATCTGGCGACGCATGCGAGCGGCGCGCAATCGGTGGCGGCATTTCGCGCGGCGGTCGATTCGTGCGTGACCGCCACCGGCGACCTGCTGGTCGCGGCGCTCGAACATTGCCCGGACGCGCGCATCGTGATGCCGGGTTCGCTGGAGGCGTCGGACCCGCTGTGCGGGCCGGCCGAATTCGGCTCGCCTTATGCGGCCGCCAAGGCCACTGCGCACATCCTGGCCGGCGCCGCCCGTCGGCTGCACCGCCTGCCGGTCGTCACCGCGCGGATCGGCTTCGTCTACGGGCCCGACGATCCCAACGGCAAGCGGCTGGTGCCGTACACGATCGACACGCTGCTCGACGGCGGCCGCGCCCGGCTGTCGCAGGGTCTGCGCATCGAGGACTGGATCTACGTCGACGATGCGGCCGACGGGCTGATCGTGGCGGCGTTCGCCGAGCCGCCGCCGGACTCGACCGATACGCCCGATTCAGCCGACACGCTGGACATCGGCTCGGGCCATCCGACCTGCGCCCGCGACATCGTGCAGAAGCTGCGGGCGCTGATCGGCGCCGGCGAGCTCGCCTTCGGCGAACTTCCCGATCGCCCCGGCCCGCCGGGCTTCATCGCCGACGTCGAGACGACGACCCGGCTGACCGGCTGGCAGCCGCGCGTGCCGCTCGACGAGGGGCTGCGCAAGACGGTCGACTGGCACCGGCGGCGGCGCAACGGGTGAGCGCAACTGCGCGCCGCTGCCGATGACCTCCCGCAGCGGCGAAGCGCGACGCACCGTCCCCGGATGACGGCGCAAATGAAACGCGCGGCGCCCCGGAGGATGCGCCGCGCGTGATGATGCGGGCGCCTTCGTGCCCGCCCGGTCAGCCGGGGCCGATCAGAAGATGCTTTCGCGGACGAACACCAGATCGTCCGGCTTGATCGGATCGTCGAGCTTGGGTTCGATGACCTGCACCGAACGGTTCTGATAGCGGCGATGCACGCGCACACCCTTGTCGGTGCCGCGCAAGGTCAGACCACCGCCCTTGGCGATCGCCTGCGCGACGGTCATGCCGCGATCGACGGTGTACATGCCGGGACGCTGAACCTGGCCGTAGACGTAGAAATTGGGCGCGCGATTCACGAAGATCACGTCGCCGGCCCGCATCGGCAGATCCTTGGTCAGGTCGCCGACGGTGAACAGATCGACCAGGTCGATCTCGATGCGCTGCACCTTGCCGTCGCGATTGGTGACCAGCACCACCTCGTCGCCGCCGGTGGGCGAGATGCCGCCGGCCAGCGACAGCACCTCCGACAGCCGCATGCCGGTGGTTTCCAGCGGATAGCGGCCGGGCCGCGTGACGTTGCCCAGCACCGCCACCTGCTGGCTGCGGAAGGTGACCACGTTGACGGTGACCTGCGGGTTCTGCAGGAAGTTGCCGTCCTTCAGGCGCCGTGCGATCAGGCGCTCGACGTCGGTGGGCGACAGGCCGCCGACCTTGACGGTGCCGATCAGCGGGAACGAGATCAGGCCGGCCTCCGAGATCCGCGCATCGATCTCCAGGTCACGGTTCTGGAACACCTGGATGCGGATCTGGTCGCCGGGGCCCAGCACGTAGTCGTCGCGTTGCGTGGCAGCCGCGGCGGCGGCAGACGCCGGCGCCTGCTGAGCAGTCGCGGTTCCCAGGCCGAGCTGCAGCGCCAGCATGACCAGCAGGGCCCTGAAAATCGTGTTCATCATGGCGAAGGTCCGTCCATCGAAGGCAAGGAAGTCGACAGATGTTAGCGCCAACCCCTGCCGATTAGGAGGAAGGAAGTCGCGCGAATTGGTCAATCGCAACACTCGGCGGCGCTGACCCGACTGGCGGCGGCGGCGGCGTGCGGCACGGTAGCGCGGCAACAACGGCGCCGGCGCGCCGACGAAAAACGCCCCTTGCAAGGGGCGTCGTGCCGCGGGCGGCGCGGGCCCGGAACTCGGACCCGGCCCCGGAACCGCGGAGGTCGATGAGAGCCGGCTCGGTCAGAACCGCGCCTGGATCCCCACGCCGAAGATGTTGTTCTTGTACTCGGCGAAACTGAAGTTCGAATCGCGACGTTCGTGGCGAACATCGGCGGTCAATGTCAGCACCCGGGAGTACTCGTAGGCGAGCTGCAGGCCGCCGATGATCAGCGTGTCCTTGCGATAGCCGGACGTCTGGGAGACCAGGCCCGGATCACCCTTCCAGCCGATCTTCGCGTAGCTCAACGAGCCGTTCAGGTTGATCTTGCCGGTCAGCACGAACGTCGGACGCAGCCGCAGCTCGGTGTTGTCCACGTAGTTCGCGGTCAGGATGTTCGCCGAGGCGAGATCGCGAATCAGCTCGGTGGCCATGAAGAAGCCGGGCCCGGCCCGCCAGTCCAGCCCCAGCCGGGCGGTGGGACCGCTGAAATCGCGGCTTCCCACGCTGTCGTATTCGCGCCTGGTGTAACCCAGTTCGCCGGCGATCCGCGTATCTTCGTTCGGCCGCAACTGCAGCCGCACCAGCGCTGCGTTCTGCTTGTAGTCGTTCGAGATCGGCGTGGCGATCGGCGTGCCGAAGATGTCGACCGTCTGCAGATTGGGGTACGTCGCCTTGGTGTGTCGGCCCAGCAACGCGATCTCAGTTCCGGTGCCGGGCTCGTACCGGACCCCGACCTCGGTGCCGGTGGCGCGGTAGTTCGCGGCCTGGAAGGCCGACTGGCCGAGCGAGTTGTCCAGGTTCTCGTGATCGAGGTGACCGAACGCCGACCAGCTCGGCG
>DAISWF010000206.1:0-10730 GCA_036826495.1 Burkholderiaceae bacterium
GCACCGCCGCCTCGTCGGCCGGCCCGGCCGTGCCGAGCAGGCCGAGGTGCGGCAGCCGTCCCAGCCGCACCACGTCGATCGCGGCGACGTCGCCGGTGGTCTCCGCGTTCTGCGACAGCCAGCCGATCCGCGTCGCGCGTGCACGTGCCGGCCAGTCGGCCAGCGGCCGGCCGTCCAGCGCGACGTGGCCCCCGGCGGGCGCGAGCAGTCCGGCCAGTGCGCGCAGCAATGTCGACTTGCCCGCGCCGTTGGGGCCGATCACAGCGGTCCATCCGCGCGCGAGCGTCAGGTCGACCTGGTGCAGCACCTCGCGGCCGCCGAGCGCGACGGTCAGCGCGTGAGCGGTCAGCGTCGATGCGTCGCCGTCCGTCGCGGCACCGTCCGCCGCGGCACGGCGGGGGGAGCGATCGCGCGCGCCATCGCTCATCGCGCGCCCGGCCGGTTGAGCAGCCACAGCAGGTAGAAGCCGCCGAGCACCGCGGTCAGGATGCCGACCGGCAGTTCCGCGGGAGCGATCAGGCTGCGTGCAGCGACGTCGGCCACCAGCAGCAGCGCGCCGCCGATCGCGGCGCTGGCCAGTAGCTGCGGGCCGTGGGTGGCGGTGATGAAGCGGCGCGCCAGATGCGGCGACACCAGGCCGACGAAGGCCACCAGGCCCGCCTGTGCGACCGCGGCGCCGGTGGCCAGCGCGAGCAGCGCGACCAGCAGCACGCGCATCCGGCCGACCTGGATGCCGAGGCTGGCCGCGCCGTCTTCGCCGAGCGTCAGCGCATCGAGCACGCGCGACAGCCGCCAGGCCGGCGGCAGCGTCGCCGCCAGCGCGCAGGCCAGCAGCAGGCAGGCGGGCCAGCCGAGGAAGCCGGTGGTGCCGAGCACGAACACCTGCCTGCCGCGCAGTGTTTCGGGCGCCAGGTTGGTCACCAGGTCGCTCAGCGCGCCGAGCACCACGCCGACCACGACGCCGGCCAGCAGCAGCCGGGTCGTATGCTCGGCACCGCGCGACAGCAGCAAGGTCAGCCCCACGCCGACGAACGCGCCGACGAAGGCGGCGCCGACGATGCCGGTGCGCAGCAGCCAGCCGGCGTCGACGAACGACAGCGGCGTATGCACCAGGCTCGCCGAGGCCAGCACCAGCACCACCGCGAACGATGCGCCGGACGCCGAGCCGAGCAGGAACGGATCGGCCAGCGGGTTGCGGAACAGGCCCTGGGCGATCGCCCCGCCCAGCCCGAACAGCGCGCCGGTCAGCCAGGCTCCCAGCGTGCGGGGCGCGCGGATCTCGGCGACGATGAACGCCCCCTGCGGATCGTCACGCAACAGCGACCAGCCCTCGCTGCCGGCGGCGAGGCCGGCGAGCGCGGCCAGCGCGGTGATCAGCGCAAGGCCGATCGCCAGCCGACGGCGGCGCGCGGCTTCGGAGCCTCGTACGGTGCTCACCGGCGCATCAACCCGGCTCGCCTGCGCGGGTTCATCGGCCGCCCGCCAGTCCGGCCACGCAGTCGGCCAGGGTCAGCGCTGCTTCCCCGAGCCGCGGGCCGGGCCGGATCAGCATCTCGTAGCGCGCCGGATCGAAGCCGCATGCGCGGTGTTCCTGCAGCGCCCGCAGCCGCGACCAGCCGGGCCGCGATCGCATCCGGGCGAGCTCGCGGTCGGCGGCCATCACGATGTCGGGCTGCGCGCGCACGACGAACTCGGGATTGAGCCGCGGGAACGGCCCCATGTCGGCCGGCACGATGTTGGCGAGGCCCAGCCGCGCCAGCGTCTCGCCGATGAACGATGCGCTGCCGGCCGCATACGGCGCGGACGCCACCTCGAAATACACGCGCTTGCCGCGCATCGCCGCCGGCACGCGGGCGGCCGCCTGCTCGAGCTGCGTCTCGATCGATCGCCACAACGCGTCGGCGCGGGGCCGTTCGCCGAGCAGGTCGCCCAGCAGTGCGAGCGATCGCCGCACGTCGCGATGATCGCGGGTGTCCAGCACCAGCACGCGCTGGCCGAGCGCGCGCAGGCGATCGATGACCCGGGCCGACGGCGCCGCCAGGATCACGTCGGCGCGCAGCGCCACCACCCGTTCGACCTGGGTGTCCTCCAGGCCGCCGAGCCGGGGCAGGGCGGCGGCCGCGGCGGGGCTGTTCGAATGCTGGTCGACCCCGATCAGCCGGTCACAGGCGCCCAGCGCGCAGACCGCCTCGGTCAGCGACGGCAGCAGGCTGATCAACCGGGCCGGCGGCTCGGTGAAGGTGAGCCGCGTGCCGCGGTCGTCCTCGATCGTGACCGCGGCATGGGCCGGCGCGAACAGGCCGATCAGGCAGATGAGCAGCGCGATGGGCGATGCAAGCGGCAGTGGCCCGCACCGCAGCCGGAGGCCGACGACCCGCCGCGCGCCGCATGCGCCGCCCGCCCTGCGCGGCTCGACGGCGCAGGTGGCCGGCGATGCGAGGCGCCCGGCGCCACCCGCCCGCCGCTCACCCCCCCGCGTATCTGAGCGTGACATACACCTCGCGACCCGGCTGGTTGAAGCCGAACGCGGTCTCATAGGCGCGGTCCGCCAGATTGTTCAGTCGCAGGCCGAGTGTCCATTGCCGGTCGATGCGCCAGTCGGCGCGCAGATCCATCGTCGCATACCCGGCGAGCCGCAGGGTGTTGGCGGTGTCATCGTAGCGATGGCTGAACGCGACCACGGTGGCGCCGACGCTGAAGCGGCCCATGCTGTGATCGGCGGTCAGCCGTGCCGCATCCTTGGCGCGGCGCGGCAGCAGCCGGCCGTAGCCGGCGGTGCCGTCGGTGTCGTTGCGCGGGTCGACGTGATCGTACGAGGCGCCGCTGCGCGTGCTGCTGCCGAGCCGGGTCTCGTAGACCAGCGAGATGCCGTCGATGCGCGAACGCGGGATGTTCACCGGCGTCGAGCCGCTGGTGATGTAGCCGCGGATGCGGTTGTCGAACCAGGAGGCGCGCACCGTATGCGGCCCGCTCGTCCAGTTGACGCCGAGCTCGCCGTGGCGGCCTTCCTCGGGCAGCAGGTTGGGGTTGCTGAAGAACGGGAAATAGAGCTGATTGAAGCTCGGCGCCACGAAGCTGGTGCCGATCGAGCCCGACACCCGCCAGTTCGGATCGATCCGATATGCGTAGCCCAGCCGGCCGGTGTTCTGCGAACCGAACTGCGAATTGCTGTCGTGGCGCGCGCTGAGCTGCCAGGTGTGGTTGCCGGCCTGGCCGTTGAGGCCGGCGGCCACGCCGTTGATCGTTCGCGCGGTGACGTCGTACTGATCGCCGGACTTGCTGACGTCCTGGTGCACCTGCTCGGCCAGCAGCAGCAGCGAGCCCAGCGGCGTGGCCACCGTGTTCTCCCAGGTGAGCTGCCGCTGCGTCGTGCGGATCACGCCGAGGTCGGTGAACGGCGATGCGGTGGCGAGCGTGTCGTACTCGTCGGTCGAGCGGCCCAGCCGCAGCACGGTGCTCCAGGCCGGCGTGACCCGGCCGCTGACCTCCACCGCGGCGACCTGGTTGCGCAGCTTCGCGTGCGAATCGATGCCGGGGCCGTCGTCGTAGCGGGTCCTGCCCTCGGACTGCAGGAAGCGGGCGTCGGCGCGCCAGGCATCGTTGAAGCGGAAACCGCCGCGCAGGTTGGCGGTGGTCTGGCGGAAGGCGTCGCGATCGTCGTTGAAGCTGCCGAACGGCTCCCGTGCGTTGGTCGCCGAGAAGCCCTGCGTCGTCGTGCGCTGCACGTGGGCGGCGAGGTCCCAGCGCTGATCGGCCGCGGTGACGCCGCCGGCGATCTGGCCGAAGCGGTTGCTGCCGCCGGTAACGCTGGCGTACGGCTGCACGCCCTGCGTGCCGCGCCGCGTGAACACCTGGATCACGCCGCCGACCGCGTCGCTGCCGTAGAGGCCGGACATCGGGCCGCGGACGATCTCGATGCGGTCGATCACGCCGACCGGGAGGTTGTCCAGGCTGGGCGCGCCGACGGTGGCCGAGCCGAGCCGCACGCCGTCGACGATCAGCAGCACGTGCCGCCCCTCCAGGCCGCGCATGAACACCGAGCTGAAGGCGCCCGGCCCGCCGTTCGACGACATCTGGATGCCCGGCTGCTGCGCCAGCACCTCGCTCAGCGTGCGGCCGCTCGTGCGTTCCAGCGTCTCGCGGTCGACCACCGTGACGTCGGCGACGAGCTGGTCGACACGGCTCTGCTGGCGGGTGGCGGTGACCACCACGCCCGGCAGGTCGCCGGACTGCGCGGCGGCCGGCCAGGCGATGGCGAGCGCCGCGGCGCCGATCAGGGACTTACAAGCGGAATTGCACACGGACCACCTCCTGCCGCACTTCCCCGCGCGGTTTCTCTGGTTGGATATCGCGGGGGGAGCGGAGGTGAAGGCCGGTGCGTTCGTGCGGGACGAAGCTACCGGCCTGCCCACCGCAGCGCCTGCGTCGATGCGATCGGGCCGGTATCCGGGCTCGCGAGTGCAGGGCGCACGCCCTGCCGCGCCCGATGCCTTCCCAGGCGGATGCCCAGTGGCATGGATCGGACGACGGACTCGCTTACCGTTGCGGGGGCAGCGTCGGCTTGGCGGCGGGCGGATCAGCTTTCCGCCCGTTCGCGCACCGACTTCCCGTTTAACGGTGCCGCCGGAACCGGCGGCACCGCACCTGAAAGCGTCGCGATGCTAACACGGGCGGCGAAAGCGCGTAGGCTTACGGAGGATGATGCCTACCGCGATTCCCGACGACGCGGCGCGAGAGCGCCGCCGCCTGCTGAGGGCCGAGCTGCTGGCGCGCCGGCTGGCGATGTCCGCCGCCGAGCGCGCCCCGCGTGATGGCGCGATCACCGCGCTGCTGTCGGCGGTGCTGACCATCGATCGCGCGCCGTCGGCGTTGCCGGCGTCACCGGCATCGCCCTCGTTTCCGTCATCGGCGGTGGCATCGCCGGCGTTGCCCGCGACACCGCCGCCCGTGCTGGGCTTCTGCTGGCCTCATCGGGGCGAGTTCGATGCGCGGCCGCTGGCCGCCCGGTTCATCGCGCAGGGCGGCCGCGCGGCGCTGCCGGTGGTGGCTGCGCGCGGCGCAGCGCTGCAATTCCGCCGCTGGGAGCCGGGCGCGGCGATGGCGGCAGGCGACCATGGCATACCGGTACCGGCCGCCGGCGAGCCGCTGTCGCCGGATCTGATGCTGGTGCCGCTGGTGGGGTTCGACGAGGCCGGCTACCGGCTGGGCTATGGCGGCGGTTATTTCGACCGCACACTGGCGGGGCTGGCGCGGGCGCACACGATCGGCGTGGGCTACGAGTCGGCGCGGGTGCGATCGATCGAGCCGCAGCCGCACGATCTGCCGATGCGCTGGATCGTCACCGAGGCGGGCGTGTTCGAGAGCGGCGCGGAACGGCTGCAGCCGGTGGCAGCCCACGACGTCCGCGCTGCGCTCGGGCTCGGATGAGCCGCGCGGCGATCGCCGCGCATCCGATCAGCGCATCCGATCAGCGCATCCGATCAGCGCACGCCCAGCAGCAGCGGCAGCTTGCGCGGCCCGCGCACGGTGCCGGTGGACCATTCCACCGGCAGCGACGGGTCGAGCGAGAACCCGGGCATGCGCTTCAGCCACTCCTGCACCGCCACCGTCATCTCCATCCGCGCGAGGTTCGAGCCGACGCAGCGATGGATGCCCAGGCCGAACGCCGCATGGCGGTTCTGCTGGCGGTCGATGATCACCTTGTCGGCATCGGGGAACATCGCCGGGTCGCGGTTGGCGGCCGGGAACGACAGCATCACCATCTGGCCGGCTTTCATCGGGCAGCCGCCGATCTCGGTGTCGGCCTTGACCAGCCGCGCCATCGTGACCGGCGCATAGGCGCGCAGGAACTCCTCGATCGCGGTGGGAATCAGTTCGGGCTCGGCGACCAGCCGTTGCCGGTCCTGCGGATGGGTGGCCAGGTGCCACAGGCTCGAGCCGATCGCGCTCCAGGTGGTGTCGATGCCGGCGATCAGCAGCAGCCGCAGGCTGCCCAGCACATGGCCTTCGTCGAACTTGCGGCCCTGGAAATCGGTGTTCAGCAGGAACGAGATCAGGTCGTCGCCGGGCTGCGCCTTGCGCTGCGCGATCTGCGCGACGAAGTAGTGGGTCATCTCGGTGACGCCGCGCATCAGCGCCGCCGGATCGGTGACGCCGGCGGTCAGCACCAGCTCGATCCATTCGCGGAACAGGTCGCCATCGTCCTCGGATACGCCGAGCATGTGGGCGATCACCCGTACCGGGATGTGCTGCGAGTAATCGACGGCGCCGTCGCATCGGTCGGCGCCGGCGATGCGGTCGATCAGCATGTTGCAGACGGCGCGGGCCTTGTCCTCGAGCTTGTCGATCTGTGCTGGCGTGAACGCCGGCAGCAGCACCATCCGGGCCGGCCGGTGCTCGGGCGGATCGGAGGTGATCGGCGGCGCGGGCGGCACGTTGTCGGCGTAATGGTCGCGGACGATGATGCGCTTCGACGAGAAGTGCTCGGTGTCGTAGGCGACCGTCTTCACGTCCTCGTAGCGTGTCGGCAGATAGACGCCGTTGAAGCGATCGGTATGCGCGACCGGGCAGCGGGTGCGGATCTCGTCCCAGATGGGGAACGGATCGGCGATCCAGCGCGGGTCCAGGTGATCGAAGTCTGTCAGCCAGTCCCTGACCGGCGGGCGGGCTTGCATCGTCAGTCTCCTGCGGGGGCTTCTTCGACGCGGACCGCGAACTCCGGGCAGTTGTCTTCGGCCAGCCGCGCCTTGGCCAGCAGCTCGGGCGGCACGATGCCGGTGCCGGCCTCGCGGGCCAGCCCGTACTCGTCGAGGTCGAACAGTTCGGGCGCCAGCTTCTTGCAGCGGTTGTGCCCCTGGCACAGCTCGCGGTCGACCTTCACTCGGATCAGCGGCTGGGTCATCGATGTCTCCGGATCGCGTGCGGACACGATAAGAGAAGTGCGGGTTTTTTGAAAGCGTTCCCTGAACGCGATGTTCCGGCTATCGCGTCGTGATCTTGCCGTGATGTTGCGGCCGGATGATGCCGATCCATGGAATCGAGCTGTCGATCGGCGCGGTTTCATCAGGAAGACCCTTCCGCCTTCCCGATACACCCTCCAACCTCGAAGGAAAAGAAAGTCATGAACACGCTGCGCCTCATCACCGCCTCCCTCCTGTTCGCCGGCGTCGCCGGCACCGCTTCGGCCGCCACCGCATTCGTCGGGCAGGTCGAGCCCGACTACACGATGACCCGTTCGGAGCAGACGACGGCGGAGGTTCGCGCCGCCGCGCGTCAGCAGGAACAGACCTCGCCGTATCTGGTGAGCGGCGACACCTTCGTGCCGACCACGGTGACGGCCGGCGCCGACGCGGTGCGGGCGCGCGAGGCGGGCCGCGACATGCCCCGAATGGGGTATCGCCCGACGGCGGGCAGCACGCCGGTCTTCATCGGCGGCTGAATTCATCGGCGGCTGAACGATGCCGCAGTGCGCGCTGCGGCTTGCCGCGGCGCGCCCGGCCTCCCGCTTTCAGCGGAGCTCCGGCCGGCAGCGCCCGGCCGGACCGACGAAACGCCGAGCGGACGCCGGTCCGAACGAACACCGGTCCAAATGAAAAAAGCCGCGATTCACGCGGCTTTTCGTCGTTGCGCCCCGATGTGCGCTGCGTCGTCGCGGCGATGCGGTCGTATCTTCCGGTGTCGATGTCGGGGCGACGACGCCGCTCAGCCGAGCAGAACGTGCGCGTGCTGCACCACCGGCACATGCGCCTCGGCCTGCAGCAAGGTCTTGAACGACGGGAACGGGCGGCTGGTGGCCAAGGGCTCACCGTCACGACCCAGGAATTCGAAATAGCAGTCACCCGCCATCGAATGCGATGCTCGATAGCGCTTGCGCGATGCCGAATGGCGCTTCAGTTCTTCCAGGCCGCCCAATGCATCGTCGAGGCTGCCGAAACGGCGGCTTTCGAGCAGCGGACGTTGATCATCGGGAGTGTGGAGTTCGAACCAGACGCCGTCTGCCGTGTTGTTCACTCGAATTTCTGCAGGCATGTCGAGGTCCTCCTGTGAGGGGGAAGAATAGTCTCGCCCGACGGTGTGTCAAGAGCGTGAAAAAAGCCCGCCCGACGAACGGTCGCCGGACGACCGGAGGGCCGCAAAATTTGCTGCAACGCAAAGCGGCGCCCGATGCTGCTGTGCGTTGTGCAAGTGCGAACGGCTACGTCGCCGTCTTTGCCTCTGTCCTTTCAGTGCACGAAGGGTGCGTGCGGCCCCACCGGCGGTTGCGGACACAGCCCGTATGCTGCGGTGCACGCGCAATCCTCGGTCAGCATCGCCGGAAAATTTTTCCGCGATCGCGCGGCCGACCGACCGTTCGTCGGCTCGTGCGCGCCGTAGCCGGTCAGCCGCTGCGCGTCGGCATCGCCTTGGCGAGCACGGTCGCGAGGTCGGTCGGGAACGGGAACACGATCGTCGAGCTGTTCTGTCCGGCGATCTGGGCCAGCGTGCCCAGGTAGCGAAGCTGCATCGCCTCGGGCCGCGTCGACAGGATCTCGGCCGCCTCGAGCAGCTTCTGCGCGGCCTGCTGCTCGCCTTCGGCGGCGATGACCTTGGCGCGTCGTTCCCGCTCGGCCTCGGCCTGCCGGGCGATGACCCGGACCATGCCTTCGCCGAGGTCGATGTGCTTGATCTCGACGTTTGCGACCTTGATGCCCCAGGCGTCGGTCTGCCGATCGAGGATCTCCTGGATGTCGTTGTTGAGCTTGTCGCGCTCCGACAGCATTTCGTCGAGGTCGTGCTTGCCGAGCACCGAACGCAGCGTGGTCTGCGCGAGCTGGCTGGTGGCGAGCGCGAAGTTCTCGACCTGGATCACCGAGCGGTCGGGCGCGACGACGCGGAAGTAGATCACCGCGTTGACCTTGACCGACACGTTGTCGCGCGAGATCACGTCCTGCGCCGGCACGTCGAGGACCAGCGTGCGCTGGTCGACGCGGACCATCTGCTGGACGACCGGGATCAGCAGGATCAGGCCGGGGCCGCGCACGCCGGTGAAGCGGCCGAGCGTGAAGACGACCGCGCGCTCGTATTCGCGCAGGATGCGGATCGCCAGCGCGAGCAGCACGGCGACGACGACGATCAGCGGGCCGACGACCAGCAGCGTGTTCATGGGGCGCGTTCTCCTGAGGATGGGGTGGGCCCGGCCGGGCCGACGGCGACGGTCAGCCCGTCGATCGCCAGTACGCGCACGCGCTGCCCCGGCTGCAGCGGCTGCCCGGCGCGGGCGCGCCAGCGCTCGCCCTGGACGAAGACGTGACCGGCGAGGCCGTCCCAGTCGGCGACCTCCGCCGGCGCGCCGAGCATCGCCTCCGCGCCGGCGGTGATCGGCCGGCCCGCCGAGCGCAACGCGGCGCGCCCCGTGATCAGCGCCAGGCTCGCGGCGGCAAGCGCGAGACCGGCCACGAAGGGCCAGCCGACCTCGAAGCCCGGCATGTCGTCGGTATCGACGAGCAGCGCGACGCCGGCGGCGAACGCGATGAGGCCGCCGACGCCGAGCAGCCCGAAGGCGGGGAGGAACGCCTCGGCGATCATCAGCCCCAGCCCGAGCACGACGAGGCCGGCGCCGGTCCACGAGATCGGCAGCGCCGCGAGCCCGTACAGACCCAGCAGCAGGCAGACCGCGCCGATCGTCCCGGGGTAGACCGCGCCCGGGCTCATGAACTCGAACAGCAGTCCGTAGAAGCCGATCAACACGAGCAGCAGTGCGACCTGCGGATGGGTGATGCCGGCGAGCGCGCGTACGCGCCAGCCGGCGGCGTGCTCGATGTGCTCGGCGCCCGCGGTGCGCAGCGTGACGGTGCGATCGGCGACCCGCAGCGAGCGGCCGTCGATCTGGCGCAGCAGGTCGTCGACATCGGTGGCGACCACATCGACGACGCGCTGCTTCAGCGCGGTGTCGGCCGGCAGGCTGGCCGCCTCGCGGACCGCCCGCTCGGCCCAGTCGGCATCACGGCCGCGCAGCGTCGCGAGCGAGCGCAGGTAGGCGACCGCGTCGTTGATCGCCTTGGATGCCGCGGCGTCGGCGGATCTGTCGGCGCCGTCCTTGCCGCTACCGCCCTCGCCGCCGCCGCGTCCACCACCGCCGCCGCCCCCGCCGCCGAGCGAGATCGGCGTCGCGGCGCCGAGATTGGTGCCCGGCGACATCGCCGCGACATGGCTCGCATAGAGGAGGAACGTGCCGGCGCTCGCGGCCCGCGCGCCGGCCGGATGCACGTAGGTGATCACCGGCAGCGGCGCCGCGAGGATCATCCGGATCATCTCGCGCATCGACGTGTCGAGTCCGCCCGGCGTGTCCAGGCGCAGCAGCAGCGCCGACGCGCCGACGTCGACCGCATGCGCGAGCGCCCGGCGCAGGTGGTCGGCACTGGCCGGGCCGATCGCGCCGTCGATCGTCATCGTGACGATCGGGCCCGGCCGCGTCGTCTCCGGCCGCGCCGTTCCGCCATTCGCCGCGTCGGCTCCGGCAGCGGGCCGATCGGCCTGGGCGGCGGCGACTCCGATCAGGCAGACCAGCAATGCGAAGGCCAGCGCGCCGATGATCGCGATGCGCACGACGGCGGCCGTGATCTGCGCGACGACCGCCGGGGCCGGTGAAACGATGATCGCGATGCGCGCCGCGACGGCCGCGAGCGGTCGCGGCGGCGGCGGGGACCGCGGGCGCGCCGGTGCGCCCACCCGGCAGCGCGATTCGATCAGCG
>DAISWF010000207.1:0-10284 GCA_036826495.1 Burkholderiaceae bacterium
GATGGGCCGCAAGAAGTTCAATCCCGGCAATGCCGCGGCGATGTTCTTCCTGAACGCCACCGATCCCGACACGATCAAGCTGACGCGTTCGGCGATGGTCGGCATCGGCTACCGCGCGCAGCGATTGGCCAACGACTTCTTCCGGATCGCCGCGAAGGCGCAGACACGCCAGCCGCCGGCCACCGTCGGCAAGGCGCCGCTCAAGGAGCAGGTGATCCACTTCATCAACAAGAAGATGCCGGGCGGCCTGCCGAAGAAGACCGCGCGGGCGCTGCTCGACATCGAGGACAGCCGCTACGTGCCGATCATCCGCGATCCGGCGACGACCACCGTCGACAGCGAGGCGGTGTTCTATTTCCCAGGCTGCGGTTCGGAACGGCTGTTCTCGCAGGTGGGGCTGGCGACACAGGCGATGCTGTGGCGGGCCGGCGTGCAGACGGTATTGCCGCCGGGCTACCTGTGCTGCGGCTATCCGCAGCGCGGCTCCGGCCAGTACGACCGCGCCGAGAAGATCATCACCGACAACCGGGTGCTGTTCCACCGCGTGGCCAACACGCTGAACTACCTGGACATCCGCACCGTCGTCGTGAGCTGCGGCACCTGCTACGACCAGTTGCAGGGCTACCAGTTCGAGAAGATCTTCCCGGGCTGCCGCATCATCGACATCCACGAGTTCCTGATGGAGAAGGGCGTGCGGCTCGACGGCGTCACCGGCGTGCGCTACATGTACCACGACCCCTGCCACACGCCGATCAAGCAGTACCAGCCGCTGGCGGTGGTCAACAGCCTGATCAATGCCGACGTCAACGGCCGCGTCGACCGCAACGACCGCTGCTGCGGCGAGTCCGGCACGCTGGCGGTCAGCCGGCCCGACATCTCGACGCAGGTGCGCTTCCGCAAGGAAGAGGAGATGAGGAAGGGCGCCGATGCGCTGCGCGCTGCCACGCCGGGTGCCGCGGTCAAGGTGCTGACCTCCTGCCCGTCGTGCCTGCAGGGGCTGTCGCGCTTCGAGGACGACAGCGGCGCCGCGGCCGACTACATCGTCGTCGAGATGGCGCGCCATCTGCTGGGCGAGAACTGGCTGGTCGACTACGTCGCCCGCGCCAATGCCGGCGGCATCGAGCGGGTGCTGGTGTGAAGCGCACCGGGACGGCCGCCGCCTCGTGAAGCTGCTGATCCTGTCCGATCTGCATGTCGAATGCGCGCCGTTCCAGGCGCCGGCGGTGCCGTTCGACCGCGTGGTGCTGGCCGGCGACATCCACAACGGCCCGGCCGCATTGCACTGGGCGCGCGCGACGTTTCCCGACAAGCCGATCGTGCAGATCGCCGGCAATCACGAGTACTACGATCATGACCAGCCGCAATGTCTGCGCGACCTGCGCGCCGCGGCGCGCGCGCTGGACATCGATTTCCTCGAGAACGACCGGCTGCTCGCCGACGGCGTGGAGTTCCTCGGCTGCACGCTGTGGACCGACTATCGCGTGTTCGAGCGGCCTGGCCGGGCCCATCTGCTGAAGCCGGCCGATGCGATGGCGGCGAACCGGAGGCTGGTCGCCGACTACTTCGCGATCGAGATGCCCGATCGCGACGGCCCGCGCCGCTTCGAGCCCGACGATTCGGTGCGGCTGCACCGGCAGTCGCTGGCCTGGCTGCGCGGCGCGCTGGCCGAGCCTCGGCAAGGACCGCGGGTGGTGATCACCCATCATCTGCCGAGCTGGCGGTCGGTGGTGCCGAAGTTCGAGCAGTCGGTGACCAACGCGGCGTTCGTATCGGACCTCGACGAGCTGCTGCCGCAGGCCGATCTGTGGATCCATGGACATACCCATTGCAGCACCCGCTATCGCGCGGCCGGCGCCACGGTGGCCTGCAATGCCCGCGGCTATCCGGGCCGCCGCGACAGCCCGCACTTCGAGAACCCGGAGTTCGATCCGGCCATGGTGATCGACGTCGGCAGCCGGTAGAACCTGCCGGCATCGATCCCTTTCTTGCCGCTCGGTACCCCGGTCGCAACCGTTCGTCGGTCGCGTTCCGGCGCCCGTGACGGAATGCGTTTCGCGCTTTGCCGCAGTTCGGCAGATTGGCGGCTCGACAGGTTTTTTCGGCGAGCGGTCGTGATCAGTTCGAAGACGCCCGGTGGCATCACGCGTGTCAAGGATGCGGCAAGCTGCCGCGAATGGCTGGCCTCTCTGCAGCTCAGCCCCGCCGAGCGTCTGCAGGTGCTCGAACGTCTGTGGGCGAACATGGAGCGCTCCAGCAGTCCGCCGGACCTGATGCTGGAGATCCTCGACCAGGCACGTCCGACGCACCTGGCCGACGTCGACGACCGTCTGCGCGAGGTCTCCGCCTCGGCGTTCCCGATGCCCAGCAGCGCCTGGGCGATCCTGCAGCAGGCGCTGGTCAGCATGCGCCGCGCCCGCGATCTGTACAAGCGCACCTACACCCAGCTCGTCGACGACAGCGGCGTGTCCACCCACATGGTGATCCCGGGCTCGGCGACCTCGCTGCGCTCGGTGCTGCCGCTGAGCCGCGCGCTCGACTACCAGGCCCGTGTGCTGCGCGCGCAGCTTCTGGCGCGGGTGCGGGTCGGCGAGGACGACTGGCGCGAGCTGATGGTGCTGGCCCGTCACCTGCGCGCCAGCACCTATCTCGATGCGCCGCTGCCCGATCCGGCGGCGTTCATCAAGGTCGTCAACTCGCGTGCGCTGTTCGTCTATCCGATGCTGCTTCATGCGGCGTCGCTGACCCGCCACATCGATCCGGAGGTGGCCATCATCGACCGGATGGCACGTCAGTGGGCGGCGAAGGTGGGCTTCCGGATCGACGACGACGGCCGGTTGCACGAGAACTCGCACGGGCCGACGATGCTGCTGACCGCCACCGGCTCGGTGCGGCTCGACACGCAGGCACTGATCCGCCGGCTCGAGGAGCGCATCCGCGTGCTGGACAGCAGTGCCGGCGCGCCGGCCGACATCCGTCTGCCGCGCGGCATGAGCCGCGACAAGGTGCGCCGGCTGCTCGACGGCATGCGTCTGCGCTGGAGCTCGGCATGGCGGCCGGAGCCGCCGGCGCCGCCGCTGACCGACAAGCTGCTGCTGCGCTTCGGCCCGCCGGCGTCGAACAGCGATGCCCGGCCGACCCGTGGCCACGACGACCTGGGCGCGCCGATCGGCCTGGCCAGCATGAGCTATGTCTACGGCCGCCATGAGCAGAATTCGGTGATCCGGATCGCGATGGGCGTGCAGGGTGGGCCGTCCGATCCGATCGAGCAGCTCATGGTCGGCGCCGACCCGGTCGCCTGGAGCGGCAAGCTGGCCGACGTCATCGAGTTCGAGCGCCGCGCTGCCGCGCCGCTGACGCTCGGCACGCTGGTGGCTTTCCACGTCGGCGAAGGCGCCCGCCGCGAGCTGCGGCTGGGCCGCGTCTGCGCGCTGTCGCAGGCCGCCGAAGGCCACGGCGACAATACCCGGATCCAGCGCATCACCGCGCTGATGTGGCCGATGACCGGCGACCTGGTGGGCATCCGCCTGGCCGACAGCGCGTTCTACGAGGATGCGTTCCATCTGCCGGCCGGGCCGCGCTCGAACGATCCGCACAGCGTCATCGTGCCGCCCGGCCGCTGGCGGATCGGCGCGCCGGCGATGCTGCGCACCCGCGACCGCGACGTCCGCGTGCTGTTCGACCATCTGCTCGAGCGCGACAGCGGCTTCGACCGGGTGGCGATCCGCACGTTCGAGCCCTGATACGGGCGTTCGAAACCCGATACGCCCGAGGTGCGCGGGCGCCGCGGGCGGCCGACGGCCGTCGCGGCATGCCTGGCCGCTGGCCGAGGGCACCTGCGTCCTGTGCGCTAAACTGGCCGCATCGCCGGCTTTGACGCCGGCCCCTGCAGTGCCAGGCAATTCGCGAATGTCCTCCGATTCCTCCACGTCCGGCAAGGCGCCTCCGCCGGTGCGCATCGTCGTGCACCGGCAGTCGCGCCGGCTCGAGATCGAGTTCGCCGACGGGCGCACGTTCGACCTCCCGTTCGAGTTCCTGCGGGTGCAATCGCCGTCGGCCGAGGTGCGCGGCCACGGCCCCGGCCAGGAGACGCTGCAGGTCGGCAAGCGCCTGGTGGACGTCACCGCGGTCGAGCCGGTCGGCAACTACGGTCTGCAGCCCACGTTCTCCGACGGTCATGCCACCGGCATCTATTCGTGGGACTACCTGTACCGCCTGGGCCGCGATCAGCAGCGGCTGTGGGACGACTATCTGGCCAGGCTCGCGGCCGCCGGTGCCAGCCGCGATCCCGAGCCACCGCCGGACGCGCCGCTGACCGCCACCGCGCTGTCGCGGCCGAAGGGGTCCAGATGATCGCCGCACGGCCGCTCCGAAGGCCATGGGGGGCAACATGAGCAAGCCACGCGACGGCGAACCGTCGATGACCGACTTCGGCTTCCAGCAGGTCGCCGAGCGGGACAAGGCCGGCCGGGTCGGCGCGGTGTTCGATTCGGTCGCCGCTCGTTACGACCTGATGAACGACCTGATGTCGGCCGGCCTGCATCGGATATGGAAGCGTTTCACGATCAGCCAGGCGGCGATCCGCCCCGGCATGCGGGTGCTGGACGTAGCCGGCGGCACCGCCGACCTGGCGCGCGTGATGGCTCGCGAGGTCGGCCCCGCCGGCCAGGTATGGCTGACCGACATCAACGGCCCGATGCTGGCGATCGGCCGCGACCGGCTGCTGGATGACGGCCTGATCCAGCCGGTGGTGCGCTGCGACGCGGAGCGCCTGCCGTTCCCCGATGAGACCTTCGACCGCGTGACGGTCGCCTTCGGCCTGCGCAACATGACCCACAAGGACCGGGCGCTGCAGCAGATGACGCGGGTGCTGAAGCCCGGCGGCAAGCTGCTGGTGCTGGAGTTCTCGCGGGTCTGGAAGCCGCTGGCCGCGGCTTACGATCGGTACTCCTTCTCGGTGCTGCCGTGGCTGGGCAAGCGGATCGCCGGCGATGCCGACAGCTACCGTTACCTCGCCGAATCGATCCGGACTTTCCCGGATCAGGCCACCTTGCAAGGAATGATGCAGGCCGCGGGACTCAGCCGGGTGAGATATTTCAACCTTTCGGGCGGGGTGGTCGCCCTGCACGAGGGTTACAGGCTGTAAGCTTCATGAAGGCGCTCGCCGCCGGCTTGAAATCGGGCCGAATGGCGGGCAGATGGTGGAGTGATGGAGTTCATCAGGGGCAGACGATGAAATTGAGGAAATCTTTGCTGATGGCCGCGGTGGTTGCACTGGGCCTGTCGGTGGTGGTGTTCGACGCCGAGGCCAAGCGGCTGGGCGGCGGAAAGTCGATGGGGCGGCAATCGTCCAACGTCACGCAGCGTGAGGCCGCGCCGCAGGCGCCTGCTGGCAACGCCGGCAATCAGGCGGCGCCGGCGCAGAACGTCGCGCCCAGCCAGGCCGCTCCCGCGCGTCCGGCCACGCCGGCCGCCGCGCCGGCCGGCCAGGCCGCACGCAGCAAGTGGATGGCGCCGCTCGCCGGCATCGCCGCCGGCCTGGGGCTGGCCGCGCTGGCCAGCTACCTGGGCTTCGGTGAGGGGCTGGCCACGCTGATGCTGGTGATGCTGCTGGGGCTGGCCGCGGTGGTCGTCGTGCGGATGGTGATGGCCCGCCGGGCCGGCGCCGCCCGCGGCGCCCAGGGTCCGCTCGCCTATTCCGGCGTCGGGCAGGAAGCCTCGGTGCGGGGCTGGTCGCCGCCGCCCGCCAACGACGGCGGCCGGGCCGAACCTCGTGCGATGGCGGCCAGCGCCGCCCCGGTGGTGGCCGAATCGGGCTTCCGGATTCCGGCCGATTTCGACGCCGAGGGGTTCGTGCGCAACGCCAAATCCCAGTTCGTGCGGATGCAGGCGGCGTTCGACGCGGCCGATCTGCAGCAACTGCGTGAGTTCACCACCGCAGGCATGTTCGACCAGCTCAAGACCGACGTCGAAGAGCGGCGGGGCGGCGCGAACCGCACCGACGTGGTGACGTTGGAAGCGGAGCTGCTGGGCATCGAGTCCGACAGCCGCGAGCACACCGCCAGCGTGCGCTTCCATGGCATGACCCGGGAAGCGGAAGGTGCCGCGGCGGAGCCGTTCGACGAGGTCTGGAACCTGACCAAGCCGGTCGATGGTTCCAGCGGCTGGGTGCTCGCGGGTGTGCAGCAGCTCACCTGAACGCGGCCGCATGATGCCTGCGGAGGTGGCCGGGTGACGATCGACTTCGACGATCCCCTGCCCACCTCCACCCCCCGCGCGCCGGCCGAAGGGCCGGCGTTTCCGTTTGGCGAGCGGGGCGGTGCGGCGGACGTGCCAGCCGTGTCGCCGGCATCGGCGTCGTCATCGGCTTCTGGGTCGGCGCCCGTCTCCGGCCAGACCGGCGCGGCTTACGAGCGCAGCGGATTTCGCCCGCCCGATCCGGCGGGCCCGTCGGCACCGTCCGCCGATGCCGCGGCTCGCAATGCGACCGAGCGCAGGGGAGTCGAAGGCGCGGCGGCAGGCGCTGATCGGCGCGAGGGTGCGATCCGGCAGAATGCCGGCGACAGCGGCGCCGCATCGGCCCCGGTGCTGCCGTCGCTGCTGCTGTCGGCGCTGTTGCGGGCGGTCAATCACGTGTTGCGGCAGCAGGCCTGGGCCCGCGAACGTCTGCGCCCATTCGCCGGGCGGATCGTGCTGCTGGCGGTCGATCCGTCGTCGCCGCTGCATCGGCTGGCTCCCCCGCTGCGGACCCGGATCACCGCCGAGGGACTGCTCGAGGCCGGCGACACGGTCGTGACCGCTCCCGTCAGCGATCAGGCGGGCGGTGGCGGGGTATCGGGCAGCGGCGGTGGGGTATCGGGCAGCGCTTCTGCCGGGGGTACCGCCACGGGCCGGCCTGCCGGCGCCGCGGCCGACGTCAGCCTGTGGCTGCGTCCCGGTCCGGCGATGCTGCTCGACGGGCTTTCCGGCGGGCCGCGTGGCCTGTCGGCTCACCTGCGCGTCGACGGCGACGTGATGCTGGCGGCGGTGATGGGCGATCTGGCCGAGCAGCTCCGCTGGGATGCGGAGGAGGATGCCAGCCGGCTGGTCGGCGACATTCCGGCGCGCCGGCTGTTCGCCGGGCTCGCGGTGCTGCGCGAACGCTTCGGCCGTACCCGTTCGAACCTGGAACGTTCGGCCGTGCAGTATCTGACCGTCGAAGACCCGCAGCTTCTGTCGGGCGCCGAGCTGGCCAGCCACGCCGGCGAGCTCGCCGCGTTGCAGCAGCGGCTCGATCAGCTCGATCGCCGGCTCGCCGGGGCTGCTGCCCGGCCCTGACGCAGCGCGGCGAGCATCAGCCACGCCGATGCCGCCGAGACTCCGGCCATCACCGCCAGCGCGGCCGACACGCTGCCGGTGCTGTCCCAGATCCAGGCGATCAGGAACGGGCCGGCCGCCCGCATGAATGCGCTGGGCACCGCGGCGATGCCGTTCAACGTGGCTACCCGGGCCGCGCCGATCAGATCGGCGACCGCGGTCCCCTTGACGATCGTCATCATGCCGTTGCCGGTGCCCCACAGCACCGCGCCGGCCAGCGCGATCGCCAGCGCCGCCGCGCCCAGCGGCAGCGCCAGCAGCAGCAGCGTGATCAGCGACAGCGGCAGCAGCCAGACGATGATGCGCGTCATCGCGCCGCCGCGCAGCCGCCCCTCCAGCGTGAACAGCACGAACCGGCCCAGCACCTGCATCGGCCCGATGCAGCTCGCCACCAGCAGCGCGTCGGCCTTCGGCAATCCCTGACGTTCCAGCATGCCCAGCAGGTGCGCGGCCACCGACGCCATCACCAGCATGTTGGTCGAGAACGAACCGATCAGCAGCAGGAACACCGGCGAACGCAGCGCCGCGCCGACGCCGGCCGGCGGATCCACCGCCGGCGGAGAGGGCGATGGCGAGCGTGGCGGGGACGGTGACGGCGACGGCTCCCCAGGCAGCGAGCCGCCGCGCAGGCTAGACGGCGCATCGGGCGGCACGCCGAACCAGTGCAGCGGCGCACACACCAGCCACTGCAGCCCGGCCATCACCAGCAGCGCGCTGCGCCATCCGTCGTGCGCGACCAGCCACGCGGTCAGCGGCCAGAACACCGTGCTCGCCAGGCCGCCGAGAAAAGTCAGCACCGTGATGCGCCGGCGGTAGTCGAGCGGATACGCGCGGATCAGCATCGCGAACGCCGGCTCGTACAACGTGCCGGCCATCGCGAAGCCCAGCAGCAGCCACACCGCATACAACTGCCAGTCGGTCTGCACTCCTGCATGCAGGGCCAGGCCCAGCCCGGCCAGCAGCGAGCCGGCGGTCATCACGGCACGCGCATGGCCGCGATCGATCAGCATGCCGACCGGCCAGGCCGCCAGGCCGGTCACCAGCAGCCCCAGGCTGTAGCCGGCCGACAGCCGGGTGCGCGACAGGCCGAGCTCGGCGCTCATCGGCTCGAGGATCACCGCGAACCCGTAGTACATCGCGCCCCACGAGATGAGCTGCGCGATCGACAGCCCGGGGACGATCAGCGGCGCGGGCAGGCGCATCGGCGAACCGCTCACGCTGGTGCTGCGTCGTTGCCGACCGCAGCATCGGCGGCAGGCGGCGCGAAGGCGGGAATCGAGAAGTTCACGAAGCGGTGCGGTGAGGCATGCGAATCGGCGCGATCACTCACGAACCGGCGCAGCAGGGCATGCGGATCGGCCAGGATCACGAACCGGTGTAACGGGGCGGGCGCTTCTCGAAGAACGCGCGGCCGGCCTCGGCGAAATCCTCGCCGGTGGCCGCGAGCGCGTACTGGTCGAAGTCGGCGTGACTGACCGCGCGGTCCAGCGCGAATGCGCTGGCGTTGATCGCCTGCTTGATCATCCGGATCTGCACCGGCGGCAGGCTCGCCGCCCGTTCGGCCCAGGCGAGCGCCGCCTCGAGCGCGGTGCCGGGCTCGGCCAGCTCGTCGACCAGCCCCCATTGCTGCGACTGCGCGGCGCTCAGCTTCTCCGACAGGATGATGATCCGCTTGGCCCGGGCCGGCCCCACCAGGTGCGTGATGCGCGGCACCGCGCCCCACGACAGGTTCATGCCGCGTTCGATCTCCGGCACGTAGAACATCGCGTTGCGTGCCGCCACCCGCAGGTCGCAGGAGACCGCGATCGCCGCGCCGCCGCCGACGCACCAGCCCTCGACCGCGCAGATCGTCAGCGGTTCCAGTTCCTCCCAGGCGCGGCACATGCGGCCGCCGGTCTGCATCAGCACCCGCCGTTCGGCCAGCCGGGCGGTGCGCGTGGCGCGCAATTCGGGATCCTTCAGGTCGGCACCCATCGTGAACACCGACTGGTTGCCGGTCAGGATCACCGCGGCGAGGTCGGGATCGGCCTCCAGGCTGCGGGCGGCCTGCGTGAGCCGTCGCAGCACGTCGAGCGACAGCGCGTTGCTGCGGTCGTCGCGCACCAGGCGCACGATGGCGATGCGGCCGCGTCGCTCGATCTCGATCGGATTGCTGGAACTCATCGCGGAACGGTCTCCTCGGTCGTGTCGTCGTGTCGCGGGGCGTGGGGCGTGGGGCCGTGGGGCCGTGGGGCCGTCGGCAAAGGGCCGGCCGGCGCTGCCGACTTTATCAGGTCCGTCGCGAATGGGCGCGGCGCAAGCTTGGCATCGCCCGCTCGCGTCGGCGCAGCGCACGTTTCGTCGGGCATGCCGTGCGTTGACGCGCCCGCCGCGGTCGCGCTAGTGTCGGCTGACGCTCTGCCCACCCCGGAGCATCCGTGTCCCACCTCCCGATCAGGAGTCCTCGATGTCCGCTTCCCGTTTCCAGCATGACCTGGTGATCCGCAACGTGCTGGTCGTCCACGGCAGCGGGGCTCCCGCGCAGCGCGGCGCGGTCGCGGTCGACGGCGACCGGATCACGCAGCTCGGCGGCGATCCCGGGCCGGGCCGCGAGGACATCGACGGCGACGGCCTGGCGCTGATGCCCGGCATCATCGACGGTCACACCCACTACGACGCCCAGCTCACCTGGGATGCATTCGCCGATCCGTCGCCGCAGGTCGGCGTCACCACCGTCGTCATCGGCAACTGCGGCTTCACGATCGCGCCGTGCCGGCCCGAGGACCGCGATCTGACGATGCGCAACCTGACCCATGTCGAAGGCATGTCGCTCGATGCGCTGCGCGCCGGCATCCGCTGGAACTTCGAGAGCATTCCGCAGTACATGGACCAGCTCGCCGAGGCCGGGCTGGGGCCCAACGTCGCCGCCTTCGCCGGCCACTCGGCGATCCG
>DAISWF010000207.1:10294-10714 GCA_036826495.1 Burkholderiaceae bacterium
CGCACCTACGTGATGCGCGACGATGCGCCGCGCCGCGTGGCCACCGACGAGGAGATCGCGCGGATGGCCGACATCGTCCGCGACGCGATGGCGCATGGCGCGCTCGGCTTCGCGTCATCGACCAACGAGCCGCACAACGGCGAGAACGGCATCCCGATGCCCTCGCGGCTGGCCGACGAACGCGAGATGCGCGCGCTGGTCAACGCGATGGGCGAAAGCGGCCGCGGCCTGTTCATGCTGACCAAGGGTTCGCGCACGTCGGTGCCGTTCCTCGAATCGCTGGCCGCCGGCAGCGGCCGGCCGCAGGACTGCAGGCGCTCCGCCAGGTCGTGCTCGTCCTTGCGCAGGTAGCTGATGGTCATGGGCGCTTCGGCCTGGCCGTAGAGCTGGCCAAAAATGGGGCCAAAGCGCTGGATGGCC
>DAISWF010000208.1:0-5190 GCA_036826495.1 Burkholderiaceae bacterium
TGCGCGAAGCCGACCCGCCGCTCGCCGGTGCCGGCCAGGTGCTGATCGAGGTGGCGGCCTGCGGCGTCGGCTACGTCGATTCGCTGGTGGCGCTCGGGCGCTATCAGGTCAGGCCGCCGCTGCCGCACATCCCCGGCCAGGAGGTCGGCGGCCGGGTCGCCGCTCTCGGCGAGGGGGTCACCGGGCTGCAGGTCGGCGACCGGGTGATGGCCACCGTGCGCGGCGGCTTTGCCGAACGCGCGGTGGCCGCGGCGAACGACGTCTGGCGGATTCCGCCGCGGATGCGTTTCGCGCAGGCCGCGGGCTTCCGTATCAACTACCTGACGGCGCTGCACGGCCTGCGCGACCGCGCGATGCTGGCCGCCGGCGAACGGCTGCTGGTGATCGGCGCGGCCGGCGGCGTCGGCATCGCCGCGGTGCAGGTCGGCAGGCTCCTCGGCGCCGAGGTGATCGCCTGCGCATCGACACCCGAGAAACGTGACCACGCGCTGGCGCACGGCGCCGCGCGGGCGATCGACACCGATCCGCAGGGCTGGCGCGACCGGCTGAAGGAGGCCTGCGGCGGCCGGGGGCCCGATGTGGTGTTCGATCCGAGCTGCGGCCCGCTGTTCGAGCCGGCGTTCCGGTCGCTGAGCTGGCGCGGCCGCCATCTGGTGGTCGGCTTCGTCGGCGGCCCGATACCGGCGCTGCGCGCCAACCTGTCGCTGATGAAGGGCGCGGCGATGGTCGGCGTCGACGTGCGCCAGTTCGGGCTGTTCGAGCCCGAGCGGGCCCGCGCCCACCTGCAGGAACTGCTCGGGTGGGTCGACGAAGGCCGGCTCGATCCGCCGGTGGGCCGCCAGTTCGCGTTCGACGACTACCGGGCCTGCCTGGAATTCGCGCTGAGCGGGCAGGGCCTGGGCAAGACGGTGCTGAAGGTCGCGGACGGCGACTGACCGCAAGGAGCGGCCGGGGTCAGCGGACCGCCAGCACCCGCGTGATGTCGCGCACCGGCGGTGCGCCGAACTGCCGGCTGTATTCGCGGCTGAACTGCGAGGCGCTTTCGTAGCCGACCCGGAACGCTGCGGTCGACGCGTCGAGCCGATCGGTCAGCATCAGCCGGCGGGCCTCGTTCAGCCGCAGCCATTTCTGATACTGCAGCGGGCTCATCGCGGTCAGCGCCCGGAAGTGGTGATGGAAGGTCGACGTGCTCATCCGCGCGCGGCCGGCCAGCTCCTCGATCCGCAGCGGGCTGGCGTAGTGGGCCTTGAGCCAGTCGATCGCCCGTGCGATCTGATGGCTCTGACTGCCTGCCGAACCGATCTGCCGCAACCGTTCACCCTGGTCGCTGACCAGCACCCGGTACAGGATCTCGCGGCGGATCAGCGGCGCCACCGCCGCGATGTTCGACGGTTCGTCGAGCAGCTCCACCAGCCGCTGGAACGCGGTCATCAGCGGATGGTCGAGCTGGCCGGTGGACATCGCCCGTTCGCAGGCCGCCGCGGCGCCGGCCGGCGGCAGGTGGCCCTCCAGCAGCAGGTTGCCGATCTCGCGCAGGTCGATCGACAGGAACAGTCCGAGGAACGGACGCTGCGGCGTCGCCGCGAGGATGTGCGACACCGTCGGCAGGTTCAGCGACGTGACCAGGAACTGGCCGGTGCCGTAGCGATAGGTATCGCTGCCTAGCATCACCTGCTTGTCGCCCTGGACGATCACCGCGATGCCGGGCTCATAGACCGCGCAGTTCTTCTCGACCGGATGGTGGCAGGCGAACAGCGACAGCGTCGGCAGCGACGGGTGCTGATAGAGCTCGGTGCCCTGCGACGAGGATGCCCGGCCTGTCCGGCGCAGGATCGCCTCGCCGATCGCCTGGCGCGCGCGCTCGAGCCGGGTCGGTTCGCCGGCGCGGGAAGGGGCGTCCGGAGGGGCGTCGGAACGGCCGCCGGAAGAGGCGTCGGAAGCCACGGCCGGGTGATCGGTCCGGGCCTTCCGCGCCGCCGGCCCGCCAGGCGTCGCCGCCGGATCGATCGCGACGGGCGCGCCGCTGCCGATCGGCACGAACGGATTCGCGGTGCCCGGTGGTACCGCCGGGGCGGGCATCGACGTGAAGGACAAGGCAACACTCCGCAGATGCCCGCATGTTACCGAAGCCTCGGATCCCTGTTGCCGGATCGTCGTCCGGGCCGGACGATCAGGCAAGCAATTCGCAGCATCAGGCTAACCGGTGCCGGTCGGATGCTCGCAGACTGTCGGCCCATGCGAACGCGGAGGAATGCTCGATGATCAAGCTGAACGTGAACGGCCGGAACCAGTCGGTCGATGTCGATCCGTCGACCCCGGTGCTGTGGGTGCTGCGCGATACGCTGGGGTTGACCGGCACCAAGTTCGGCTGCGGTGCCGCGCAGTGCGGCGCCTGCACCGTGCACATGAACGGCCAGGCGATCCGTTCGTGCGTGACGCCGGTGTCGGCCGTCGCCGGCCAGAAGCTGCGCACGATCGAAGCGGCCGCCGATGGCCACGACCGGGTCGGCAACGCGGTGCAGGCGGCCTGGGTCGCGCACGACGTCGCGCAGTGCGGCTACTGTCAGAGCGGCCAGGTCATGTCGGCGATCGCGTTCCTGAAGTCCGTGCCCAGGGGCAAACGCCCGACCGATGCCGAGATCGACGCCGCGATGGCCGGCAACATCTGCCGCTGCGGCACTTACGCGCGGATACGCGCGGCGGTCGCCGAGGCGGCCAGGGCGCTGGCGTGACAACGGGTTCGAGGAGAACGACATGAACTTCGATCCCCATACGTTCGAACTGCCGCCCGCGCTGCGGGCGATGCTCGCGCGCGATGCGGCCCACGCCGACGCATCGACCGGCACGTCCGGAGCCGGCGCAGGCGCCGGTCGGCGCGTCGCGCATGCATCGCGGCGCACGTTCCTGAAGATGACCGCCGCCGGCGGCTTCGCGCTCGGCGCGTTCCCGATGATGGCCGGTGCGCAGGGGGCCGCGGCCGCGGCGCCGTCTTCCGCCGGGGGCCTGAAGCCGACGCAGCAGCCGTCGGCCTTCGTCACCATCGGCCGCGACGGCATCGTCACCGTGACGATCAACCGCCTGGAATTCGGCCAGGGCGTGCAGACCGCGCTGCCGATGATCCTCGCCGAGGAGCTCGATGCCGACTGGTCCAGGGTGCGCAGCGTGCACGGCGACAGCGGCCCCGCCTATGTCGATCCGGTGTTCGGCATGCACATCACCGGCGGCTCGGGCTCGATCGCCCACAGCTACACCCAGTATCGCGAGCTCGGTGCGCGGGCGCGCGCGATGCTGCTGGCCGCCGCGGCCGCGCGCTGGAACACCGGCGTGTCGACGCTGCGCACCGCCAGCGGCGTCGTCACCGGGCCCGGCGGCCGGCGCGCGACTTACGGCGAGCTGGCCGAAGCCGCGATGGCGCTGCCGGTACCCGAGCGGGTGACGCTGAAGGATCCGAAGGACTTCCGGCTGATCGGCCGGCCCACCGGCCGCATCGATGCGAAGGCGAAGAGCAGCGGCCGCCAGGACTATGGCATCGACGTGCGGCTGCCCGGCATGCTGACCGCGGTGGTCGCGCGGCCGCCGGTGTTCGGCGGCCGGCCGGCGTCGGTCGACGACGGCGCGGCGCGGGCGGTGAAGGGCGTCCGGGCGGTTCTGCGGATTCCGGTCGATCGCGGCGGCGAAGGCATCGCGGTGATCGCCGACGGCTACTGGCCGGCCCGGCAGGCGCGCGAGGCATTGAAGGTGCAATGGGCCGGCAGCGCGGCGGACGGCGGCGCCCTCGACAAGGCCGACAGCGCCGCGCTGCTGCGGCAGTACCGCGCGCTGGCCGGCCAGCCCGGCCCGCGCCGGTTCGATGCCGACATGGCGCCGCTGTCGGACGCGCCACAGCGGATCGATGCCGAGTTCGTGTTCCCGTACCTGGCCCATGCGCCGATGGAGCCGCTGAACTGCACGGTGCGGCTGGCCGACGACAGGGCCGAGCTGTGGGTCGGTTCGCAGATGCCCGGGCTCGATGCGGCGGCCGCCTCGAAGGTGCTGGGCATCGCGCCGCAGAACGTGAAGCTGAACGTGCAGATGGCCGGCGGCGGCTTCGGCCGCCGCGCGATCGCCACCAGCGACTACGTGGTCGAGGCCTGCCAGGTGGCCCGGGCGGCACGCGCCGCCGGCATCGCGGCGCCCATCCGCACGCTGTGGAGCCGCGAGGACGACATCCAGGGCGGCTACTACCGGCCGATGCATCTGCACACCGCGAAGATCGCCTTCGACGCGCAGGGCCGGGTCACCGCCTGGGACCATGTGATCGTCGGGCAATCGATCCTCGGCGGCACGCCGTTCGAGCCGATGATGGTGAAGGACGGCATCGACGGCACCGCGGTCGAAGGAATGAAGGAGCCGTATGCCGTGCCGATGCGGCTGACCGTCCATCATCCGAAGGTCAACGTGCCGGTGCTGTGGTGGCGCAGCGTCGGGTCGACCCACACCGCGTTCGTCATGGAGACCCTGATCGACGACATCGCGCGGGCGACCCGGCAGGATCCGGTCGCCTACCGGATGAAGCTGATCGGCGACAAGCATCCGCGTCATCGGGCGGCGCTGCAGCTCGCCGTCGAGCGCAGCGGCTACGGCCGCGCGAAGCTGCCCGATGGGCGCGCCTGGGGCGTGGCGGTGCACGAGTCGTTCGATTCGGTGGTGGCCTACGTGGTCGAGGCGTCGCTGCGCGAAGGCAGGCCGGTGCTGCACAAGGTCACCGCGGGCGTGCACTGCAACCGCGCGATCAATCCGCGGACGATCGAGGCGCAGGTGCAGGGCGGGGCGCTGATGGGGCTGTCGATGTGCCTGCCGGGCGCCGCGATCACGCTGAAGGACGGTGTCGTCGAACAGCGCAACTTCAACGACTTCCAGGTGCCGCGGATCACCGACATGCCGCAGATCGCGGTGCACATCGTGCCCAGCACCGATCCGCCGACCGGCATGGGCGAGCCGGGGCTGCCGCCGCTGGCGCCGGCGTTCGCCAATGCGATCGCCGCGCTGACCGGCAAGCCGCTGCGCGAGCTGCCGTTCAACCTGGGGTGAGCGGCGCGTCGCACGGTGAGGTGAGCAGCGCGCCGCACCGCTGTTGACCGGGCAGTGGAGGAGGCCGTGACCGGCGGTCCGCGCGGCCGGCGGTAAAATCGCGGACCATGCCCGCCCCCC
>DAISWF010000208.1:5200-10672 GCA_036826495.1 Burkholderiaceae bacterium
TCCCCGGCGCCGGCGACCCGGGGCCCCGCGCTGCCGCCCCCCGCCGCACCGGCCGAACCGCGTTCCTGCAGTTGCTGATCGACGAAGGCGTCGATCATCTGTTCGGCAATCCGGGCACCACCGAGCTGCCGATCATGGAGGCGGTGCCGCAGTTCCCGCAGCTCCGCTACGTGCTGGGGCTGCAGGAATCGATCGTGCTCGGCATGGCCGACGGCTTCGCCCGCGCGACCCGGCGGCTGGCCGCCTGCAACCTGCATTGCACGCCGGGGCTGGGCCATGCGATGGGCGCGCTGTACAGCGCGAAGTTCACCGGCTCGCCGCTGATCGTCACTGCCGGCCAGTACGAGCTGGGCCACGGGCTGACCGAACCGCTGCTGTACGAGCCGCTGCTGCCGATCGCCGCCCCGCTGGTCAAGTGGGCGGTCGAGGTCGAGCGGGTGCAGGACCTGCCGCGCATCGTGCACCGTGCCGCCAAGGTGGCGCTGTCGCCGCCCACCGGCCCGGTGTTCATCAGCCTGCCGGGCAGCATCCTCGATGACGAGGCCGAGCTCGATCTCGGCTCGCCGACCCGGGTGCAGACCGCCACCCGCCCGTCGGACGAGGTGCTGCGGGCGCTGGCCGCGCGAATGCTGGCGGCCGAATCGCCGGTGCTGCTGGCCGGCCGCGAGCTGGCCGAGCAGCACGCTTTCGACGAAGCCGGCGAGCTGGCCCGGCTGCTGGGGGCCGGCGTCTATCTCGAATCGGTGGCCTGCAACACCCGCTTTCCGGCCGAGCATCCGCTGGCGCTGGGCGACATCGGCCGCAACCAGCCGAAGGTGCGGGCGGCGCTGCAGCCGCACGATCTGCTGATCTGCCTGGGCGGCGACCTGCTGCGGATGTCGCCGGCCAGCCCGGTCGACCCGCTGCCCGACGGCATGCCGGTGATCCATCTGTCGGAACGCGACTGGGAGCTGGGCAAGAACTATCCGACCGAATGGGCGGTGCGCGCCAGCGTCAGGGAGACGCTGCAGGCGCTGCTGCCGCTGCTGCGGGCGGCCCGCGATGACCGGTATGCGGCGGCGGCCGAGCAGCGCGCCGCCGCGATCGCCGAGCGCAACTGGTCGGCGCGGCGCCGCGAGCGGGTGGCGGCGCTGCAAGGCCGCTCCGGCGCCTCGCCGATCGACCAGGACTACCTGATGTGGCGCGTCAGCGAGCTGCTGCCGCCCGACGTGGTGATCGTCGAGGAGATGCTGACCTCGGCGCCGGCCGCCGCGGCGCTGCTGCGCATCAACGATCCCGACGGCTACTACGGCCTGGCCAGTGGCGGGCTGGGCTTCGGCATGGCCGGCGCGATCGGCGTCAGCCTGGCACGGCCGGGCCGGCCGGTGGCGGCGCTGATCGGCGACGGCAGCGCGATGTACAGCATCCAGGCGCTGTGGACCGCCGCGCACCTGAAGCTGCCGATCACCTACCTGATCGTCAACAACCGCGGCTACCGGATCATCAAGGACCGGCTGCGGGCGATGCGCGGCACCGACCGCTTCGTCGCGATGGATCTGGACGATCCGCCGCTGGACTTCGTGGCGCTGGCCAACGGCATGGGCGTGCCGGCTCGGCGCGTCATCGACGCCGCGCAGATCGACGACGCGCTGCGCCGGGCCTTCGCCCGCGGCGGCCCCTCGCTGATCGAGGTGGTCGTCGACAACGGTTACCCGAACTGAATCCCAGGAGATTCCCTTGGCACCCCATCAGACTCCCGATCAATTCCAGGACATCCGCGACGCGGTGCGCGCGCTGTGTGCCGAGTTCCCCGACGAGTACCACCGCAAGGTCGACACCGACCGCGCCTACCCGGAAGCGTTCGTCGATGCGCTGACCAAGGCCGGCTGGATGGCCGCGCTGATCCCGCAGGAATACGGCGGCTCGGGGCTCGGGCTCACCGAGGCGTCGGTGATCATGGAGGAGATCAACCGCGCGGGCGGCAACTCCGGCGCCTGCCACGGCCAGATGTACAACATGGGCACCTTGCTGCGCCACGGTTCCGAGCAGCAGAAGCGCCTGTATCTGCCGAAGATCGCCACCGGCGAATGGCGGCTGCAGTCGATGGGCGTGACCGAGCCGACCACCGGCACCGACACCACGAAGATCAAGACCACCGCCGTCAGGAAGGGCGACCGCTACGTGGTCAACGGCCAGAAGGTGTGGATCTCGCGGATCCAGCACTCCGACTGGATGATCCTGCTGGCGCGTACCACGCCGCTGGCGGAGGTGAAGAAGAAGAGCGAAGGCATGTCGATCTTCATGGTCGACCTGCGCCAGGCCGAGAAGTCCGGGCTGACGGTGCGGCCGATCCCGAACATGGTCAACCACGAGACCAACGAGCTGTTCTTCGAGAATCTGGAGATTCCCGCCGAGAACCTGATCGGCCAGGAAGGGCAGGGGTTCAAGTACATCCTCGACGGCCTGAACGCCGAGCGCACGCTGATCGCCGCCGAGTGCATCGGCGACGGCTACTGGTTCATCGACCGGGTCAGCAAGTACGTCGGCGAGCGGATCGTGTTCGGCCGGCCGATCGGCCAGAACCAGGGGGTGCAGTTCCCGATCGCCGAGGCCTACATCGAGGTCGAGGCGGCCAACCTGATGCGCTGGAAGGCCTGCCGGCTGTTCGACGAGCGCAAGCCGTGCGGCGGCGAGGCCAACATGGCCAAGTACCTGGCTGCCAAGGCGAGCTGGGAGGCGGCCAACGCGGCGATCCAGTTCCACGGCGGCTTCGGCTTCGCGCACGAATACGACGTGGAGCGCAAGTTTCGCGAGACGCGGCTTTACCAGGTGGCGCCGATCTCGACGAACCTGATCCTGTCGTACGTGGCCGAGCATCTGCTCGGGTTGCCCCGGTCGTTCTGACTGCGGGGAACGAGACAGCCGCCGCGGGCCGCAAGGTTTGCAGCCCGTGGCCGACGACGAGAGACGGAACCGGCGAGCGTCAGCCGGGCGGCCGGCGGCCGCCCGAAGACCACGCCCGCCGGTTCATTCCGAGGCCTGGATGTTCGACGCCTGTTTGCCTTTGGGGCCCTGGACGACTTCGAACATCACCCTCTGACCTTCCTTCAGGCTCTTGAAGCCGTTCATCTGGATTGCGCTGAAATGCGCGAAAAGGTCCTCGCCGCCGTCCTCGGGGGTGATGAAACCATACCCCTTCGCGTCGTTGAACCACTTGACCGTGCCCTTTGCCATTTTTATGACCATCCGTTCTAGTAGACAGCAGGAGCACTCGAAAGGCCATGGGTCCGGCCGACAGCGAGCAGCAAGCAGCGATACCGGCCGAGCGCCCTTCGAGCACCCGACATGTGTTCCGCTCATGCTGCAGCGACAACCGTCTGGCGCCGCGCGACACCCATGGAATCAGCACGCTGCGACAGTGGCCGGACTCCCATTGTGGGAATCCTTGAACACGGACCGATTTTTTGCCAAAGGCCCTGCGAAGTCAAGCGAACTTCGGCCGATTGGCGCCTCTGTGGCGTCCCGGCTTGAATTCTTCACAATTGGAAAGATATGCAAGGAACTGCGCGGGCTTGTGGTGCCAAAATGCCTGGGTGGACGGCGGTTCCGGCAGGCATAGTCTTCAGGGCCGGTGGTGGCGGTTGTAGCGGGCCGATGAGTGTTTATTGCAGACGCAGTGCGACTCGCTAGAATGCAGTCATGGCGACAAGGAACGATCCCTCCACGGTTCTCGAGAACCAGGAAGCACGGGTCAAGGCACCACCGATGTATCAGGTGCTGCTGCTGAATGACGACTACACTCCGATGGAGTTCGTCGTCAGCGTCCTGCAGAAGTTTTTCGGAATGGGTCGGGAAAAGGCTACTCAGGTGATGTTGAAGGTTCATCGCGAAGGGCGGGGCGTCTGTGGCGTATTCCCGCGCGATGTCGCCGCTACCAAGGTCGAACAGGTGTGCAGTTACTCACGTGAGCATCAGCACCCGTTGCAATGCGTGATGGAGGAAGCATGATCGCTCAGGAACTGGAAGTCAGTCTGCACATGGCGTTCGTCGAGGCGCGCCAGCAGCGCCACGAGTTCATCACGGTCGAGCACCTGCTGCTGGCGTTGCTGGACAACCCGTCCGCCGCCGAGGTGCTGCGCGCCTGCGCGGCCAACATCGAGGATCTGCGCAAGAACCTGGCCGCGTTCATCAAGGAGAACACGCCGGTCGTGCCGGGCACCGAGGAGATCGACACGCAGCCCACCTTGGGCTTCCAGCGGGTGATCCAGCGGGCCATCATGCACGTGCAGAGCACCTCCAACGGCAAGAAGGAGGTCACCGGCGCCAACGTGCTGGTCGCTATCTTCGGCGAGAAGGATTCCCACGCGGTGTACTACCTGCATCAGCAGGGCATCACCCGGCTGGACGTGGTCAACTACATCTCCCACGGCATCACGAAGAATCCGCAGCCCAAGGAGCAGCCGAAGGAAGAATCGCAGGAAGCCGAGCAGGAGCAGGGCAACAATCAGCAGTCGGCGCTCGAGCAGTACACGCAGAACCTCAACGCCGCCGCCCGCGAGGGCAAGATCGATCCGCTGATCGGCCGCGAGCACGAGGTCGAGCGGGTGATCCAGGTGCTGTGCCGCCGGCGCAAGAACAACCCGCTGCTGGTCGGCGAGGCCGGTGTCGGCAAGACCGCGATCGCCGAGGGCCTGGCCTGGCGCATCACCCAGGGCGACGTGCCCGAGGTGCTTGCGGATGCAACCGTCTACTCGCTCGACATGGGCGCGCTGCTGGCCGGCACCAAGTATCGCGGCGACTTCGAGCAGCGCCTCAAAACGGTGCTCAAGCAGCTCAAATCGGCGCAGCATGCGGTGCTGTTCATCGACGAGATCCATACGCTGATCGGCGCCGGGTCGGCGTCGGGCGGCACCCTGGACGCGTCGAACCTGCTGAAGCCGGCGCTGTCGTCCGGCACGCTGAAGTGCATCGGCGCCACCACCTACAACGAGTACCGCGGCATCTTCGAGAAAGACCATGCGCTGTCGCGCCGGTTCCAGAAGATCGACGTCAACGAGCCGTCGGTCGAGCAGACGGTGCAGATCCTGCGCGGCCTGAAGTCGCGCTTCGAGGAGCACCACGGCGTCAAGTACTCGTCGTCGGCGCTGTCGGCGGCGGCCGAGCTGTCGGCCAAGTTCATCAACGACCGGCACCTGCCCGACAAGGCGATCGACGTCATCGACGAGGCCGGCGCCGCCCAGCGCATCCTGCCCAAGAGCAAGCAGAAGAAGGTCATCGGCAAGGGCGAGATCGAGGACATCGTGTCCAAGATCGCCCGCATCCCGCCGGCCTCGGTGTCGTCGGACGACCGCAGCAAGCTGCAGACGCTCGACCGCGACCTGAAGGCCACGGTGTTCGGCCAGGATCCGGCGATCGACGCACTGTCCGCGGCGATCAAGATGTCGCGCTCCGGTCTCGGCAAACCGGACAAGCCGATTGGCGCGTTCCTGTTTT
>DAISWF010000209.1:0-10495 GCA_036826495.1 Burkholderiaceae bacterium
AGATCTCGGTGTAGACCGTCTGCGGGCACGCATAGCCGCACCACAGCCGGCCGGCCACCGCGGTGAACAGGAACAGCGACAGCGCGCTGATCACCAGCAGCGCGGTCAGGTAGACGAAGTCCTGCGGGTACAGCACGACCCCGAACAGGAAGAAGCGCCGTGCCTCCAGGTCGAACAGCACCGCCGGGCGGCCATTCCACGACAGCCACGGCAGGCCGTAGAACAGCAGTTGCGTGAGCCAGACCAGCGCCCACCGCCAGCCGGCGAACCAGCCGCGCACCGCGCGCGGGTAGACCCTGCGGCGCACCTCGTACAGCGAGATATCCTCATCGCCGGCCGGCGAGGGGATGACCGGAATGACGCGCGGCATTGAATCGTAATATCGTTGTATGGCAATATAAGAATATCATACTCCCCTGCACATCGCTTCATGTCGATACAATGATCAAGATGGAACACCTGAACGATCAGGCGCTGGGGCTGGTGGCGGAGTATTTCCGCTCGCTGTCGGATCCGATGCGGCTGCGCATCCTGAACGCGCTGCGCGGCGGCCCGATGAACGTCGGCCAGCTCACCGAGCAGCTCTCGTCTAGCCAGGCGAACGTCTCCAAGCACCTGGCGACCTTGGCCGCGGCCGGCATGGTGTCGCGCAATCCGCGCGGCACCAGCGTCTGGTACGAGATCGCCGATCCGGCGATCTACAAGCTGTGCGATCTGGTCTGCGGTCAGCTCGGCAGGCGGTTCACGCAGACCGCCGAGCTCGGCGCGCTGTTCGGCGGGCCGGTGCGTGCGCCGCGCGGGCGCCGCTCGCCGCGGGCCGGCTGAGCCCCTGCGGCGCGCCGGCCGATCACCGGCGGGCTGCCCGCCTCGTGTCGGCGTCCATGTTCCGAGCCGCGTTGTCCGGCTCGCCCGCCTTGCCGTTCAGAGGGAGGGCACCAGTCCCGCCCGACATCGCTCTGGAAATCTCGGCGGTGCGGGCGCGCAGATCCTGCCCGAGCGCGCGGATCGCCGCGCGGTCGAGCTGGGCGCTGATGCCGACCGGGCTGATCGCCATCAGCGGCTGGCCGGCCGCGTCGATCACCGCCGCCGACACCGCCGTGATGCCGCGCGAGAAGTGGCCGACGTCGACCGCATAGCCCACCCGCCGGGCCTCTTCGACCTCGGCCAGATAGGTCTCGAAGTCCAGCGGCTCCTCCCAGCGCAGCGCCCTGAAGCGCGCCTTGAGCTGCGCGACGGTCAGGTCCGAATGGGCGGCGATCACCCGGCCCAGCGCCGCGATCCACATCGGCAGCCGCTGCCCGATGCTCATGTACACGCGCACCGCCGCGGCGTTGTCGGCACGGTCGATCAGCACCACCCGTTCGTCGAGCGTGCGGTGCCACAAGGTGACGGTGACGCGATGACGCAGCGCGAGCTCGTCCAGGTGCGGCCGGATCATCCGCACGTACGACTTCTGCTCCAGCGCCCCCCTGGCCAGCTCCACGACGCCGAGGGTGATCGCATAGGTCTTCGTTGCCTCGTCGAACTGCACCAGCCGTTCGTGCACCAGGGTCTTCAGCAGATTGAAGCAGGTGCTGGAGTGCAGGCCGAGGTCCCGCGCGACCCGGCTGACGCCGACCGGTGCGGCGGCGGCGGTCAGGTAGCGCAGCACCGACAGGCCGCTCGCCAGCGCGCCGACCAGCTTCTCGGGAGCGGCGGCCGTGCCCGGTTCAGTCAATCTTCACTCCGGCGTTCTTGACCGCGGTGGCGTAGCGGGCCACCTCGGCCTCCATGAAGCGCGTCGACGGCTCCGGCAGCGCGCCGACCGGCTCGATGCCCATCGACAGCAGCCGCTGGCGGACTTCCGGATCCTGGAACGTCTGGTTGACGTTGCGGCCCAGCTTCTCGACGATGTCCTTCGGCGTGTTGCTGCGGATCGCCACCGACAGCCAGGAGCTGGCGGCGAAGTCCGGCATGCCGGACTCGGCGAACGTCGGCACGTCGGGCAGTGCGGCCAGCCGGGTCTTGCTGGTGACCACCAGCGCCTTCAGCTTGCCGGCCTGCACCAGCGGCGTGGCGGTCAGCGCATCGACGAACATGCAGGTCAGCGAGCCGCCCATCACGTCGTTCGTAGCCTGCGCGCTGCCCTTGTACGGAATGTGCATCAGCTTGATGCCGACGGCGGTGTTCAGCATCTCCAGCGACAGATGGTTCGACTGGCCGTTGCCGGCCGAGCCGCAGCTCAGCTCGCCGGGCTTGCGTTTGGCCAGCTCGATGAACTCGCGCAGGTTGGCGGCCGGCACCGACGGGTGCACCACCAGCATGTTGGTCAGGTTGACCGCATGCGACAGCGTGGTGAAGTCCTTCAGCGTGTCGTACGGCATCTTCGAATAGACACTGGGATTGATCGCGTGGCTGGTGGCCACCATGACGAGCGTATAGCCGTCGGCCGGCGCCTTCGCCGCGGCCAGCGTGCCGATCGTGCCGCCGGCGCCCGGGATGTTCTGCACGGCGACCGGCTGGCCGAACCGCTCCAGGCCGCGCGAGACGATGCGGCCGATCACGTCCAGGATGGCGCCGGGCGTGGAGGCGACGATGAAGTTGATCGTCCGGCTCGGATAGTCGTCGGCCGCGCGTGCGGCCGGCGCCGCCGCGCTCAGCAGGGCGAGCGAAGCGATTGCGGTCAGCGTGCGAATGAACCCCGTTGTCTTCATCTCCTGCCTTCCTCTCTTCTGGTGGTGGGCTTGTGTAGTGGTTCGTGAGGTTGGCCCGCGCGCTGCGTCATTCGACCGGCAGGCCGAGCTGCCGGGCGATCGCGCGCTGCTGGATCTCGATGCTGCCGACGGTGACCGGTGCGACCAGCGCATCCATCGCCCAGCGCATCGCCGGCAGCTCGGAGGTCAGGCCCCAGCCGCCGGCGGTGTGCAGCACCGTCTGCGTCACGCGCACGACCGCCTGCGTCGAATGCAGCTTCGCGGTCGACACCGCGAGGATCACCTCTTCCAGCGGCGCGCCGCTGTCCCAGCGCTCGGCCGCGTTGTAGGTCAGGGTGCGCGCAGCCTCCACGTCGACGTGGGCCTGGGCGAGCGCGAACGCGATCGACTGGTTGGCGCCGATCGGCTTGCCGAACTGGCGGCGGGTGGCCGCGTACTCGCGTCCCCAGTCGAGCGCCGTCTGCATGTGACCGAGCCAGCGGGCGGCGACCATGATCCGTTCGCGGTTGAAGCCGGCCATGATCTCGGCGAAGCCGGCGTCGAGCCGGGCGCTGTCGGGCACGCGCGCCCGGTCGAACATCACCCGGAACGTCGGCGCCGGGCGGTTCACGTAGGTGTCGATCTGGCTGGTGCTGATGCCCGCCGTCTCGCGCGGCACCGCGAAGAAGCGCATGCCGCGCCGGCCGGCCGCCGGATCGGTCTGCGCCAATGTCACCAGGATGTCGGCATCGCCGCCCAGCGTGATGAACGACTTGATGCCGTCGAGCACCCAGTGGTCGCCTTCTCGGGTCGCGCGGGTGCTGACGTTCTGGATGTCGTTGCCGGCTTCGGGCTCGGTGATCGTGATCGCCACCAGGCAGTCGCCGGCGATGTTGCGGGCCGCCAGCTCGCGATGCTGGGCCGCGCCGTATTCGTAGAGGATCGACCCGGCGACATTCTGCACCAGCACCGACACCGCGAGGTTCGGATTGACGCGCGACAGCTCCTCCATCGCGATCGCTTCCTCGTAGGCGCCCAGCGCCGCGCCGCCGATATCCTCGGACGCGGTGATGCCGATCAGCCCGGCGCGCGCGGCGGCCACGTAGAACTCGCGCGGGAAGCGCTTCTCGGCATCGGCCTGCTGCCAGCGCGGCGCCACCTCGCGCTCGGCGAACCGGCGGCACATGTCGCGGAACGCCGTGCGGTCGACCGAGTTGGCCGGCTTGGGACGGGGCTGCCTCCTGCTCACGGTGATCCTTTGCTATATTCGCTATAGCGAGTATGATTTTCTGAAGAGAATAGCGCAAGCCGCACTGCGGCAATGAATGCGCCGGTCTGCGCGCGCTGTCCGCCCTGCGGATTCGAACGGCGCGATCAAGGCGGCCGGGTGTAACGAGGAGATGAGTCTGGACTTCACCTTCGCCCCCGAACACGACAGCGTCCGCGACACCGTGCGCCGCATGGGCCGCGAGGAGCTCGCTCCGCTGGTGGCCGATGCCGAGGAGAACGAGGCGTTTCCGCGCCAGGTGTTCCGGCGCTGGGGCGAGCTGGGTCTGCTGGGCGTCCGCTATCCGGAAGCCGACGGCGGCAGCGGGCTCGACAAGATCAGCGACTGCATCGTCCGCGAGGAACTGAGCTACGTCAGCCAGGCGTTCGCGTCGTCGTGGTCCGCGCATAGCCACCTGGGCATCTGGCCGATCTGGCGGGCGGGCACCGCCGAGCAGCGCGAGCGCTTCTTCCGGCCGGCCCTGGCCGGCGAGAAGATCGCCGGCTTCGGGCTCAGCGAACCGGACGGCGGCTCCAACGTTCGCGCGATGAAGACGCGCGCCGAGCGGGTGGCCGGCGGCTGGGTGCTGAACGGCAGCAAGCTCTACATCACCAATGCGCCGATCGCCGACTTCCTGCTGGTGGCCGCGCGCACCCGCGCCGAGCTGACGCCGCAGGCGATCAGCCTGTTCATCGTCGAGCTGCCCAACGCCGGCTTCGACATCCGCAAGCTGCGCAAGGAAGGCATCCGCGCCTCCGAGACCGGCCTGATCCACATCGACGGCGCGTTCGTGCCCGACGACTGCCTGCTCGGCGGAACCGAGGGCAACTACCCGGTGATCCTCGATTCGCTGAGCGAGAACCGGGTGGGCGTGGCCGCCAATGCGCTGGGCATGGCGCGCGCCGCGTTCGATGCGGCCAGCGACTTCGCGCAGAACCGCATCGTCGCCAAACGCCGGGTCGGCGACTATCAGGCGATCGCGCACAAGCTCGCCGACATGTCGGCGCAGATCGAGGCTGCCCGCTGGCTGGTCTATTACGGCGCCTGGCGGGTCGATCAGGGGACGCTCGACGCGGCCACCGCCGCCCGCGTGAAGCTGGTGGCCAGCGAAACGGCGCTGGCCTGCAGCGAAACCGCGATCCGCATCCACGGCGGCGCCGGCATCATGCGCGAATACCCGGTCGGCCGCATCCATCGCGACGCGCTGGTCTACGTGATCGGCGAGGGTACCAGCGAGATCCAGCGCAACATCATCGCCCGCAGCCTGGGGTTCCAGCCATGACCGACTACGTTCTGCGCGAGCGCCACGGCGCCACCTTCGTCATTCGGCTCAACCGTCCCGAGCGCCGCAACGCATTCGACCTCGACATGCGCCAGGGCATCGCCGAGGCGGTGTTCGAGGCGCGCGACGACGATTCGGTGCGCGCGGTGGTGCTGACCGGCAGCGACGGCGTGTTCTGCGCCGGCGGCGACCTGAAGTCGCTGTCCGAAGGCAAGCGCCCGGTGTTCAAGGATCGTGACCGCATCCGCCGGCTGCATCCGTGGTTCCGCGAGCTGGTGAACCTCGAGAAGCCGGTCATCGCGGCGGTCGACGGGCCGGCGTTCGGTGCCGGCTTCAACCTGGCGCTGGCCTGCGACTTCATCCTGGGCACGCCGCGTACGCGTTTCTGCGCGGTGTTCGGCCGCATCGGGCTGGTGCCCGATCTCGGCGGCTTCTTCCTGCTGCCCCGCATCGTCGGGCTGCAGCGGGCGAAGGACCTGGTGTTCTCGGCGCGTGAGGTGGGGGCCGACGAGGCGCTGCGGCTCGGCATCCTGATGAGCATCGTCGAGCCGGCGCGGCTGTTCGACGAGGCGCTGGCGCTCGCCGAGCGCTACCACGATGCATCGACCGAGGCGCTGGGCATGGCCAAGAACATCCTGAACCGCTCCTTCAACCTCGACCAGGACACGCTGGCCGAGCTGGAGTCCAGCGCGCAGGCGGTGGCGCTGCACACGGCTTACCATGACGAGGCGGTGGCTGCGTTCCTGAACAAGCGACCGCTGAAGTTCGGCGGGCGCTGATCTCTTTCCTCCTTCCGGAGTTCGGGCGATGACGAAGAAACCCATCACGTTCGACGATTTCGTGCCCGGCCGCGAGATCGGCGCGACCGACGTCACCTACACCGATGAACTGTCCGCACGCTGGCAGCGCATCTTCGGTTCGGCGCCGGAAGACGGTGCCGGCGGCGCGGCCGAGGGCGCGGGGCTCGCCGTCGTGATGATGATGCGGGCGTTCCTGACGATCGTGTCGCCGCGGCCGCCGGGCAACGTGCATGCGCGCCAGCAGTTGTCGCTGCAGCAGCTTCCGCGCGCAGGCGAGGTGGTTCGCTCGGTGGTGACCTGCGTCGACAAGGAGATGCGGCGCGAGCGGCGCTACGTGGAACTGCAGGCGGTCGGCGTCGGCGACGGCGGCCGGCCGATCTATTCGGGCCGGCTGACCCTGATCTGGGCGGCATAGTGCTGCGCTGCGTGGCTCGCCCGCTCTTCGATACCAGGATGGCAACCCCATGATGACCCCACTGAAATCGGCGGCCCTGCGGGTGGTACCCGAAGTGATCCGCGCGTATGCCGAGCTGACCGAGGACTACAACCCGCTGCATCTGGATCCGGACTTCGCCGCGCGCACGCCGATGGGCGGCGTGATCGCCCACGGAACGATGTCGATCAGCCTCCTGTGGCAGGCGCTGCAGCGCACCTACGGCCCGCAGGCCTTCGATTCGCTGGATCTCGACGTGCGGTTCCTGAAGCCGGTGCGGTTGAACGAGACGCTGACCGCCGGCGGGCAGCCGAATGCCGAGAACCCGGAGGTGCTCGACGTGTGGGTGCGCGGTGAAGACGGCGTCGATCGCGTGGCCGGCACCGTGCGTCGCCGGGCGGCGGCCGGCTGAACACGGCGCCGCCGGCCGTCGGGCGATGACGAAGGACGGAGAGCGGAGGACGCGATGGTGTCATTGGCTTCCAGCGTCGACTGGTGGGCGCGTACCGAGCCGACGCGCACCGCGCTGATCTATCTCGATCAGCGGCTGAGCTACGCCGACCTCCGACGCCGCGTCGTCGCGCTGACCGGTCTGCTGGCCGCACGCGGCGTGCGGCCCGGCGACGTGGTGGCGCTGCTGATGAAGAACAGTGCCGCCTTCATCGAGCTGTCGCTGGCGGTGAGCCGCGCCGGCGCGGTGCTGCTGCCGATCAACTACCGGCTGTCGGCCGACGAGGTCGGCTACATCGTCGGCCATGCGGGTGCGGTGCTGGTGTTCGTCGACGACGAATTGCGTGCGTCAGCCGGCGATTTCGCGGCGGTCATGGAGGTCGGTGCGGCGGCGCAGGCGGATGGTTCTCGGCTGATTGCAGAGGCTGCGCAGCGCGAAGTTGACTCGATGCGGCACGCTGCCGGCAGTGAGGCAGTGCAGCTTGGCAGTGATGATGCGCTGAGCGCGGCTGATGGCAAGGCGACGCCTCGGTCATCCAGGTTGCGTGCTTCCGACGCGCCGCAGTGGACGGTCGCCGTCTCTGCGGGCGAGGCCGCGCCGTCGAGCACACCGGACACGCTGTTCCGGCTGATGTACACCTCCGGCACCACCGACCGCCCCAAGGGCGTCACGCATACCTACGGCAACTACGCGTGGAAGTGCCTGGCCCACATCACCGCGCTGGGCCTCGCGCGCGACGACCGGCTGCTGGTCGTCGGGCCGCTCTATCACGTCGGCGCGTTCGACCTGCCGGGCCTGGCGGTGCTGCTGGTCGGCGGCTGCCTCGCGGTGATGCGCGAGTTCGAGCCGCAGGCGGCGCTGGAGCTGATCGAGCGCGAGCGGCTGACCGGCGGCTGGATGGCGCCGGTGATGCTGAACCGCTGCCTGGCACTGCCCGGCCGCGACCGGTTCGACCTGACGAGCTTCCGCTGGCTCATCGGCGGCGGCGAACGCACCCCCGAGGAACGCATCCGCGAATTCACGCAGTTGTTCACGCGCGCCCGCTACATCGATGCCTACGGCCTGACCGAGACCTGCTCGGGCGACACGATGATGGAAGCCGGCCGCGAGATCGACAGAATCGGATCGACCGGCCGTGCGCTCGCGCACGTGCAGATCGCGATCCGCAGCGACGACGGCGCATGGCTGCCGGCCGGCGCCACCGGCGAGATCTGCCTGCGTGGGCCGAAGGTGTTCCGCGGCTACTGGCGCGACGAAGCCCGCACCGCCGCGGCGTTCGACGGCGACTGGTTCCGCACCGGCGACGTCGGCCATCTCGACGACGAAGGCTTCCTGTACCTGACCGACCGCAAGAAGGACATGATCATCAGCGGCGGCGAGAACATCGCGTCATCCGAGGTCGAACGGGTGCTGTACCGGCTGCCGCAGGTCGCCGAGGCCGCGGTCGTCGGCCTGCCCGACGACCGGTGGGGCGAGCGCGTGGTCGCCGTCGTCGTGCCTCGACCCGGCACGACGCTGACCTTCGACGAGCTGCGCGCCCACTGCACCGGCCTGCTGGGCGGCTTCAAGATTCCCAAGCAGCTCGTGCTGCGCGACGTGCTGCCGCGCAATCCGTCGGGAAAGGTGCTGAAGCGGGTGTTGCGCGACGAGCTGGCGGAGCGCGGTTGCGCGGCAGGGCCCCGTACCTGAAGCGGCCCCTTCAAGAACTCACGCCGCCGCCATCTCCTGCTGCCCCCGCACCAGCCGTCCCGGCAGCGCTCCCGTCGGCTGCCCGTTGCGGTAGGTGACCTCGCCCGAAACGATCGATGCGACGTAGCCGTCGGCGAGCTGGTGCATCCGGCGGCCGCCGGCGGGCAGGTCGTGCCGGATGAAGGGCACCTGCAGCTTCAGGCGATCGAAGTCGATCACGTTGATATCGGCCTTCATGCCCACCGCCAGCCGGCCGCGGTCGTTGAGGCCGGCCAGGCGGGCCGGTTCGCTGGTCAGCGCGGCGATCGCCTGGGGCAGCGGGATGCGCTGGGCGGGCTGGGCATCGCGGGCCCAGCGGGTCAGGAAGAACGTCGGGAAGCTGCCGTCGCAGATCATGCCGTAGTGGGCGCCGCCGTCGGCCAGGCCCATCACCGACTGCGGGTGGCCGAGCATCTCGCGGACCGCATCGAGGTTGCCGTCGCGGTAGTTCGCGCCCGGCAGGTAGAACAGCGCCTTGCCGTCGCGCGCCAGCAGCAGGTCGTACGCATAGTCGTCGACGGATCTGCCGGCGGCTTTCGCGAGCCGGTCGATGCGCTTCGAGGGCTCCGGTTCGTAGTCGACCTCGTCGCCCCAGGCATAGGCGAACTGGAACGCCTTGACGGTCTTCAGGTTCACCGGGTTGGTGTCGTCCGGCTCTTCGGACAGAAGCTGCGCGCGGAACGCCGGGTCCTTCATCCGCGCGACCCGCTCGGCCAGCGGCAGGCGGGCGATCGTCTTGTAGCTGGGGTGGTACGCGAACGGGTGGAAGCTGAGCTCCAGACCGTAGAACATGCCGACCGGGCGCGGTGCCACCTGCGCACGGATCTGCAGGCCGTCCTCGGCCGCCCGGTCGAGCGCAGCCAGCGACTTGCGCCATCCCTGTTCGTCGCCGGTCGGCATCTGGATCAGCGTGTACGACAGCGGCCGGCCGCTGGTCTCGGCGACGCGCCGCATCAGGTCGAACTCCTGTTCGGCGTCGCCGGTCGGTGACGGAATGATCTGGAACACGCCGCGACCGGTTTCCTTCAGGCCGGCGCCCAGGGCGACCAGCTCGTCCTCCTCGGAGAAGAGGCTCGGTGCCAGCTCGCCGGCCTTGGTCCGGTGCAGCATGTTGCGCGACGTGGTGACGCCCAGCGCGCCGGCGCGCACCGCCTCGGCGGTCAGCTCGCGCATCCGCGCCAGGTCGTCGGCGGTCGGCGGTTCCTGTCCGGCGGCCCGCTCGCCCATCACGTATACCCGCAGCGCCGAATGCGGCAACTGCGCGGCGATGTCGATGTCGTAGCGCCGCGCGTCGAGCGCATCGAGGTACTGCGGAAACGTCTCCCAGTTCCACGGCAGCCCTTCGGTCATCACGACCTCGGGCACGTCCTCCACGCCTTCCATCAGCTTGACCAGCATGTCGCGCTGGTCGGGCTTGCAGGGCGCGAAGCCGACGCCGCAATTGCCCATCACGACCGAAGTCACGCCGTGGCCCGACGAGGGCGCCAACCGGTTCTCCCAGGTGGCCTGGCCGTCGTAGTGCGTGTGGACGTCGACGAAGCCCGGTGTCACCAGCAGGCCCCGGGCGGCGATCTCTTCGGTTGCGGTACCCGAAACTTCGCCGATCGCCGCGATCCGGCCGTCCTTCACGGCGACATCGGCGATGAACGGGGCTGCGCCGGTGCCGTCGTGCACGGTGCCGCCGCGGATGATGAGATCGTACTGCGCCATCATGAATCTCCTTGCTTGCGCCGATTCTAGAGGCGTTCGCGATTCGTTGCGCGAAGGTCGGGTCGAATCGGCGGTTTTCGTTTCGGTGCGCGAAATCTTGGTGTGGCCTGGTCGCCGAGCAGGCTCTGCCCGCCTCGGCTTCAGGCCTGTAC
>DAISWF010000210.1:0-10482 GCA_036826495.1 Burkholderiaceae bacterium
ACCACCGCCGCCGCCGTAACCACCACCGCCGCCGCCACCGCCGCCGGGACCACGACGGAAGCCGCCGCCACCGCCCTGCTGCTCGCGGGCTTCGTTGACGACCAGGCTGCGTCCCTCGAGCGAATAGCCGTTCAGCGCGGTGATGGCCTTCTGCGCGGCATCGGCATGGGTCATCGTCACGAAACCGAAGCCGCGGGAACGACCGGTCTCGCGATCGGTGACGATGCGGGCATCCGTCACTTCGCCATGGGCACCGAACAACTGGGAGAGCTGCGCGTCAGTGGCGCGCCATGGCAGATTGCCTACGTAAATCTTCGTCATCAAATCATCCTCGAAACCGGACAGAACATTGCATTTCGAGGTGATCGGAACCCGCGAACCAGAAATGCAACCCACGACACACGGTGCCTGCGACTGGTTCCTGGATTCCAGAACACAAGCCGAACCTTGCGCATTGTTGACTATCTCACAAAAGCCTCGATGTTGCACTCTTCGACATCGTGTCGCGTGATAAGGGTTTTCCGAGGCGTGCTCAGGATTCGCTCGGGACTCAGGGAGATCCCTGAGTGGCGATTACGCTGCAGATCCCTGCCGCAATAACGCGTTAAGGATGCGCGGCCGGCGAATCCGGCGGGATGCCCTTCGATGGTGCTTGCTCAAAATGATTTCCTGTATAAAAATACAGTCTTCGTCAGCCTGGAATCCGTCATGCGCGATCTCACCGCCCGTCAGCAGGAAATTCTGACCCTGATCCAGACGCACATCGCCGAAACCGGCTTCCCGCCCACCCGGGCCGAAATCGCCCAGACGCTCGGTTTCCGTTCGCCCAATGCGGCCGAGGAACATCTGAAAGCCCTTGCTCGCAAGGGGGTCATCGAGCTGACGTCGGGCGCATCGCGCGGCATCCGGCTGAAGCTGCTGTCGGTGCTGCACCAGGACACCGAACGCGCCGATCTGCCCAGCGCGGTGCAGCTCGCGCTGACCTTGCCGCTGGTCGGGCGGGTGGCCGCGGGCAGCCCCATCCTCGCGCAGGAGCACATCGAGGCCAGCTATGCGCTGGATCCGACCCTCTTCTCCGAAAAGCCCGATTACCTGCTGAAGGTGCGCGGCCTGAGCATGCGTGACGCCGGCATCCTCGACGGTGACCTGCTGGCGGTCAGGCGGGCGGCCGATGCCCGCAGCGGCCAGATCGTCGTGGCCCGGGTCGGCAGCGACGTCACCGTCAAGCGGCTGCGCCGGCGCGGCCACACCGTCGAGCTGCTGCCCGAGAATCCCGACTTCGAACCGATCGTCGTCGATGCCCGCTCCGACGACTTCGCTCTCGAAGGCATCGGTGTCGGGCTGGTGCGCGGCGGCCGATCGCTGTGAGCGGCCGTGGCGGCTGATCCTTCGCTGCCCGCTGCGGTCTGGCGGGCCGATCAGCTCGGTCATCGCGGCACGGCCGCGCTCGACAGCGGCTTTCCGCTGCTGAATGCCGAGCTGCCGGGCAGCGGCTGGCCGCTCGGCATGCTGACCGAACTGATCATCCGCGAACCCGGCAGCGGCGAAATGCGGCTGCTGGTGCCGCTGCTGCGGGCCCTGACCCGTGAGCGGAAGGTGGTGATCCTGCTGGCGCCGCCGCTGGTGCCTTATGCGCCGGCGCTGGCCGGTTTCGGCATCGATCTCGATTGTCTGGTGATCGTGCAGGCCCGTCATGCGGCCGACCGGCTGTGGGCGGTCGAGCAATCGCTGAAGAGCGCCAGCTTCGGTGCGCTGCTGGCCTGGCTGCCGCAGGAAGGCACCCGGCCCGAGCACTTGCGCCGGCTGCAGCTTGCCGCCCAGACCGCACGCGGTCCGGTGTTCCTGTTCCGGACGCTGCCCGCGCAGTTCGAATCGTCGCCGGCGCCATTGCGGCTGCTGCTGTTGCCCCGGCCCGACGAGCACCTGTCGGTGCAGGTGCTCAAGCGGCGCGGCCCGGTGCTCGCCAGGCCGCTGCTGCTGGCACTGCACAAGCCGGTCACCTCGATCAGGCTGCGGTCCAGCCCGCCCCGCCGGCCCGCCTCCGACAAGGCACTGGTCCCGAACCACGCACCGACAGAGCACGCACCGACGGACCCCGTACCGACGAGCCATGCATCGGCGGCCCATGCACCGGCCGTCGAGCCGCAGCCGGCGCCGCGACGGCCTGCGTCGACATTGCTGAACTGACGGCGTCGTGCTTCCGGTGAACCGCGATGTTGTGGCTGGGTCTGCATCTGCCTCTGCTGCCGCTGGAGGTCTTCGAGCGTCAGGGCGGATCGCCGTCGGCGGGCGGGCCGCGGCTGGCGGTCTGCGATGCGCGGCAGGTGCTGCTGGCCAACCGCTCGGCCCGGGACGCCGGGGTCCGTGCCGGCCAGAAACGGGCCACCGCGCTGGCGCTGGCGCCCGACCTGCTGATCCGCGAACGCCAGGCAGCCGGCGAGCATGATGCGCTGACCCAGGTCGCAAGCTGGGCGCTGCAGTTCACCCCTTCGGTGTCGCTGACCGAAGGCGGTCTGCTGATGGAGGTCGAGCCCAGCCTGAGGATGTTCGGGGGCTTGCCGCAACTGCTGCAACGGCTGCGCGGCGGGCTCGCCGAGCTGGGATTCGTCACGCGGATCGCCCATGCCCCGACCGCCACCGGGGCCTGGCTGCTGGCCCGACACCAGGACGGCTCGGGCGCAGGCGACGAGGCCGGGCTCGCCGCCCGGCTCGCCGGGCTGCCGGTCTGGCTGCTGCAGGGCGCGCAACCTCATCTGCCGGCGCTGCAGGCGATCGGGCTGACCACGGTCCGCGACCTGACGGCGCTGCCGCGGGCCGGGCTGGCCCGCCGTTTCGGCAAAGAGCTGCTGAACGAGCTCGATCGGGCATTCGGCCGCCAGCCCGATCCCCGGGCCTGGTTCGAGGCTCCGGCCGAATTCCACGTCCGCCTGGAACTGCTCGCGCAGGTCGAGCAGGCCGAGGCGCTGCTGTTCGCCGCCCGCCGCCTGCTGCAGCAGCTCACCGGCTGGCTGGCCGCCCGGGGCCGCGCCGCCAGCGCATTCGAGCTGCGCGCCGAGCACGACGAGCGGCCGGCCACGTCACTGTCGCTGCACACCGCCGAGCCCACCCGCGATGCCGGGCGGCTGACGGGCCTGCTGCGCGAGAAGCTCGCAGTCACCACGCTGCCGGCGCCGGTGCTCGCGCTGTCGCTGCACAACACCGTCAGCGTGGCGCTGGCCGATGCCAACAGCGAACTGTTCCCGGTGCCCGCATCGGCCGGCGAAAGCCTGGGCCGGCTGATCGAACGGCTGCAGGCCCGGCTGGGCCGCGAGCAGGTGCAGCGGCTGAGGCTCGCCGAGGACCATCGGCCGGAAGCGGCCTATCGGATCGAACGGATCGACGCGGTCGAGCCTCTGCCGCCGAGGATGGCGCAGCCGCTCACCTCGGGGGCGCTGCCGCGGCCGCTGTGGCTGCTGCAGAGCCCGGTGGCGCTGGACGAACGCAACAGCCAGCCGTGGTGGCGCGGCCCCCTGTCGCTGCTGGCCGGGCCCGAACGCATCGAAAGCGGCTGGTGGGATGGCGGGCTGGTGCAGCGCGACTACTTCGTCGCCGAGGATGCGCACCATGTGCTGTACTGGATCTTCCGCGAGCGGCTGTCGGCCGCCGGATCGCGCCAGGGATGGTATCTGCAGGGGCGGTTCGGCTGATCAGCGCTCGAACGCCGCGAACACCCTGCCCTGTTCGAACCGGAACGTGCCCTCCAGCTCGTAGCCGGCACCGAACCCGGCCGCCAGATGCTTCAGCAGCCGCAGGCGCAGCCGGCCGGCGGCGCCCTCATCGACCGGGTCCACCGCGACGGCTTCGGCATCGACGAAGTCGAACCAGCAGCGCACCGCCGGATGCAGGCACTTGAAGAACGCCTCCTTCGCCGAGAAGAGCAGGGTGGCCAGCGCCACCTGCCCGGCCTGCGGCAGCGGTTCGAGCCGCTGCCGCTCCGCCGGCGTCAGGCAGCTCGCCTCGACATGCAGCCGGTCGGCTTCGCCCAGCAGCGCCTCGACGTCGATGCCGACCCCGCCACCGCCGCTGCGGCCGACCGCCACCGCGACCAGGCCGGCGCCATGCGTGATCGAACCGGCGAACCCGGCCGGCCAGTCGGGCGCGCGATCGGCGCGCGAGCCCACCCATGTCCCCCGTGCCCCGGCCCGCCGCAAACGCTCGCCCAGCGCAGCAGGTCGGCGCCGATCGCCGTCGCCGGCTCCGACAGCGCCGCGCAGGCCTGCTTCCAGCGCTCCGACAGCAGGAACGGCGATGTGCCCGGCACGACGACGAGCGGATCGCCCGACGGCGGGCTCGAGGCGGCCAGCAGCCCATTCGGTGCGGCAATCGGCTCGTTACCCGCCGGAGAGCGCGGCCCGGCGATCGGCTCGTCGCCCGACGGCGGAGCCGGCGCGGGCACGTTGGATTCGTTCACGGCCTACCGGGCGCCGGCCGGCGCGCGCGCGTCTCCCGCGTCGGGCGCGATCCGATCGACCGCGTCGGTGATCAGCACATCCAGCCCCCAGGCCAGGAGCTCGCGGGCACGCGCCGGATCGTTGATCGTGTACGACGCCACCCGCAGCCCCGCCGCATGGGCCTCGCCGATCAGCTCGGCGGTCAGCAGCCGATGATCGACGTCGACCGCCACCACGTCGAGCGCGCGGCAGCGGGCCAGCCAGTCCGCCGGCAGGCGATCGAGCAGCAGCGCACGCGGCAGCCGCGGCCTCGTGTCGCGTGCTGCGGCCAGCGCGGTCTCGGAGAAGGACGACAGCAGCGGCGGCACCTTGTCCGGCCCCCACAGCAGGTCGGCCTCCAGCGCGACCGCCGCGCCGGTGGGCGCATCGGTGCCGGGACAGGGCTTGATCTCGATGTTGACCCGGTGATCGTTGGCCAGCAGCCAGCCGCCCACCCGCCACAAGGTCGGGATCCCCTCGCCCGCATAGGCCGGCGAATGCCAGGCGCCGGCGTCGAGCTTCATCAGGTCGCCGAGCGCGCGCGCCGACACCCGCCCGCGGCCCGAGGTCGTGCGCTCCAGCGTCGGGTCATGCATCAGGATCAGCGTGCCGTCGCCGGACAGCTTCACATCGAACTCGAACATCCGGTAGCCGTGCGCCGCGCCCACCCGCAGCGCCGCCAGCGTGTTCTCCGGCGCCAGCCTGCCGGCGCCGCGATGGGCACACAGCCGCGGATAGGGCCAGTTCGAAAAGGTCACCGCTTCAATCATCGATCGCCGTTCCTTCCTCTCTGCATCCATCCGACCCGGCTGCTCTGGAGCCTCGCCACCACCCCGCCGAACCAAGGGGCCCGCGCCCTGCGCGGCCCACTGGAGGGACGCGGTGGATCCGGCTTCGCCGGTCCACCTGCGTCGCCCCCGGGGAGGCGCCCGAAGGGCGCTTCGGGGGGGCCTACTTATCCGATTCGACCAGGCCCTTGACGAACCAGCGCTGCATCAGCACCACCACCAGCACCGGCGGCAGCATCGCCAGCATCGCGGTGGCCATCACCAGGTTCCATTCGGTGGCCGCGTCGCCGCCCGAGATCATCCGGCGGATGCCGATCACCACCGGATACATCGCCTCCTGCGTGGTGACCAGCAGCGGCCACAGGTACTGGTTCCAGCCGTACACGAACAGGATCACGAACAGCGCCGCGATGTTCGTGCGCGACAGCGGCAGCAGCACATGCCAGAAGAACCGCATCGGCCCGGCGCCGTCGATGCGCGCCGCCTCGGTCAGTTCGTCGGGCACCGTCATGAAGAACTGGCGGAACAGGAAGGTCGCGGTGGCCGATGCGATCAGCGGCACGGTGAGCCCGGCATAGGTGTCGATCATGCCGAGATCGGACACCACCTTGTAGGTCGGCATGATGCGCACTTCCACCGGCAGCATCAGGGTGACGAAGATGACCCAGAACGCCAGCCCCTTCAGCGGAAAGCGGAAGTAGATCAGCGCGAACGCCGACAGCAGCGAGATCGCGATCTTGCCGAACGCGATGACCAGCGCCATCACCAGGCTGTTCCACATCATCCAGGCCACCGGCTGACTGGTTTCGCCGGCGCCGGCGGCCAGCACCTGCCGGTAGTTGTCCAGCAGGTGGCTGCCCGGCGCGAGCGACATCGGCGCGGCCAGCACCTGCTCCAGCGTCTGCGTCGAGGCCACGAAGGTCACGTAGACCGGCAGCGCGACGACCACGACTCCCAGAGCCAATACCAGGTAGGTCAGCGCGTCGAGCCAGCGGTTGCGGATCAGCATGGGCAGCGGCGGCGCGAGCCGCGATGACGGAAGGCGGAGAGCCGGAGGCGCAACGACGGAAGCGCTGACCGGCAGGCGGAACTGTGCTTCAGCCTATCCGAATCCGCAAGCCCTGCGGGGGCTTCCGGCACGCCCCGGCTCAAGCCCGCGCCGACTCTTCCTGCCGGCGCGCGGCGAATTCGACGAACCAGTCGAGCGCCTCCGGATTGGCCATCGCGTCGCGGCTGACGACCTTCTCGACGGGCTGGCCGAGCAGCAGCCGGCGCACCGGCAGCTCCTGCTTCTTGCCGGTCAAGGTACGCGGAATCTGCGGCACCGGGAAGATCGCATCGGGCACGAACCTCGGCGACAGCGACCGGCTGATCGCGGCGCGGATACGCTCCTTCAGCGGATCGTCGAGCGCGCGGCCGGCCCGCAGCACGACGAACAGCGGCATGTAGCTGTCGCGGCCCAGGTATTCCAGATCGACCAGCATCGAGTCCATCACCTCTTCCAGCGCTTCGACCGCGGAATAGATCTCGCTGGTTCCCATCCGCACGCCGTTGCGATTGATCGTCGCATCGCTTCGGCCGTAGATGACCGATCGCCCCTCCTCGTCGAACCGGATCCAGTCACCGTGGCGCCATACGCCGGGGAACACATCGAAGTACGACGCCTGGTAGCGCTGCCCGTCCGGATCGCCCCAGAAGTACAGCGGCATCGACGGGATCGGCCGCGTGCAGACCAGTTCGCCGACCGCGTCGACGACCGGATGCCCCGCATCGTCCCAGGCCTCGACCGCCGCGCCCAGCATCCGACATTGCAGCGTTCCCGGCACCTGCGGCAGGTCGCGGCAGCCGCCGACGAATGCCGCCGCCAGATCGGTTCCGCCCGAGCCGTTGTACCACCAGACGTCGGGCACGCCGGCCCGGCGCATCTGCTCCGTTCCCCAGTTCTGCACATCGACCGCCAGCGGCGAGCCGGTCGAGCCGAGTGAACGAAGCGCCGACAGGTCGCCGACCTGGCCGAGATCGATGCCGGCCTTCAGGCAGCTTGCATGGAAGGCCGCCCCGGCGCTGAAATAGGTGACCTTCGCGCGCGCCGCGAAGCGCCACAACGTGGTCCAGTCGGGCCGGGCACGATCGCCCGCCGCATGGCCGTCGTAGCAGCAGATCGTGACCCCGGCGAGCAGGTTGCAGACCATGATGTTCCACACCGCCCAGCCGGTGCTGGAGTACGAGAAACACCGCTCGCCGAACGAGTCGTCGTGGTAGCTCGGCCCGAGGTCCTTGTGCAGCACCTGCGACAGCATCGTCACGATGACGCCGCCGTGACCGTGCACGATCGGCTTCGGCAGGCCGGTGGTGCCGCTGGTGTACAGGATCCACAGCGGATGATCGAACGGCACCCAGACCGGCGAGAAGCCGGCGGTTTCCGTCGCCGGCCGCTGCAGCGTCCGCTCATAGTCGACGAACGCGAAATCCGGTTCGCGCTGCCGGTCGTGCCGCAGCAGGATCACGTGCTCCAGCGACGTCAGCGACGATACCAGCGTCGAGACCTGCTCGGCGCGGTCGTAGGGCCGGCCGCCGTAGATGCCGCCGTCGCTGGCGATCAGCACCTTCGGGCCGATCTGACCGAAGCGATCCAGCACCGCGTTGGCGCCCATGTCGGTCGCGCACAGGCTCCAGATCGCGCCGATCGACACGGTCGCCAGCATCGCGATCACGCATTCGGGCGTGTTCGGCAGGTAGGCGGCCACGCGATCGCCGGCGACCACGCCGTGGCTCTGCAGATGCAGTGCCAGCGCGGCCACCTGCCGCCGCAGCTCCGGCCAGCCGAGCTCGACGAGCGGCGTCCGCTCGCCGCCGCTGACGATGGCCGGCACCTGGCGGGCAGCGGCCGGCTCGGCATGGCGCAGCACCTCGTACGCCAGATTGGTCTGCGCGCCGACGAACCAGCGCGCGCCCGGCATCTGCTCGGACTCGAGCACCGACCCGATCGGCGTGGGCGACGTGAGGCCGTAGTAGTCCCAGATGCTGCGCCAGAATGCCGGCAGATCGTCGACGGACCAGCGCCACAGCGCCGGATAGCCGTCGAAACGAAGTCCTCGCTCGGCGGCCAGCCAGCGGCGATAGTGGGTGAACTGCGTGGCTCGCATAGGGACCTATTCCGCCTTGATGCCTACCGACTTGACGATCGTGCCCCACAGCCGCGACTCGGACTGCATGTACGACTGGAATTCGGCGGGCCCCTTGAACTGCACCTCCAGCCCGAAATCGGAAAACTGCCGCCGCACGTCGGGCATCGCGACGATCCGTTCGATCTCGTCGGCGAGCCGCTTGACGACTTCCGGCGGCGTGCGGGCCGGCGCGACCAGCCCGATCCACGAGTTGGTGTTGATCGCCGGGTAACCGGACTCGACGAAGGTGGGCACGTCAGGCAGGTCGGCCCACCGCGTGCCGTTGGTGACGGCCAGTATCCGCAGCTTGCCGGCCTGCACATGAGGCGCGACGTTGCGCAGCGTATCCACCGCCAGCGGCACCCGGCCCGACAGCATGTCCGGCAATGCCGCAGACGAACCCTTGTACGCGATGTGCGTCATCGGCGTGCCCAGCGTGCGGCCGATCAGCGCCGACATCAGATGGCCGCCGGAGCCTTCGCCGCCGGAGGAGAACAGCGCCCGGTCGGGGTTCTGCTTGGACCAGGCCACGTATTCCGCCAGCGTGGTCGGCGGTATCGTCGTGCTGGCTACGAACACGTTGCGCGCGACCGCCAGATGAGCCACGCCGGTGAAGTCGTTCAGCGCATCGAACGGCATCGATGCCCGCATGCTCGGATTGATCACGTGCGCGACCGCCATCGCCAGCAACGTATGACCATCGGGTGCCGACTTGGCGACGTACTCGCCGCCGATGATGCCGTTCGCGCCGGGGCGATTCTCGACGACGACCGTCGTGCCGGCGCCCAGGCGTTCAGGCAGCAGCCGCGCGATCAGCCGCACCGCCGCATCGAGCGGCCCGCCCGCGGTGTTGCCCACGACGATCGTGATCGGACGATTGGGAAAATTCGATTGGGCCAGCGCGGGCCCGCCGCTCCACAACGCCGCCGCCAGGGCGATGCCTGCCCAGATGCCGCGATGAATCCTCATCTACAGTCTCCTCCTTGTGCTCCCGGTTAAACCGTCGTCCGGAAGGTCGAGGCCAGCGTATCATCGGGCCTCTCTCATCGGTTCGAGCATCACCGGATTTCAGCTATGCGCGATCCGGCGATCTCCACCCGCCGTACACGGTCGACCGATCCCATGCCGAATACCGACGCACGCGTGAAACGCGTCCAGCAAGCGGAGCCCTCCTCCGCGCTCGCCGCGCAAGCCGATTCGCTGCGTGTATCCGACCTGACCGCATTCGTCGTCACCGCCGACCTCGGCAGCCTGTCGAAGGCGGCGATCCGGCTCGGCTGCGCCCAGTCGGTGCTGAGCCGGCGCGTGCAGATGCTCGAATCCGCGCTGGGCGGCCGATTGTTCAGCCGCACCGGCCGCGGCACGCGGCTGACCGAGCTCGGCGACTCGCTGCTCGCTCATGCGCGCTCGATGGTCGATGCGGCCGACATCCTGCTGCGCAATGCTGCCGATACCCTCGCCCATCCGTCGGGCATCGTGCGGGTGACGCTGCCCAGATGGTCATGCGACGGCGTCGTGTCGAAGCTCGTCAACCGGGTCACCGGACAATATCCGCACATCCGGCTGGAACTGTCGGAAGGCTACAGCCACCAGGTGCTCGACTGGATCGCCGACGCCCAATTCCAAGCAGGCAAGCTAGCCGAAAAGAAGAACGCAGAAGCAGCGGCCAATAAGCAATTGCCCACTGCAGACGGCATGAAGCTGTTCCTTGGGGGCCTCGCAGACCAGATCAAGGCCAACAATTATTCGGAACGTGCGTTCCCCTCCTTGGCACCTCTCATCGATATGGCGGACAAGGAGCGGTCCGGTGTTCTCGGCACCATGGACCAGGCGCTACTACCCTTCAAGAACAAGGCCGTCAAAGAGCGCACCAGCGCATGTGACTTCACTTCCATGGACCTGCGTGGAATGAAGGATCCCGACACCGGTGAATGGCTGCCGGTCACCCTTTATATCTGCGTCAACCAGGCAGAAGCCCAGGCCTTCGCCAACATCACGGCTCTTCTCTACGAGGTGCTTAGCCGTGACTTCCTGTCCTATGGGCCCGGAGAAAAGGAC
>DAISWF010000211.1:0-10240 GCA_036826495.1 Burkholderiaceae bacterium
GCGACTTGCCGTCCTCGACGGTGATCACGCCTTCCTTGCCGACCTTCTCCATCGCCTGGGAGATGATCTCGCCGATCTCCTGGTCGCTGTTGGCGGAGATCGCGCCGACCTGGGCGATTTCCTTGCTGGTCGTGCTGGGCTTGCTGATCTTCTTCAGCTCTTCGGTCAGCGCGATGACGGCCTTGTCGATGCCGCGCTTCAGGTCCATCGGGTTCATGCCGGCGGCGACGAACTTCATGCCTTCGCGGACGACCGCCTGGGCCAGCACGGTGGCGGTGGTGGTGCCGTCACCGGCATTGTCGGAGGTCTTGGACGCGACTTCCTTGACCATCTGCGCGCCCATGTTCTCGAACTTGTCCTTCAGCTCGATTTCCTTGGCGACCGACACGCCGTCCTTGGTGACGGTGGGGGCGCCGAAGCTGCGCTCCAGCACGACGTTGCGGCCCTTCGGGCCCAGCGTCACCTTCACCGCGTTGGCGAGGATGTTCACGCCGTTGATCAGCTTCTGACGCGCGTCGTCGTTGAAGTAGACGATTTTTGCAGCCATGTTCTACGGACTCCTGGTTTTGTCTGTATTCGTTGGGGGAGGCGCGTCAGACGACGATCGCCATGATGTCTTCTTCGCGCATCACCAGCAGCTCGTCGCCGTCGACCTTGACCGTCTGGCCGCTGTACTTGCCGAACAGCACCTTGTCGCCGACCTTCACGGCCATCGGACGCACCTTGCCATCGTCGCCGACCTTGCCTTCACCCACGGCCAGCACCTGGCCCTGGTCCGGCTTTTCCGCCGCGGTATCCGGGATCACGATGCCCGAGGTGGTCTTGGTCTCGTTGTCGAGCCGCTTGATGATCACGCGATCGTGAAGAGGCCGAAGTTTCATAGAGGAAAGCTCCTGAGTGCTTTTGACATGGGTTGGTTGTCTCGCGGACCCGCGGCGCGGATCCGTTCACAAGCAGCCGGCGACGATGCCGCCGGCGGCAGCCGCAGTGTTGTTAGCACTCGGCGCTTGCGAGTGCTGATAATAGCGATCGGTCGGCGGATTTTCAAGCGCGGAAAAGCAGACGCCCGCCGAAAGGCGGGCGCTGCAGGCGGCTTGCTGGAGGCTTTCGGCTCCGGCCCGGGCGGGGCGCTTGCGGCCAACCGCGCGGCCGGGGGCGCGGCCAGCCGGGCGGCGGCGCAGCTTCGCCTACTTCTCTACGAACGCCCGTTCGATCACGTAGTCGCCGGGCTCTCCGCGGCGCGGCGACGACTTGAACCCGCGGGAGTCGAGCAGCGTGCAGGTGTCGGTCAGCATCGCCTGGCTGCCGCAGATCATCACCCGGTCGGCGGCCGGATCCAGGTCGGGCAGGCCGATGTCGCGGGTAAGCTGGCCGGAGGCGATCAGGTCGGTGATGCGGCCGCGGTTGACGAACGGTTCGCGGGTCACCGTCGGGTAGTAGATGAGCTGATCGCGGATCAGCTCGCCGATGAACTCGTTGCGCGGCAGCTCGTCGCGGATGTAGTCGAGGTAGGCGAGCTCGCTGACCTGGCGCACGCCGTGCACCAGCACCACCTTCTCGAATTTCTCGTAGACCGCCGGATCCTTGATGATCGACATGAACGGCGCCAGGCCGGTGCCGGTGCCGAGCAGGTACAGGCGGCGGCCGGGATTCAGGTCGTCGATGACCAGCGTGCCGGTCGGCTTGCGGCTGACCAGCACCGGGTCGCCGGGCTGCAGGTGCTGCAGGCGCGAGGTCAGCGGCCCGTTGGGCACCTTGATGCTGAGGAACTCCAGATGGTCCTCGTGATTGGCGCTGGCGATGCTGTAGGCGCGGGTCAGCGGCTTGCCGTCGACCTCCAGGCCCAGCATGACGAAGTGGCCGTTCTCGAATCGCAGCGACGGATCACGGGTCGCCTTGAAGCTGAACAGCGTGTCGTTCCAGTGATGGACCTCGAGAACCTTTTCGGTGGCGAAAGCGGCCATGGTGCGGTGCAAAAATCCGGTGGAGGGGCGATGGTGCCCCAGCTCGGGGGCGGGTGCAACCATATTGCTCTGCCGCATAAGCATTCGCCTTGATCGAGGGCAAGTCCGGAAGCGATCGCGGTCGGCCCCGCGGCGGAAGCGGGCGGCGGCGGTGGCGGGTAGCTGGCGGGGCGCGGGATGGCGCGGGATGGCGCGGGATGGGCGGGCGGCAGGCGGCAACGCGGCGGGCGGCGGTAATGGGCAGGCGGGCAGGCGGGCAGGCGGCTTCAATGGGCAGGCGATAATCGGGCGTTCTGATCAACGAAGGCGAACCGGACATGGCCGAGCTGGCGGGAAGACATGCGGTGGTGACCGGCGGCGGCCGCGGCATCGGCGAGGCGATCGCCCGCGCGCTGGCCGCCCGGGGACGTCGTCCGGGCGGTCGGCATCGATGTCGCCAACCCGGGGTCGGTCATGGCCGCGTTCGACGCTGCGCGGGGCGGCTTCGGCCCGGTGCACCTGCTGGTCAACAACGCCGGCCAGGCGCACAGCGCGCCGTTCGCCAAGACCTCGATCGAGCTGTGGCGGCAGATGCTGGACGTGAACCTGACCGGCTCGTTCCTGTGCAGCCAGGCGGCGCTGCCCGACATGCTGGCCGCCGGCTTCGGCCGGATCGTCAACGTCGCCAGCACCGCCGGGCTGGTCGGCTACCAGTACGTGTCGGCCTACGTCGCGTCCAAGCACGGCGTCATCGGCCTCACCCGTTCGCTGGCGCTGGAGCTCGCGCGCAAGCCGGTCACCGTCAATGCGGTGTGCCCGGGCTACACCGAGACCGACATCGTCGCCGGCACGATCGCCAACATCGCCGCCAAGACCGGCCGCAGCGCCGAGCAGGCGCGCGCGGAGCTGACCCGGTCGAATCCGCAGGGTCGGCTGGTGCAGCCGCAGGAGGTCGCCAACGCGGTGGCCTGGCTGTGCCTGCCCGGCAGCGAGGCGATCACCGGGCAGGCGATCTCGGTGTCCGGCGGCGAGGTGATGTGAGGCCGCTGCGTTCGAGGTCGCCCGGGCGCGGCACGAACCCGCTCCGGATCCGCCACGCGCCCCGGATCCGCGGCCCGCGATGATCCCGGCGCTGTTCCTCGAATGGCAAGCCGAGCCGGCCAAGCCGGACGGCTCGGCCGGCTCAGGCGGCTCAGGCCACCAGGGCCACCAGGGCAGCCAGGGCAGCCAGGGCGGCCCATGTGGCCCGGCACATCCACCGGCGGCAGACGAGCAGGTCCGTTCGGCGGTGAGCGCCGCGCTGCGTGCACTGCATGGTCTGACCGGCGCCTGGCTGTTCACCCCGGCCCGGGCGCGCGACCCGCTGCTGCCGGCCGGTTCGCCGCCGCGGCTGGTCGTGCAGGCGTATTTCGATTCGCTGGACGCACTGGCGCTGGCCTGCACCCGGGCGTCGCCGCTGTGCGGGCTGGCGGGCGAGCGGGCCCCGCCCGCGCTCCAGGGCACCCGCCTGATCCATCAGCCGATGATTGCCCGACAGTATCCCGTGCCGGCCGCACCGGCCCTGCACATGAGCATGGTTGCGGCCCCGGACCTCGAGGCGGGCGCGGCTGCCCCCTCGGACGTAGCAGCGGCTGAGGCCCCGGCAGTGCCGGCGGCACCGGGCCCCACCACTCCCGCAGCCGACCCGACACGCTGCTCCTACCTCGTCTCCTATGAAGGCCCGGCCGACGATCTGGATGCCTGGCTCGCGCACTATCTGGGCGGCCATCCGCCGCTGATGGCGCGGCTGCCGGGCATCCGTGCGATCGAGGTGGCGACCGGCTGGACAGCCCCTCGTTCCTGCCGGCCGCGCGAGCGAATTGCATTCTGCGAAACCGGGTGACGTTCGACGACGCGGCCGCGCTCGCCGCGGCGCTCGCGTCGCCGATCCGACGGGAGATGCGCGCCGACTACGACGCGCTGCCGCGGTTCGCCGGTGCCGTCCATCATCATGTGATGCTGTCCACGATCATTCGGTGAAACTTCCGGAAAAGACATAAGATTCCGACCGACCGTCGTTCAAATCATCGAGGAGTGGAGCGCAGATGCTGAAGACACGATTCACCGAGCTGGTCGGGGTCGAGTATCCGATCGTGCAGGGCGGCATGCAGTGGGTGGGCCGCGCCCAGCTCGTTGCGGCGGTGGCCAATGCCGGCGCGCTCGGCTTCATCACCGCGCTGACCCAGCCGACGCCCGACGATCTGCGCCGCGAGATCGCCCGCTGCCGCGAGCTGACCGACAAGCCGTTCGGCGTGAACCTGACGATCCTGCCGTCGCTGAATCCGCCGCCGTACGCCGAGTACCGGCAGGCGATCATCGAGTCGGGCATCAAGGTCGTCGAGACCGCCGGCAACAACCCGCAGGAGCACATCGAGGTGTTCCATCAGCACGGCATCAAGGTCGTGCACAAGTGCACGTCGGTGCGCCACGCGGTCAAGGCCGAGAAGATCGGCGCCGATGCGATCTCGATCGACGGCTTCGAATGCGCCGGCCATCCCGGCGAGGACGACGTGCCCGGGCTGATCCTGATCCCGGCCGCCGCCGACAAGATCCGCATCCCGATGATCGCGTCCGGCGGCTTCGGCGATGCCCGCGGGCTGGTGGCCGCGCTGGCGCTGGGCGCCGACGGCATCAACATGGGCACGCGCTTCATGTGCACCGTCGAGAGCCCGATCCACGAGAAGCTCAAGCAGGCGATCGTGGCCAATGACGAACGCGCGACCGACCTGATCTTCCGCACGCTGCGCAACACCTCCCGGGTCGCGCGCAATGCGGTGAGCCAGGAGGTCATCGAGATCGAGAAGCGCGGCAACGCGACGATCGCCGATCTGGCCCACCTGGTCGCCGGCAAGCGCGGCAAGGTGGTCTACGAGACCGGCGATCCGGAATACGGCATCTGGTCGGCCGGCATGGTGCAGGGCCTGATCCACGACGTTCCGACCTGCGCGGAGCTGGTGAGCCGGCTGGTGCGCGAGGCCAACGAGATCATCCGCAACCGGCTGCCCGGCATGGTCGGCGGCCGCGTCGTCTGAACAGGCCCGGCCGATGGCGCTGATCCAGCTCGTCCGCCATGCGCAGGCATCGTTCGGCAGCGAGCACTACGACCGGCTGTCCGATCTCGGCCGGCAGCAGTCGCGCTGGCTCGGCGAGTACTTCGCGGCGCGCGGGCTGTCGTTCTGCCGCATCGTGACCGGCACGCTCGAGCGTCAGCGCGACACCGCGCTGGAGGTGCTGACGGCGATGGGCGTAGCGGCCGAAGGCCTGATCGAGCATCCGGGGCTCGACGAGTACCACGGCGAACGGCTCTATGCGGCGCATACCGGCGGGCGCGATCCGCGCGATCATCAGAGAAGCGACTACCGCGACTACTGGCGCACGTTCCGCTCCGCGATGACCGCCTGGTCGGAAGACCGGCTGGCCGGGCTGCCGGAGACCTGGGGGCAGTTCGGCGAGCGGATGGCCGATGCGCTGCGCACCGCCGGCGAGGGCTGCGGCCGCGACGACTGCGTGCTGGTCGTCAGTTCCGGCGGCGCGATCGGCCGCTATCTGGCGGCGCTGCTCGGCAGTCCCGCGTCGGTGGCGATCGAGCTGAACCTGCAATACCGCAACACCGGCATCTGCGAGCTGCGCAGCGCCGGCGACACCTTCCGCGTGATCAGCTTCAACAACGTGCCGCATCTCGAGGATCCGGCACGTCGTCACGCGATCACGTTCGCCTGACAACCTTTCTTTCGGGAGACATCGCGATGGCTTATCAACCCTTCGACCTGACCGGCAAGGTCGCGCTGGTCACCGGCGGCAACGGCGGCATCTGTCTGGGCATGGCGCTGGCGTGCGCGCAGGCCGGTGCCGACGTGGCGATCTGGGGCACCAGCAAGGACAAGAACGCCGCCGCCAAGGCCAGGCTCGAACAGACCGGCCGCAAGGTGCTGGCGCTGGAGTGCGACGTCGGCGACGAGCAGGCGGTCGACCGGGCATTCCAGCAGACCCTGGACACGCTGGGCCGGGTCGACGGCTGCTTCGCGAACGCCGGCGTCAGCGGCCGCGGCAATGCGTCGTTCCTCGACATCAGCTCGCAGGAATGGCACCGGGTGCTGCGCATCAACCTGGACGGCGTGTTCTACACGCTGCGCGCCGCGGCCCGCCACATGAAGCAGCGCAGCGACGGCGGCCTGCTGGCGGCCACCGCGTCGCTGGCGGCGATCGAAGGGGCCGCCCGCAGCGAGCACTATGCGGCGACCAAGGGCGGCGTGATCTCGATGATCCGTGCGCTGGCGGTGGAGTTCGCGCGCTTCGGCATCCGCGCCAACGCGATCCTGCCGGGCTGGATCGAGACCGACATGACCGCCAACGCGATCGGCAATCCGAAGTTCCACGACAACGTGATGCCGCGGATCCCGATGCGCCGCTGGGGCACCGGCGACGATTTCGGCGGCATCGCGGTGTATCTGATGAGCAGCGCGTCGACCTATCACACCGGCGATACCTTCCTCATCGACGGCGGCTACGCGCTGTTCTGAGCGACGGTCCCGAGCAACGGTCTGCGCAGCGACCGCCGGTCGACTCGCAGACAGTGGCCGACGGCCGTGCGCACGAGCGGACTCACTTGACAGGCGCTGATCCGATGACCACCGAAGCCCCGTCACGCCGGCGTCTCCTCGCGCGGGCCGCGCGGTGGGGCGGCGGGCTGGCGCTCGCGCCGGCCGCCGCGCCGCTGCATGCGCAGCCGGCCTACGAGCTGCGCCACGAGCGGATCTCGCCGCTGCGTGCCGAACGCGGCATGGTGGCCAGCGCCCATGCGCTGGCCACCGCCGCCGGCGTCGAGGTGCTGCGCGACGGCGGCAACGCGGTCGATGCGGCGGTCGCGGTGGGCTTCACGTTGGCCGTCGTGCTGCCGTTCGCCGGCAACCTGGGCGGCGGCGGATTCATGCTCGTGCATGCCGGGCACAGCGGCCGCGTGCATGCGTTCGACTTCCGCGAGACGGCGCCGGCCGCGGCCACTCGCGACATGTTCGTCGATGCGCGCCGCGACGTGATCCGCGGGCGTTCGCTGCACAGCCACCTGGCGGTCGGCGTGCCGGGCACGGTGGCCGGTTTCGCGCAGGTGCATCAGCGATTCGGCCGGCTGCCGTTCGCCCGGCTGCTGGAGCCGGCGATCCGCCATGCCCGCGAGGGCTTCGTCGTCGGGCCGACGTTGGCGATGCTGCTGGCGGCCGACGCCGAGCGGCTGCGACGCTGGCCGGCGACGCGCGAGATCTTCCTGCCGCGCGGCACGCCGCCCGTGGTCGGCGAGCGGCTGCTGCAGGCCGACCTGGCCGACTCGCTGCAGCGCATCGCGCGCGACGGCCCGCGCGCGTTCTACGAAGGCGATCTGGCCGGCCGCATCGCCGAGGAGATGGCCCGCCATCAGGGGCTCATCACCCGCGACGATCTGCGGCGCTATCGCGCGCTGGAACGCGAGCCGGTGGCGGGCGGCTATCGGGGGCACCGCGTGGTGTCGATGCCGCCGCCGAGCTCGGGCGGCGTGCATCTGATCCAGATGCTGGGGCTGCTCGAGGCGTGGCCGCTGGCCAGCCATGGCCACAACAGCGCGCAGACGATCCACCTGCTGGCCGAGGTGATGAAACGCGCCTATGCCGATCGTGCCGAGCATCTCGGCGATCCCGATTTCATCCGGGTGCCGGTGCGCGGCCTGCTGTCCCCGCGCTATCTGCGCACCTTGGCCGCCGGCATCGATCCGCTGCGCGCGACGCCGGCCGACACGATCCGTCCGGGGCGGCCGCAGGATCACGAAAGCGATCAGACCACCCACTATTCGGTCGCCGACCGCGACGGCAACCTGGTCAGCACCACCTATACGCTGAATCTGAGCTTCGGCAGCGGCATCGTCGCGGCCGGCACCGGCATCCTGCTGAACAACGAGATGGACGATTTCGCGATCAAGGCGGGCGTGCCGAATGCTTTCGGGCTGACCGGCGGCGATGCCAACGCGGTCGGGCCGATGAAGCGGCCGCTCAGCTCGATGACGCCGACCATCGTGCTGAAGGACGGCCGCCCGTGGCTGGCGACCGGCAGCCCCGGCGGCAGCCGCATCATCACGACGGTGCTGCAGACGATCGTCAACATGATCGATTTCGGCATGAATGCCGCCGAGGCCGGCGTGGCCGCGCGCGTGCACCACCAGTGGCAGCCCGACGAGCTGCGCGTGGAGCGCGGCATCAGCGTCGACACCCTGGCGCTGCTGCGGGCCCGTGGCCATTCGATCAGCGAGCGGCCGGCGATGGGCAGCACGCAGACGATCGTCGTGGACGAGAAAGGATTCGCGGGCTGGTCCGACTCTCGCAGCCCGGAAGGCGCGGCTGCAGGGTTCTGAGGCGGCTCGCGCGCGGCGTCATCGGGCGGGCCCTGTCGTGCGTTCGATGAGTGTCCGGTGGAATCCGCGTCGGATCCGCGCCGCCGGGTATCCTGTGCAGTTGTCGGTGGCCTGGCCACTCCTCTATCCGAGAGAACGATGATGATGAACAAGACTATCTGCGCGGCGGTCGTGGCCGCCCTCTCGCTGGCCGGCTGCGCCGGCATGAGCGACACCCAGCGCGGCACCGCGATCGGCGCCGGCGTCGGCGCGCTCGGCGGCGCAGTGCTGGGCCGTGCCACCGGCAATACCGCCGGCGGCGCGGCGATCGGCACCGCGGCCGGCGCGCTCGGCGGCTACATCTGGTCCAACCGGATGGAGCAGCAGAAGCGGGCGATGGAGCAGGCCACGCAGGGCACCGGCGTCGCGGTCACGCAGACGCCCGACAACCAGTTGAAGCTGGAGGTGCCCAGCGACGTGTCGTTCGATACCGGCCGCGCCGACATCAAGGCGAACTTCCGGCCGGTGCTCGACCGCTTCGGGCAGACGCTGCGCGAGCATCCGCAGACCACGGTGCGCATCGTCGGCCATACCGACAGCACCGGCACCGATGCGATCAACAATCCGCTGTCGGTCAACCGCGCGACCAGCGCGCGCGACTATCTGGTCGCCCAGGGGGTCGCCGCGCAGCGGTTCACGGTCGAGGGGCGCGGATCGCGCGAGCCGATCGCCGACAACGGCACCGATGCGGGCCGCGGCCGCAACCGGCGGGTCGACATCTTCGTCGGCGAGCCGCCGGTCGCCCAGGCACCGGCCGGGCAGCCGGCGCAGCAGCCCGCTCAGCGCTGAGCGAAGCGGTCTGCGGTCTGCGCGTCCGGCTGCCGATCGCTTTACTCGCGCGTCACTTCAGCAGCCGCCGCAGCACCTTGCCCGCGCCGGTCGCGGGCAGGCTGTCGCGGAACTCGATCGCGCGCGGCACCTTGTAGGCCGACATGTTGTCCCGGCACCAGGCGATCATCGCCTCGGCGCCGAGCGGCGCCGCATCGGGTTTCACGACGAGCACCGCCTTGACCACCTCGCCCTTGGTCTCGTCGGGCACGCCGATCACGGCGGCCGCCTGCACCTGCGGATGGCGGATCAGGATCGCCTCGACCTCCTCGGGGAACACGCTGTAGCCGGAGACCTTGATCATCTCCTTGAAACGGCCGACGAAGGTCAGATAGCCGTCGGCATCGAGCCGCCCCATGTCGCCGGTATGGACCCAGCCGTCGCGCAGGGTCGCGGCGGTGGCCTCGGGCTTGTTCCAGTAGCCCTTGAAGGTGCCCTGGCTCCGCAGCGCGATCTCGCCCATCTCGCCGGCCGGCAGCACCCGCCCGGTGTCGGGATCGACGATCCGGCACTCGACGCCGGGCGCGACCCGGCCCTGCGTGCCCCAGCGGATCGCATCGCGCGGCATCATCGCATCGCAGGTATGCGATTCCGACAGCCCGTAAGCCGCCTCGTACAGCAATGCGCCGCCGGTGAACCCGGCCCACTGCCGCGCCAGCGGCTCGGTCAGCGTGATGCCGAAGCTGGTGCACGGGTTGACCTTCAGCGATGAACGATCGAAGCGCTGCGCATCGGGCACCTGCATCACCGCGACGTTCATCGGCGCGATGCTGTACCAGAAGCTGATCCGGTAGTGATCGATCGCCTGCAGCACCGCGCGCGGATCGAAGCGGAACAGCAGCACCGACGTGACGCCGGCATAGAGGGTCACGTTGATGCCGAACAGCATGCCGGCGATGTGATAGAGCGGCGCGATCGACAGCGTGATGTCGCCGGCCTGCACGCCGCTGCATTCGGCCGTCACCGCTGTCTTGAACAGCGCGTTGCGGTAGGTCAGCATCGCGCCCTTTGGCAGGCC
>DAISWF010000212.1:0-10191 GCA_036826495.1 Burkholderiaceae bacterium
TCTCGGAGACTGCGTAGCCCGCGCCGAGCCGCTTGCACAGCTGGCGGAACGGCCGATCGGTGACGCCCGCCATCGGTGCGACGAAGACGGGGTTGCGCAGCTCGAACGAACCGATTTTCATGCGCAGGGTGGGATCAGGGCAGGCGTGGCCGAAACGCTGGCCGACGAAGGGATGCGGATTGTAGCGAATTCCTTCGTACCGCGTTCTGGGCAAGTTTCCTCGGGTGAGCGTGCCTAACGGAACCCGTACATCAGTCGGGCCGCGAAGGTCTGGCGCGCAGGCGCCGCCAGATCGAGCGCGGCCAGCGCCACCGACTGCAGCGGCCGCAGCGGCCGCAGCGTGCACATCGCCGCCAGCGTGTCGGTGATGCCCAGCAGCGCCTGGCGATCGAACCGCCGTTCGCGCCGGTAGCGCTGCAACGCGGCGGCGGCCGCGGCGATCGTCGCTTCGCCAGCCCGGGCATCGCCCAGACAGCGGGCCAGCACGAATGCATCGCGCAGGCCCAGGTTCAGGCCCTGGCCGGCGACCGGATGCAATGCCTGCGCGGCATTGCCGATCCATACGTCGCGCCCGGCGACCGTCTGGGCGCGCGCCTTGCGCACCAGCGGCGCAGCGGCGCGCGGACCGGCCAGCGACAGCGCACCGAAGCGCCCGCCGAGCCGCCCCGACAGCTCGTCGATGAAACCGGCTTCGGACAGCGCCAGCCGCCGTTCGGCATCCTGCGGCGTACCGCACCAGACCAACGCGTAGCGGCCGGCCTCGGGCAGCGGCAGCATCGCCAGCGGCCCTTCGGCGGTGAAGCGTTCGAAGGCGGTACCGGTATCGGCGAGACCGGTGTTCAGCTCGGCCAGCACCGCATGCTGGTCGAACGAGCGCTCGCGCGCATCGGCGCCGGTGTCGCCGTCGGCATGCACCCGCACCGCATCGCCGGTCTGCGGCGCCGGGCCGGCCGCCGACGCGAACCGATGCCCGCGCAGCGCACTGCGCAGCGCGGCCACCAGGTCGCGATGGCGGATCACCTGGCCGAGCGCCGGCACGCCGGCATCGCGGGCATCCAGATGGGTGCGGCCGGCGCGGCCTTCCAGCGATACCTCGATCCGGCGGATCGGTGCCGCCGGCGGCAGCGGCACGATTCGCGACAGAAGCTGCCAGGTGCCATGGCCGAGCGCGAGCGGCCGCGCGGCCAGCCACCCGGGCGGCTCACCGCGCGTGGCCGGCAGTTCGATGTCGGCCGCCGGCAGGCCTTCGCGCAGCAGGAACAGCGCCAGCGCCAGACCCACCGGCCCGTCGCCGTCGATGACGATGCCGAAGCCGGCTGCGGTGTCGGTCGCTGCAGCATCGGTCCGTGCGGGCACGGCCCGCGTGGCGTCGCTTCGTTCGCGGTCGGGCTGGGTCATGGCGGCGGGGGTGAGCGGCGCAGACGCGCCCACCTTCTCAGCGATCGCGCATCAGCGCTTCGATGTCGGCGGCCGCCTTCGGCACGCCGGACGTGATGATCTCGCAGCCTGCCTCGTTGACCAGCGCATCGTCCTCGATGCGGATGCCGACGTCGCGGAACGGCTCGGGCACGTCGTCGGCGGCGCGCACGTAGATGCCCGGCTCCACCGTGACCACCATGCCGGGCCGCAGGATGCGCCAGGGCTTGCCCTGCTGGCCGGCCGGTTCGCCCGGCTCGCGATACTCGCCGCAATCGTGCACGTCCATGCCCAGCCAGTGGCCGGTGCGGTGCATGTAGAAGCGGCGATAGGCGCCGCTTTCGAGCGCGGCATCGAGCGGGCCTTCGATCAGCTTGCAGTCGATCATGCCCTGCGTCAGCACCTTGACCGCCGCATCGTGCGGATCGGCGAAGCGCTTGCCGGGCCGGGTCTCGGCGATCGCCGCCTTCTGCGCGTCGAGCACGATGTCGTAGAGGGCCCGCTGGCCGCCGGTGAAACGGCCGCCGACCGGATAGGTGCGGGTGATGTCGGACGCATAGCCGTCCAGCTCGCAGCCGGCATCGATCAGCAGCAGCTCGCCGTCCTTGAGCACCGCATCGTTGCCGCGGTAGTGCAGCACGCAGGCGTTGGCGCCGCCGGCGACGATCGATCCGTAGGCGGGGAACTGCGAGCCCTGGCGGCGGAACTCGTGCAGCAGCTCGGCCTCGACCTGGTATTCGCGCATGCCCGGACGGGTGGTGCGCATCGCCCGCACATGGGCATCGGCCGAGATCTTCGCCGCGCGGCGCATCACGTCCTGCTCGAAAGGATCCTTGATCAGCCGCATCTCGTCGAGCAGCACGCGCAGGTCGTAGGCCTGCGCCGGCGCGGCGACGCCGGCGCGCGACTGCGCCCGCACGCCCGCCAGCCAGGTCTGCATCCGCGCATCGAGCCGCCCGTCGGCGCCCAGCGCGTAGTAGACCGCCGGCTGGTCGGCCATCATCTGCGGCATCTGCTCGTCGAGCGCGGCGAACGGCAGCGCCCGATCGACCGCGAACTGCGTGCGCGCCGCCTCGGGGCCGAACCGGAAGCCGTCCCAGATCTCGCGCTCCTCGTTCTTTTCGCGGCAGAACAGGACCGATTCGGTGCAGCCGTCGGACACCCGCAGCACCAGAGCGGCCTCCGGCTCGGGGAAGCCGGTCAGGTAGTAGAAGTAGCTGTCCCAGCGGTACGGGAAATCGCTGTCGCGGTTGCGCGGCACCTCGGGAGCGGTGAACAGCACCGCGATGCCGCCGCCGCGCGCGCGCATCTCGCCGGCCAGGCGCTTGCGCCGGTTCAGATAGGGTTGCATCGCGTCCATCGTGCCCTTCCGTTGCAGGTTCAGCGGACGGCGCCCCAGGGAGGGACCCGGTCGCCCGCCGACAATTGTGCATCGAGTTCGGCCAACCGCGCTGGCGTGCCGATGTCGGCCCAGCGGCCATCGAAGTACTCGGCGCCGGCCCGCCGGCCGGCGGCGGCCGCGCGCAGCAGCGGCGCGAGCGGTGCCCGTTCGCCGCGGGCGAGGCCCGCGAACAGCGCCGGCCGGTACACGCCGATGCCGCCATAGGTCAGCCGGCGCGGCCCGTCGTTCGCGAGCCAGCCGCCGGCGAGCGCGAAATCCCCTTGCGGATTGTGCGCGGGATTGTCGACCAGCACGCACCAGGCGTCGAGCGCGCAGGCCTTCATCTGCGCGGCGATCGTGCGGGCGCGGCCGACGTCGAAGTCGGTCCAGATGTCGCCGTTGATCAGCAGGAACGGTTCGTCGCCGAGCAGCGGCAGCGCGAACGCGATGCCGCCGGCGGTCTCCAGTGCCGTGCCTTCGGCCGACCAGCGGATGCGTACGCCGAACCGGCTGCCGTCGCCCAGGCCCTGCTCGAGCGCTTCGCCGAGCCATGCATGATTGATCACCACGTCGCGCAGACCGGCGCGGGCCAGCCGCTCGAGATGCCAGACGATCAGCGGCTTGCCGCCGGCCGCCAGCATCGGCTTGGGCAGCCGGTCGGTCAGCGGCCGCATCCGCTCGCCGCGGCCGGCAGCGAGGATCATCGTCTTCATCGGCTGCGCCGTTCCGGCCCTGCCCGGCGCCCGCGTGCCGCCCCGGCGATGCGCCCGATCATCGCGGCCGCACCAGCTCGGCGTCATCGACGCCGTCGAGCCAGCGGCGCAGCCCCGCCAGCGCCGCATAGCGCCCCACCGCCTTCTTCACGTAGGCCAGCACGCGCGGCAGGTCGGCCAGATAGCGGTCCTTGCCGTCGCGGTAGTACAGGCGCGCGAAGATGCCCAGCACCTTCAGTTGCCGCTGAATGCTCATCCAGTCGAAGTCGCGATAGAAGTCGCCGACGTCGGCCGGCACCGGCAGCCCGGCGCCGCGCGCCTGCTGCCAGTAGCGCACCGCATGATCGAGCACCCGTTCCTCGTCCCAGGTCACGTAGGCATCGCGCAGCAGCGACACCAGGTCGTAGGTGATCGGGCCGTACACCGCGTCCTGGAAGTCGAGGATGCCGGGGTTGCGCGCGCCCGGCAGCTTCATCAGGTTGCGCGAATGGTAGTCGCGGTGCACGTAGACCGCCGGCTGCGCGAGGTTGTTCGCGAGCAGCCGCTCGAAATCGGCGAGCAGCGCCTCGCGCTCGGGGCCGGACGGCTCGAGGCCGCGGTGACGCGCCAGATACCAGTCCGGAAACAGCATCAGCTCGCGCAGCAGCAGCGCCCGGTCATAGGGGGCGAATACGCCGGGACGGCTCGCGCGCTGCATCGTGACCAGCGCGCGGACCGCATCGCCGTACAGCGCATCGACGCTGCCTTCGTCGAGCAGATCGAGGAACGACTGCGAGCCGAAGTCCTCGAGCAGCAGGAAGCCCTGCGCCAGATCGGCCTCGAACACCTGCGGCACCGACACGCCCGCTTCGCGGAACACCTGCGCCGCATGCACGAACGGCCGGCAGTCCTCCTGCGGCGGCGGCGCGTCCATCACCACCAGCGAGGGCTGCGCGCCACCGGGGCAATCGATGCGGAAGTAGCGGCGAAAGCTGGCGTCGTTGGAGGCCGGCCGCAGCGACGCGGGCGCAAGGCCGTAGGTCGCGGCGAGCGGCGCGAGCCACCGCTGCAACCGGATCAGCCGGTCATCGGACGAGGGGGAGGCGGAAGGCGGGGAGGGGGCGTGTGCGGACATCGGGGTGACAGCGGTCGGCGGAGGCGTTCGGCGCGCGCTTCTATAATAGTTCAATGCGTGCCCGACTCCGACTGATGGCTGTGCTCGCCTGCCTGTCGGGCGGGAACCATGCGCTGGCGGCCGACGAACCTCTGCGGTTGAAGCTCGAGCCCCGATTGAACGAGGCCAACGCGCTGATCACCGAGGGCCGCCCGATCTACGGCAGCGGCGAAGCGATGCAGGGCCGCGCCGAGCGCGAAACCACGCTGCAGGGAGAGGCCGAGATGCGCCGCGCGGGCACCGTGGTGCGCGGCGACCGGCTCACCTACTATCCGGCCGACGACGAGGTCGTGGCGGTGGGCAACGTGCGGATCGCCCGCGGCGGCAACAGCTTCTCGGGGCCCGAGCTGCAGCTCAAGGTCGATGCGAACCAGGGCTACTTCCGTTCGCCCGACTATTACCTGTCGCTGTACCGGGGCAGAGGGCAGGCCGAGCGGGTCGATTTCCTCGGACCCGAGCGGCTGACGCTGACGCGCAGCACCTACACCACCTGTTCGGCGGCCGATCCCGACTGGTATCTGAAGGCCGACCGGATCGATATCGATGAGACACAGCAGGAAGGCGACGGCAGGAACGCCAACCTGATCTTCAAGAACCGCAACGTGTTCTGGGCGCCGTCGTTCTCGTTCCCGCTCGGCGATCAGCGGCGCAGCGGTTTCCTCGCGCCGAGCTTCTCGCTGGTCAACACCACCGGCCCCGAGCTGATGGTGCCGTACTACTTCAACATCGCGCCGAACCGCGACTTCACGCTGTACAACCGGATGATGACGCGGCGCGGGCTGCAGGTGGGGGGGCTGGCGCGCTATCTGGAGCCGACCTGGTTCGGCGAGGCCCGCTTCGAGTACAACCCGCGCGACCCGGTGGCCGGCATGTCGCGTCACCAGTTCAGCTCGCTGCACACCTTCACGAACTTCCACGGCTGGTCGGGCGCCTGGAACATCAAGGGGGTGTCGGACGACAACTATTTCGTCGACTACTCCCGGTCGATCATCTCGGCCGCCGAGCTGTCGCTGCCGCGCGATGTGTTCGCGACCCGCGCGTTCGGCGACTGGACGGTGACCGCCCGCGCCTCGCGCTACCAGAACATCCTCGATGCGCGCCGGGCGCCGCTCTACGAGCGGCTGCCGCAGATCAGCGCGCAGTACAACAAGTACGATGTCAGCGGATTCGACGTGTCCGCGCTGGTCGATACCACGTCGTTCCGCCGGCCGCTGATCGAATCGCCCGAAGGTCTGCGCACGGTGGTCAATCCGTCGGTGGCCTGGCCGGTGGTGCGGCCGGCCTGGTTCTTCACGCCGAAGCTGAGCGTGCATGCGTCGAACTACGAGCTGGGCAACAACGGCGGCCTGCCGACCTCGCTGAACCGCACGGTGCCGACGTTCTCGCTCGATGGCGGCCTGGTCTTCGAGCGCGACGCGAGCTACTTCGGCCGCGCGTTCACGCAGACGCTGGAGCCGCGGCTGTTCTACGTCCGCACGCCGTACCGCGACCAGAGCGCGTTCCCGGTGTTCGATTCCTACGAGGCCGACTTCAACTTCGCACAGCTCTTCTCGGAAAACCGGTTCATCGGCAACGACCGCATCGGCGACTCCAACCAGGTGACCGCGGCGCTGGTGACGCGGCTGATCAATCCGGGCACCGGCGCCGAGACCTTGAAGCTCGCCTTCGGCCAGCGCTATTACTTTTCCGACCAGCGGGTGACGATTCCCGGCGCGCCGGTGCGCACCGACACTCGCTCCGATCTGCTGTTCGCCGCCACCGGCGACCTGGGGCGCGGGCTGTCGTTCGACGGCGGCGTGCAGTACAGCGTTGCCGACCAGTCGGTGCCGCGGGCGAGCTTCAATGTGCGCTGGCGGGCCGACGACGGCCGGGTGTTCAACACCGGCGTGCGCTACCTGCGCGACGACCTCGGGCAGTTCGACACCTCGTGGCGGCTGCCGATCGCGCCGCGCTGGGTGTCGCTGGGCCGGCTCAACTACTCGTTCCTGCACCGGCGCATCGACCCGGCCACCGGTGCGGTGGTCGAAGCATCGCCGGGCATCGTCGAGGGGCTGCTGGGCTTCGAGTATCAGCAGGACTGCTGGGCCGCCCGGGTGGTGCTGCAGCGGTTCGTGACGGCCGCCAACACGACGACCACGGCGCTGTTCGTGCAGCTCGAGCTGACCGGCCTGGGCTCCGTCGGGTCGAATCCGTTTGATATATTGCGCCGTAACATTCCGGGCTACCGGCTGCCGACCATGCGCCCGCAGATGCCCTCGCAGTACTTCGGATACGAATGAAGCGAATCCTGTCCTTCGCCGCCGCGCTGTGCCTGCTCGCGGCCGGCGCCGCCTTCGCCCAGGGCAGCAAGCCCGAGGAGATCGACCGCGTCGTCGCGGTGGTCAACGCCGACGCGATCACCGCCACCGAGCTGAGTGCGCGCATGCGCACCGTCGAGCGGCAGCTTCGCGCGCAGAACATCCAGATGCCGCCGGAGGACGTGCTGCGCAGCCAGGTGCTCGAACGGATGATCATCGACCGCGCGCAGGTGCAGCTCGCGCGCGAATCGGGGCTGCGGATAGACGATGCGCAGGTCGACCGGGCGGTCGCCGGCATCGCCCAGCAGAACCGGCTGACCCTGCCGCAGCTTCGCCAGCGGCTCGAGCAGGACGGCATCAATTTCGTGTCGTTCCGCGAGGACGTGCGCGGCGAGATCCTGATCGCGCGGCTGCGTGAGCGCGAGGTCGACCAGCGGGTGGTGATCAGCGAAGCCGACATCGATGCGCTGCTGGCCGAGCAGGGGCCCGGCACCGAGGCCACCGAGCAGGCGGCCGAATTCAACCTCGGGCACATCCTGCTGCGGGTGCCGGAGAATGCCAGCGCCGAGCAGATCGCGCGGCAGCGGGCGCGCGGCGAGGATCTGCTCCGCCAGCTCGAGGGCGGCGCCGATTTCGGCCGGCTGGCGGCGTCGTTCTCGGACGCCCCCGAGGCGATGAGCGGCGGCGGGCTCGGCTGGCGGTCGACCGACCGGCTGCCGGAACTGTTCGTGCAGGCGATCCAGCGGCTGCGGCCCGGCCAGGTGTCGCCGCTGATCCGCAGCCCGAACGGCTTCCATGTGCTGAAGGTGGTCGACCGGCGCGATGCCGGCGGTGCGAAGCTGGGCAGCGCACCGGTGCAGCAGACGCATGCGCGGCACATCCTGATCCGGCAGACCGAGCTGGTGCCCGAGGTCGAGGCGCTGCGCCGGCTGCGCGAGATCCGCGAGCGGGTCATCAACGGCACCGCCCGCTTCGAGGACATGGCACGCCAGTATTCGTCGGACGCCAGCGCCTCGAGCGGCGGCGACCTCGGCTGGGTCTATGAGGGCGACACGGTGCCGGAGTTCGCCCGGGCGATGGACGAGCTGAAACCCGGCGAGATCAGCGAGCCGGTGCGTTCGCCGTTCGGCTGGCACCTGATCCAGGTGCTGGAGCGGCGCACCGACAATGCGTCGCCCGAACGGGTGCGGATGCAGGCGCGCCAGGTGCTGCGCGAGCGCCGTTCCGACGAGGCCTACCAGGAATGGGTGCGGCAGCTTCGCGACCGCACCTACGTCGAATACCGGCTGGAGTGACTTCGCCGAAGCACCTGCCGCGCAAGCGGTTCGGCCAGCATTTCCTCGTCGATCGTTCGGTGATCGAGGCGATCGTCCGGGCGGTGGCGCCGCGCGATGGCGACGAGCTGCTGGAGATCGGGCCGGGCCAGGCGGCGCTGACCGATGCGCTGCTGGAACGGATCGGCCACCTGACCGCGATCGAGATCGATCGCGATCTGGCCCGCCGGCTGCGCGGCCGCCATCCGGCCGAACGGCTGACCCTGATCGAGGCCGATGCGCTGCGGTTCGACTATCGGCGCGCGGCCGGGCGGTGGCGGCTGGTCGGCAATCTGCCGTACAACATCTCCAGCCCGCTGCTGGTGCATCTGGTGCAGTTCCGCGAGCAGGTGGCCGACCAGCACTTCATGCTGCAGAAGGAGGTGGTCGACCGGATCGCCGCGCAGCCGGGTACCACCGACTATGGCCGCCTGACGGTGCTGCTGCAGACCTATTACGCGGCGCAGGCGCTGTTCGACGTCGATGCGGCGGCGTTCGATCCGCCGCCCAGGGTGACCTCGGCGGTGCTGCGGATGATTCCGTTGCGCGCGGCCGATGAGCCGCCGCTGGCGGTGATGGAGGCGCTGCTCGCCCAGGCGTTCGCGCAGCGCCGCAAGATGCTGCGCAACACGCTGCTGCCGTGGCTGGCCGCCCGCGGCATCGCCGACAGCGGCCTGGCGCCGACCTCGCGGCCGGAGGACGTGCCGGTGGCCGACTACGTGGCGCTGGCGCGGCGCCTTTCGATCAGCTCGATCTTGTAGCCGTCGGGGTCGGCGACGAACGCGATCACCGTGGTGCCGCCCTTCACCGGACCGGCGTCGCGGGTGACGTTGCCGCCGGCTTCCCTGATCGCCGCGCAGGTGGCCGCCGCATCGTCGACCTCGATCGCGACGTGGCCGTAGCCGGCGCCCAGGTCATAGCGGTTCACGCCGTAGTTGTAGGTCAGCTCGAGCACCGCCTGGTCGGCTTCGTCGCCGTAGCCGACGAAGGCCAGCGAGTACTTCTGTTCGGGCCGGTCGGTGGTGCGCAGCAGCCGCATGCCCATCAGCCGGGTGTAGAAGTCGATCGACTTCGCCAGGTCGCCGACCCGCAGCATCGTGTGCAGGATTCGCATCGTTCACCCCGTCGTTCGTTGCGGCCGCGGTTCCGGCCGTTCATTCCAGTGTGACATCGTCCGGATAGCTGCGCAGCCAGGCGCGTGCCTCACGGTACGCCGGGTAGAGCCGTTCGACGATCGCCCAGAAGCGTGCGCTGTGGTTCAGCTCCCGCAGATGGGCGAGCTCGTGCGCGATCACGTAGTCGACGATCGCCGGCGGAAAGTACATCAGCCGCCAGTTCAGCCGGATCGCGCCGTCCGGGCCGCAGCTTCCCCAGCGGGTGCGCGCCGACGACAGCCCCCAGCGGCTGGGCCGGGTGCCCAGCAGCGCCGAGAAATGGTCGATCCGCGCGCCGAACAGTTCGCGGGCGCGCGCCTGCACCCAGCCCTGCACCAGCGGCTTCAGCGCATCGGCATGGGTGGCACCGGCCGGCACCGTGACGAACAGGACGTCGCCCTGGTGCCGCACCACCGCGCGGGTGGTCGCATACGGCGACTCGTCGATGCTCAGCCGGAGCGTTCGGCCCAGGTACGGGATTTCTGCGCCGTCGACCCAGCTTATCTCCAGCCGCGTGCGGCGCGATGCATATTCGCGCCATTCGACCAGCTTGCGGCAGATCCAGCGTGACTTCTCGTGCAGCGCCTCATGGATGTCGGCCTGCGTGACCCAGCGCGGCGCGGTGACGGTCAGGCCGCGGTCGTCGATCGTGAAGCCGATCGTGCGGCGCTGCGAACGGCGCAGCTCGTACTCGACGAGCTGGCGGTCGAACTGCACGATGCGGCGGTTGCGCGCATCGGTCGGCGGGCGCGAGGGCGCGCGCC
>DAISWF010000213.1:0-10159 GCA_036826495.1 Burkholderiaceae bacterium
GCAGCCTGCGCGCCGGCGGCAAGCACAACGACCTCGAGAACGTCGGCTACACCGCCCGGCACCACACGTTCTTCGAGATGCTGGGCAACTTCTCGTTCGGCGATTACTTCAAGCGCGATGCGATCCGCTTCGCATGGAACCTGCTGACCACCGTCTATGATCTGCCGCCCGAGAAGCTGTGGGTCACCGTCTACGCCGAGGACGACGAAGCGTACGGCATCTGGGCCGACGAGATCGGCGTGCCGCGCGAGCGCATCGTGCGGATCGGCGACAACAAGGGCGCGCGTTACGCATCGGATAATTTCTGGCAGATGGCCGACACCGGTCCCTGCGGGCCGTGCTCGGAGATCTTCTATGACCACGGCCCCGAGGTATGGGGCGGGCCGCCGGGCAGCGCCGAGCAGGACGGCGACCGCTACATCGAGATCTGGAACCTGGTGTTCATGCAGTTCGACCGCGATGCGGCCGGCCACCTGACGCCGCTGCCCAAGCCGTGCGTGGACACCGGCATGGGGCTGGAGCGGCTGGCGGCGGTGCTGCAGCACGTGCACAGCAACTACGACATCGACCTGTTCCAGTCGCTGATCGCCGCCGCCGCCCGCGAAACCGGCGCGACCGACCTGTCGTCGCCGTCGCTGCGGGTGATCGCCGATCACATCCGCGCCTGCGCGTTCCTGGTCGTCGACGGCGTGATCCCCGGCAACGAAGGCCGCGGCTACGTGCTGCGCCGGATCATCCGGCGGGCGCTGCGCCACGGCCACAAGCTGGGCCAGCCGCGGCCGTTCTTCCATCGGCTGGTGGCCGACCTGGACCAGGCGATGGGCGATGCCTATCCGGAGCTGCGCGCCGCCCGCGAGCGGGTCGCCGACGTGCTGCGCCAGGAGGAAGAACGCTTCGGCGAGACGCTGGCCAACGGCATGGCGATCCTCGAGGCGGCGCTGGCCTCGGGCACGAAGACGCTCGACGGCGAGACCGCGTTCAAGCTGTACGACACCTACGGCTTTCCGCTCGACCTGACCGCCGACGTCTGCCGCGAGCGCGGCGTGACCGTCGACGAGGCCGGTTTCGACGTGGCGATGCAGCGCCAGCGCGAGCAGGCGCGGGCCGCCGGCAAGTTCAAGGCCGCCGCCGGGCTCGAGTACAGCGGCGGCGCCACGACGTTCCACGGCTACGAGACGCTGGCGCGCGACGCGAAGGTGGTGGCGCTCTATCGCGAGGGCACCGCGGTCGATCGGCTGGTCGCCGGCGACACCGGCGTCGTGGTGCTCGACCACACGCCGTTCTACGCCGAGTCGGGCGGCCAGGTCGGCGACCGCGGCGAGCTCAGCCGGCAGGGCACCTGCCTCACGCTCTTTCGCGTCGACGACACGCAGAAGGTGCAGGCCGACGTCACCGGCCATCACGGCGAGCTGGTGACCGGCGAGCTGGAGGTCGGCGACGAACTGTCGGCCCGCGTCGACCAGGCGCAACGCGCCCGCACCGTGCGCAACCACTCGGCCACCCATCTGATGCACAAGGCGCTGCGCGAGGTGCTCGGCAAGCACGTGCAGCAGCGCGGTTCGCTGGTCGATGCCGACAAGACCCGCTTCGACTTCAGCCATTCGGCGCCGCTGACGCCGGAGCAGATCCGCCGCGTCGAGGACATCGTCAATCGCGAGATCCTCGCCAACGAGCCGACGACCGCGCAGGTGATGGCCTTCGACGATGCGGTGCGCGGCGGCGCGATGGCGCTGTTCGGCGAGAAGTACGGCGACCGGGTGCGGGTGCTCGACATCGGCAGCTCGCGCGAGCTGTGCGGCGGCACGCACGTCGCCCGCACCGGCGACATCGGCCTGTTCAAGATCGTCTACGAAGGCGGCGTGGCCGCCGGCATCCGCCGGGTCGAGGCGGTGACCGGCGACAACGCGCTCGCCTGGGTGCAGCGGCTCGACGACAGTCTGTCGCGCGCGGCGGCGGCGATGAAGTCGTCGCCGGCCGAGCTGAACGAGCGGATCGCGCAGACGCTGGAGACGGTGCGGGCGCTCGAGAAGGAGCTGGCGCGGGTGAAGTCGAAGGTGGCCGCGTCGCAGGGCGACGATCTGGCGGCGCGGGCGGTCGACATCAAGGGCATACGCGTGCTGGCGGCGACGCTGGAAGGCGCCGATGCCAGGACGCTGCGCGAGACGATCGACAAGCTGAAGGACAAGCTGAAGACCGCGGCGATCGTGCTGGCGGCGGTCGACGGCGCCAAGGTGACGCTGATCGCCGGCGTCACGCAGGATGCGCTCGCGCGCGTCAAGGCGGGCGAGCTGGTCAACTTCGTCGCCCAGCAGGTCGGCGGCAAGGGCGGCGGGCGGCCCGACATGGCGCAGGCCGGCGGCACCGATCCATCGAAGCTGCCGCAGGCGCTGGCCGCGGTTCCCGAGTGGGTGAACGGCAAGGTGTGACGCTGCCGATGTCGCGACGATGCGGCGCCTGATCCTGCTGTCCATCCTCAATCACTCGGCGTTCGCGGGCAGGCGGGTGGTGGTGTCGCTGGCGGGGCTGGAGCTGCACGCTTCGCCGTTCGCGATCGGGCTGGTGCTGTCGTTCTACGGGCTGCTGCCGATGGCGCTGTCGGTGGCCAGCGGCCGCTGGGTCGACCGCGTCGGCATGCGCCGGCCGATGCTGATCGGCACCGGCGTGATGGCGTTCGGCGTGCTGGTGCCATTCCTCGCGTGGGACATCGGCTCGCTCTACCTGACCAGCGTGACGGTCGGCATCGGCTTCATATGGTTCCATCTGTGCACGCAGAAGGCAGCCGGCGACATGGGCGGTCCGGAGCAGCGCAAGCTGAACTTCAGCCTGCTGGCGCTCGGCATGTCGGTGTCCGGCCTGGTCGGCCCGACCGCCACCGGTTTCCTGATCGATGGCATCGGCCATCGCGCCACCTTCCTGGTGCTGGCGGCGCTGCCGCTCGTCGCGCTGATCGGGCTGCTGCGCTTTCCGTTCGCGCGGCTGCTGCCGCACCAGGCGGCGCCGCCGCGGCCGCCGGAGGATCCGGCGCGGCTGGTCGATCTGTTTCGCAACGCGGAACTGAAGCGGCTCTACGTCGCGGTCGTGATGATCTCGTCGGCCTGGGACGTGCATCAGTTCCTGGTGCCGCTGTACGGCGCCAAGCTCGGTCTGTCGGCATCCAGCATCGGCATCGTGCTCGGGTCGTTCGCGGCGGCCACGTTCGCGATCCGGCTGGCGATCCCGGTGCTGATGCGGCGGGTGCCGGAATGGACGCTGATCCTGGTGGCGATGTCGACCGCCGCCGGCATCTACGCGCTGTATCCGCTGTTCCCGTCGCTGCCTATGATGATCGCGCTGTCGTTCGCGCTGGGGCTGGGGCTGGGCGTGAGCCAGCCGATGATCCTGTCGGTGATGCACCGCGCGGCGCCGCCGGGCCGGGTCGGCGAGGCCGCCGGCCTGCGGCTGACGCTGGTCAACGGTACGCAGACGGCGCTGCCGATGCTGTTCGGCGCGATGGGCGGCGCATTCGGCCTGTCGCCGCTGTTCTGGGCGGTCGCGCTGCTGGTCGGCGGCGGCGCATTCTACGCGCGGCGCGGCCAGAGCGGCGGCCCCGGGCAGGGGTGACCGCCCCGGATCGCCTGTCGCCGGCCGGCCGATCTACAATGGCGGTCATGGAAACCATTCATGCCGATCAGGAAGTCGATGCCCGCGGGCTCAACTGCCCGCTGCCGATCCTGCGCGCCAAGAAAGCGCTGTCCACGCTGACCTCCGGCCAGGTGCTGAAGGTCGTGGCCACCGATCCCGGTTCGCAGAGGGATTTCACCGCGTTCGCCAAGCAGACCGGCAACGAGCTGCTGCGGACGGATGCCGATGCCAAGCAGTGGACCTTCTATCTGAAGCGCCGCTGAGCTGAAGCATTGCTGGGTCGGAGCACTGCCAGGCTGAACTGCGGGCTGAAGCGCCACTGCGGGCGCACGGCAGCACGCCGAAGTCCCCGGATGCTCAGCGCGCCGGCGCCGGCCCGATCACGCCCAGCTCGCGCAGCCGCGGCAGCGCCGCGCGTGCCGCCTGCTCGCCGCGCTCCAGCGCATATTCCCGGTACTCCGGCCCGCTGCCGGCGACATAGGGGATCGGCACCCGGATCGTCGCGTCGGCGTCGGCCACCTCGGCGTCGATCATCTGCTTGCGCATGATGCCCTGCGTGATCGCCTCCATCTTCATCTTCGACCAGTCGGAGGCCTCGCGCAGATCGGCCGACACGTCGATCGCGACCACGTGGCGGGCGCCCAGCCGGCGCGCGGTGCGCACCGGCACCGGCGCCACCAGGTCGCCGTCGGCGTAGACCGCGCTGCCGATGCGCACCGGCAGGATCACGCCCGGCGTCGCCGCCGACGCGCGCACCGCCGCCCCGGTGCTGCCGTAGCCGAACTCGGTGCGTTCGCCGGTCGGGATCCGCGCGGCGACCGCGACGAAGCGGGTGGGCAGCGCCTCGATGACCCGGCCGCCGACCGCGGCGTCGATCTCGCGCTGCAGGCGCTCGCCGGCGATCCAGCCGAACTTGTGCCAGATCACCAGGTCGTCGGCCCAGTGCGCCGGCGTCGCCTGCCACAGCGCGAGCCGGATCTCGCTGGCCGAAAGCCCCGCCGCGTAGAGCGCGCCGACCACCGCGCCCATCGAGGTGCCGACCACCAGGTCGGGCTTGAGGCCCTCGGCCTCCAGCACCCGCAGCACGCCGACGTGCGCGAAGCCGCGCGGGCCGCCGGAGCCGAGCACCAGCGCGAGCCGATAGTCGCGCAGGTCGCTGGCGCGCAGCTCGGCCGGCGCCGGCAGCGGGCCTTGGAAGGTGGCCGGCGTGGTGGACGCGCAGCCGGCTGCCAGGCCGGCAACCAGGCGGGGCGCGATCGCCCCCGCCGACAGGCGTCGCAGCAGTCGTCGGCGGTTGGCATCCATCAGACGGATTCCGTCGTCCGCTTCGGTTCGTACGACACCGTCCGAGCGGTGCGTTCGGGGCGTTCAGCTTCGGTTCGTGTCATACCGTTGGAGTTGCGCGTTGAGCCGGGCCAGCAGCTCGGAGAAGCCGGCCAGCCGCTGGCGTTCCTGCTCGACCACCGCCGGCGGCGCTCGATCGACGAAGTTCGCATTCGACAGTTTAGCCTCGCACTTGCGCCGTTCGCCATCGACGCGCGCGATCTCCTTGCGCAGCCGCTCGGTCTCGGCGGCCACGTCGATGTCGATCTGCAGCATCAGGCGGCTGTCGCCGACGATCTGTACCGGCGCCAGGGTGCCGGCCGGCAGCTCGTCGACCAGCTCGACGGCCGACAGCCGGGCCAGCGCCTGCAGGTACGGCGCGAACGTCGCCAGTGCCGCCCGGTCGCCGCTGGCCACCAGCGGCAGCCGCTGGGCCGGCGACACGTTCATCTCGCCGCGCAGCGCCCGGCAGGCATCGACCAGCCGCTTGAGCTCGGCGACCCACTGCTCGGACGCCGCATCGAGCTTGGCCGGCTCGGCCTGCGGATACGGCTGCTTCATGATCGAGAAGCGCTGCTCGCGCTGCGCCGCGAGCAGCGCCTCGCCGGTCAGCGTCTGCCGGCCGCGCTCGCCGTAGCGCTGCGCGAGCGGCGCGACCTTCTGCCACAGCTCCTCGGTGATGAAGGGGATCACCGGGTGCGCGAGCCGCAGCAATGTTTCCAAGGTGCGCAGCAGCGTGCGCCGGGTGCCGCGCGCCGACGCCTGATCGTCGCGCTGCAACTGCACCTTGGCCAGCTCCAGGTACCAGTCGCAGTATTCGTTCCAGGCGAACTCGTAGAGCGCGCGGGCGGCATTGTCGAAGCGGTATTCGTCGAGGCTGCGGGTCACCTCGGCGATCGTGCGCTGAAGCTGCGAGGCGATCCAGCGGTCGGCGGCGGTGAAGTACATGTAGCCGCCGGGCACGCACTCGGCGGCCGTGTGCGGCGCGAAGCCGCAGTCGTGGCCCTCGCAGTTCATCAGCACGTAGCGGGTGGCATTCCACAGCTTGTTGCAGAAGTTGCGGTAGCCCTCGCAGCGGTGCAGGTCGAAGTTCAGGGTCAGCGACAGCGGCGCCAGCGCCGCGAACGTGAAGCGCAGCGCGTCGGTGCCGAACGCCGGGATGCCCTGCGGGAAGTTCTTGCGGACGTACTTTTCCGCGCGTTCGCGGTGGCTGGCCAGCAGCAGGCCGCCGGTGGACTTGGCCAGCAGCGCGTCGAACGAGATGCCGTCGATCAGGTCCAGCGGGTCCAGCGTGTTGCCCTGCGATTTCGACATCTTGCGGCCTTCGGCATCGCGCACCATCGCATTGATGTAGACGTCGCGAAACGGCACCTCGCCGGTGAAGTGGCGGGTCATCATCACCATCCGGGCGACCCAGAAGAAGATGATGTCGTTGCCGGTCACCAGGATGTCGGACGGCAGGTAGCGCTTCAGGTCGGCGGTCTGCTCCGGCCAGCCCAGCGACGAGAACGGCACCAGCGCCGACGAGAACCAGGTGTCCAGCACGTCGGGGTCGCGGGTGAGCGGGCCGTCGATGCCGCGCGCGCGCGCCTGCGCGAGCGCGTCGGCCTCGCTGCGCGCGACGTAAACGTTGCCCTGCGCGTCGTACCAGGCGGGGATCTGGTGACCCCACCAGAGCTGCCGCGAGATGCACCAGTCCTGGATGTTCTGCAGCCAGTGCCGATAGGTGTTGACCCAGTGCTCGGGGAAGAAGCGGATCGTGCCGTCGTCGACCGGCGCCAGCGCCGACTGCGCGATCGAGCGGCCCGGAAACAGCGTGCCCGCGGGCGCGGGTTTCGACATCGCGACGAACCACTGATCGGTCAGCATCGGCTCGACGATGACGCCGGTGCGGCCCGAGCGCGGCACCTTCAGCTTGTGCGGCTTCTCCGACACCAGCAGGCCGGCCGCCGACAGGTCGGCCAGCACCTGCCGGCGCGCTTCGAAGCGGTCCATGCCGCGGTAGGCGGCGGGCGCCTCGTCCGACATCGTCGCGCCCAGGGTCAGCACGCTGATCTTCGGCAGGCCATGCCGTTCGCCGATCTGGAAATCGTTGAAGTCGTGCGCCGGCGTGATCTTCACGCAGCCGGTGCCGAACTCGGGATCGACGTAGTCGTCGGCGATGACCGGGATCTCGCGATCGGCGAGCGGCAGCCGCACCGCGCGGCCGACCAGCGCGCGATAGCGCTCGTCGCCCGGATGCACGGCGACCGCGGTGTCACCGAGCATCGTCTCGGGCCGCGTGGTGGCCACCACCAGCGAGCCGGAGCCGTCGGCCAGCGGATAGCGGATCTCCCAGAGCTTGCCGTCCTCCTCCTCGCTTTCGACCTCCAGGTCGGACACCGCGGTCTGCAGGGTCGGATCCCAGTTGACCAGCCGCTTGCCGCGATAGATCAGCCCCTGCTCATAGAGCCGCACGAAGACCTCGAGCACCGCGGCGCTCATCTTCGCGTCCATCGTGTAGTAGCCGCCGCGCTGGCCCTCGGTGTCGGCATAGGTCCAGTTGGCCGAATCGCCGAGCCGCCGCATCTGGCGCGTGATCGTCGAGCCCGACTGCTCCTTCCAGCGGCGCACCCGCTCGACGAACGCGTCACGGCCGATGTCGTGGCGGCTCGCCCCCTCGGCCTGCATCTGGCGCTCGACGACGATCTGCGTGGCGATGCCCGCATGGTCGGTGCCGACCACCCAGTTGGTGTCGTCGCCCTTCATCCGGTGATAGCGGATCAGGGTGTCCATCAGCGTCTGCTGGAACGCATGGCCCATGTGCAGCGTGCCGGTCACGTTCGGCGGCGGAAGCTGGATGCAGTAGGCCGGCGCGCCGGACGGGCCGGATGCGCCGCCGTGCGCGAAGTAGCCGCGCGATTCCCACAGCGGATACCAGCGCGCCTCGATGTCGGCGGGCTCGAAACTCTTGGCAAGTGCGTCGGCGGACCCGCCGGCGGTGGAGGCGTCGTTCATCATGTATTTCCGTTGGGGAGGGCGCCCATGAGGTTATGCGGACCCTCCCTGGCGGCCCGGCGGCGGGCGTTGCGCAGGCCCGCCGCGCTCGGCGATCTCGGTGTGCACCCGCGTCAGCTCCTCGCGCACCGCGCGCGCCACCGTCTCGTGCAGCATCTGCGACAGCGTGTCGCGCAGCTCGATCGCCAGGGTCTGCGATGCGCGGTCGATCACCGCGGTCAGCGTGTCGCGCATCTGTTCCTCGAGCAGCACCTGCGAACGGCGCACCAGCCGTTCCATCACGTTCTCCTGCACCCGCAGCTCCAGTGCCGACCAGTCGATCTCCGACAGCGAGCCGGGCAGGTCGGTGCGCTCGTAACGCGGCAACTGCAGCACGTCGGTCAGCATCGGGATGCCGCCGTCGGGCGATGCCGGATCGGCGGCGGGCCGGGTGGGCTCAGGCCGATGGGAGTCAGGCCGGCCGGGCTCGGACGGTCGTGAAGGATCGGGCGGAGGCGGGCGGCTCATCGTCTCGGCAGGTTGTCAGCCGGCAGCGGCCAGATCGTGGGTCTGGATCGGATAGCCGCGGTCGCGATAGAAACGCCAGCGGGCGCGGCCGCTGGCGCGGTCGTCCTCGTCGCCGGTGACCACCTCGATCAGCCGTTCGAAGCGGCTGAAATAGGCGGGCGGCTCGCTGGCCAGGTTCACCAGCACGTCGTGATGCGGCGTGTCGACGGGCCCCGCGGCCAGCAGGATCGGCGTGTCGGCGGTCAGCGGATCGTCGGCCATCAGGTGCGGGATGAAATCGAGATCGGAGAACACCCACAACAGCCGGTCCAGTTCGGCCAGCACCGCCGGCGAGTCGTGATGCACGACCGCCTGCTGGCCGGCGCGGTGGATCTTGCGCAGCAGCCGGCAGCAGTGGCCCAGCTTGTCGGGGGCGTTGAAGTGGAAGTCGATCCGCGTCATCGGCGGCTCACAACGGGCGGCGCGAAGGCGACGGCGCGAAAGGGGCGGCCACGGCGGCTCAGGCCCCGGCGCGGGCGATCAGGAAGCGCGTCAGCAGCGGCACCGGGCGGGCGCTCGCGCCCTTGTTGGCGCCGCTCTTCCAGGCAGTGCCGGCGATGTCCAGGTGCGCCCAGTCGTAGGCCTTGGTGTAGCGCCACAGGAAGCAGGCGGCGGTGATCGCGCCGCCGGCGCGGCCGCCGACGTTGGCCATGTCGGCGAACGGCGACTTCAGCCCCTCCTGGTATTCCTCCTCGAGCGGCATGCGCCAGCAGGGGTCGCCGATGTCGCGGCCGGCGGTCAGGAGCTCGTCGGCGAGCTGATCGTTCGGCGTGAACAGGCCGCTGTTGGGCGCGCCCAGCGCCACCACGCAGGCGCCGGTCAGGGTCGCGATGTCGATCACCGCCGCGGGCTTGAAGCGCTCGGCGTAGGTCAGCGCGTCGCACAGGATCAGCCGGCCCTCGGCATCGGTGTTCAGGATCTCGATCGTCTGCCCCGACATGCTGGTGACGATGTCGCCGGGCCGGGTGGCGGTGCCGCCCGGCATGTTCTCGCAGGTGGGCACGACGCCGATCACGTTGATCGCGAGCTTCATCTCGGCGATCGCCCGCAAGGTGCCCAGCACCGACGCGGCGCCGCACATGTCGTACTTCATCTCGTCCATGTCGGCGGCCGGCTTCAGCGAGATGCCGCCGGTGTCGAACGTGATGCCCTTGCCGACCAGCACCACCGGCGCCTTCTTCGCCGGGCCGCCCTTGTAGTGGACGACGATCAGCTTGGGCGGCTGCGCCGAGCCCTGCGCCACCGCCAGCAGCGCGCCCATCTTCAGCGTTTCCATCTGCTTGCGATCGAGCACCTCGACGCGCAGCTTGAACTGGCGGCCCAGCGCCCGGGCCTGATCGGCCAGGTAGGTCGGCGTGCACAGGTTGGGCGGCATGTTGCCGAGATCGCGGGTCAGATCGGTGCCGTTGGCCAGCGCCACCGCGCGGGCGACCTCGGCGGCGGCGACCGACGCCTCGGCGGACTTGACCGGCAGCACGACGCCGGCCGGCCGTCGCGGCGTGGGGTCCTTCTTGCTTTTCAGACCGTCGAAGCGGTAGGCGAGCTCGCGCCCGATCAGCACCTGACAGCGCAGCTTCCAGCCCAGCGCGCGGCCGGCCACCGGCACGTCGTGCAGCAGGCTCACGACCTCGTCGGCGGCGAGCTGCGCGAGATGGCGGAATGCCGCCCGCAC
>DAISWF010000214.1:0-10134 GCA_036826495.1 Burkholderiaceae bacterium
CGACACCGGTGCCCGCGCTGGACACCGAGACCACGCGCACGGCGCGCTCCGGGTAGCCCTGTGCCGCCGCGGGCGCCGCCGCCAGCAGGCCGGCGCACATGCCTGTGAACATCGCCAGACGCCGGGCGCCCCGCAGATCGAAAATCGCCATTCTCGTCTCCCTTCGTTGTCTGCCAGCCCCGTGGCGCCCGGTTCGAGGGCGGGCCGGCACACCTGAGGGGTGCCGGCCGGGCCGGGGCCCATGCTAGGGAGATCGTGCGGGTCTCACCACTGCCCGTTTCGGGCAGGGGGTGTTCCGGACGTCGACGCTCAGCGCGAAGCTAGTCGACCAGCGCTTCGCAGAATCTGCGGATCCGCTCGCATCCTTCGACGAGCTGGTGGGTGGCCGCTGCATACGACAGACGGAAGTAGGGCCCGAGGCCGAATGCGGAGCCCGCCACCAGGGCGACCCCTTCCTTCTCCACGAGCTGGCCGACGAAGTCGACGTCGCTGCGGATCTCCACCCCGTCGGCAGTCCGTTTTCCGATCGCTCCGTGGCAACCGGCGAAGACATAGAAGGCACCCTCGGGAACGCGGCATGTCAGGCCCGGCACCGCCGCCAGCATCCGCACCACGCGATCGCGGCGTTCCTGGAACAGCGCGCGCTGCGCGCGCAATGAGTCCTGGGGTCCGTCCAGCGCCTCGACGGCCGCCCACTGCGCGATCGAGCAGGCCCCGGTCGTGATCTGGCTCTGGATCGTGTCCATCGCGTCGATCAGCGACGACGGGCCCGCTCCATAGCCGATGCGCCAGCCGGTCATCGCGTAGGCCTTCGACACGCCGTTGACCGTCAGCGTGCGGTCGAACAGTTCCGGTTCGACTTGCGCCGCCGTGGTGAACTCGAATCCACCGTATGTCATGTGCTCGTAGATGTCGTCGGCCATGACCCAGACGTGAGGGTGCCGGACGAGCACGTCGGTCAGAGCTTTCAGCTCGGCGCGACTGTAGGCGGCGCCGGAGGGATTGGAAGGCGAGTTCAGCACCAGCCATTTGGTGCGTGGCCCGATCGCGGCTTCGAGCGCCGACGGATCGAGCTTGAAGCCGCTGCCTGCGTCGGTGTGCAGCAGCACCGGCCTGCCGCCGCAGAGCGATACCAGTTCCGGGTAGGACACCCAGTACGGCGCCGGAACGATCACTTCGTCGCCCGGATCGATGGTGGCCAGAAAGGCGTTTGCGATCACCTGCTTGCCGCCGTTCGAGACGATCGTCTGCGCCGGCTCGTAGTCGAGCCCGTTCTCGCGCCGGAACTTGCGCGACACCGCCTCGCGCAACTGCGGCAGACCGGCCACCGGTGTGTACTTGGTCTCGCCCCGTCGCATCGCCCGGGCGGCCGCCTCCTTGATGTGTTCCGGCGTGTCGAAGTCGGGCTGGCCCGCGTTCAGCGCGATCACCTCGATGCCGCGTGCCCTCAGCTCGCGCACCCGGTGGCCGGTGGCCAATGTCGCGGAGGGCCTGATCCGTTGCACGGAGGCGGACAGGAAGCTCATCGCTTCTCCTCCTCGAAGCGCGCCTTGGTCCGCGCCGAAGGCGGATAGAGGCCGTCGAGCGATGCCCCGCCCCTGACCTGGTCGAGCACCCATCGCTCGAAGGCTTCCTTGTCGCCCGCCTGCGCGCAGACATCGGCGGCCAGCGCCCGGGGAATCACGATCGCACCGTCCTCATCAGCCACGATGAGGTCGCCGGGCCACACCGCGACGCCTCCGCACCCGACCACCGTCTGCGCTTCCACGTAATGCAGCGCGGACAGCGACGGCGGCGCGGCGGCGCCCTGCGCCCAGACCGGAAACCCCAGGTCCCGCAACGCGCCCCGGTCACGCACCGCGCCGTCGGTGACCAGCCCGGCGACCTTGCGAAACTGCATGCGCGCGCACAGGATGTCGCCCATGACGCCGGCCCGGCGCAGTCCCATCGCATCGGCGACGACCACGCAGCCTTCGTTCATCGTCTCCACCGCCTTGCGCGAGGAAACGGGGCCCGCGAGCGACTCCGCGGTCGTCATGTCCTCGCGCGCCGGCACGTAGCGCAGGGTGAAGGCCGGGCCGGCGATCGGGCGCTGGCCGGGCTGCAGGGGAACGGGCCCGTCCATCCAGACATGGTGCAGGCCGCGCTGGCGCAGGATGGTGGCGAGCGTTCCGGTCGGTATCGCCGACAGCCGGGCACAGAGTTGCGTCGTATCGGTCATGGGGACCACTCCGAGGCGCCGCGCTACGCGCTGGCCGCGAGGTTCAGATCGACGACGAGCCTGGCCCAGGCGCTGTAGGTCTTGGCCACCTGCACGCCGGTGGCCCCCAGCAGCGACTCCTGGATCACGACATCCATCGAAACCAGCTTGTCGCGCACCGCGGGCATCGCCAGAACCCTGGCGAAGGCGCCCGCCAGCTTTTCGGCGACCGGCTTCGGAAGCTCGGCCGGCGCGAACAGTCCGATGAAGCCGGTCCAGCCGAACGCCTTCGGATAGCCGAGCTCGAGAAAGGTCGGCACGCCGGGCAGCGACGGGATCCGCGTATCGCTCAGCGACGCGAGCGCGCGGATCCTGCCCGACCTGATGTGCGGCGACAGGGTCGACATCGTGCCCATCGCACACTGCACCCGGTCTCCCAGCAGATCGATCACCATCGGCCCCTCTCCGCGATAGGGCACGTGAACCATGTTCAGCTTGTTCACGTCGGAGAAGAGCTGCTGGAATGCATGGCTGGTCGTGCCGGGGGAGTACGACCCGTAGCTCAGGCTCTTGCCCTTGCACCAGGCCACGAACTCAGTCAACGTCGTGGCCGGCACGGAGGTCGAGATGACGAGCGGCATCGCGGTGGTGCCCAGACCGCCGATCGGCGTGAAGCCCTTGATCGGGTCGTACAGGTTCTGCTGACTCACCAGCGGTGCCTGCACCAGGCTGGAGCTGTTGAACAGCAAGGTGTAGCCGTCCGCCGGCGCGCGCGATACCTCGGCGGATCCGATCATGCCGCCGGCCCCGGCCTTGTTGTCGACCACGATGTTCTGGCCGAGCAGCGTTCGCATGTTGTCGGCAATCAAGCGGCCCATGACATCGACCGCACCGCCGGCCGGAAACGGGACGACCATGCGGATCGGACGATCCGGATAGGCGGCGCGGGCGCTGCCCGTGGCGGCTGCGAGGGCCACTGCCGTGGCGGTCTGCGAGATGAAGTCGCGGCGATTCATGTGTGAAGTCTCCTGGTCGGGTGGGATCTGGGGCGGGTCACCGATATCCGTAGTCGCGGCGGGCCGCCTCCGGCGACACCAGCCCGGCGGAAAGGTCGCGCGCCACCTGTTCGCGGGAGCGCGACCGCGCATCGCCGATGCCGGCGCCGCCCGGTGTCTTCACGACGATGCGCTGACCGGGCGCGATCTCCTGCAGCCCCTTGCCCGCCAGCGGCCGCCCATCGGCCAGGCCGATGTATCCGGCGGCGCCATCGCTGCCGCCGTCGCGACCCCGGGGCGGGTAGGCGATCCGATCGAAGATCGCGTTGATGCGGAACGGCGCATCCTCCGTGTTCTGCAGTTCGATGATCTGCCCGAGTCCGCCCCGGGTGCGCCCCGCCCCGCCGCTGTCCGGGCGCAGCTCCTTGCGCCAGACGACGATGGGCGTGCGGCCTTCGAATATCTCGATGGACGTGCCCTGCACGCCGCTCGGGAACGCGGTGGCCGACAGGCCGTCCTGATGCGGCCGGGCACCGGTGCCGCCGTTGGTGGTGACCGCCAGCGCGAACGGCTGCCCGGCGAGAGGGCCGTTCCTGCGCAGGCCGCGACACGAGATGTTCCAGATGCAGGACGTGCCTTCCGCGGGCACGCGATCGGGAATGGCCTGGCTCAGGCAGCCGAAGATCGTATCGGGCAGCATCTGCCCGATGATGTGACGCGCGGCGACCGGCAACGGGCGGGCGGGATTGACGATGCTGCCTTCGGGGAAGCTGAACGAGAACGGCGACAAGGAGCCGGAGTTGTTCGGGACCTCGGGTGCGACCACGCATGCCAGGCCGAACATGGCGTAAGCCGCCGCATACGATCGGGGCACGTTGATGCCCTGCTTCACGGCGGGCGAGCTGCCGGCGAAATCGACATGGACGTGCCCGGCGCCGATGCTCAGGCTGGCGCACAAGATCAGCGGTGCATCGTAGCCGTCGATCGTCATCGTGTGCCGCCAGGTACCCTTCGGCAGCCCGCGGATCGCGTTCAGCACCGCCTCGCGGGAACGCGACAGCATGTGCGATCCCAGCTCCTCCAGGTCGTGCAGGCCGAACTCGGCGAACAGTTCCTGCAGCCGGCGGACTCCGACGTCGTTGCAGGCCGCCAGCGAGTAGGTGTCGCCGGTGGCGTCGGCGGGCAGGCGGCTGTTGGCCGCGATCACCGAGAGCAGCGTCTCGTTCATCCGCCCCTGGTCGACCAGCTTCAGCATCGGAACCGACAGGCCCTCGGCGAAGACATCGGGCGCGTCGGGCCCGGTGCCGAGTCCGCCCACGTCGGTGATGTGACTGGTGCAGCAGAAGAACGCGACCAGTCGGCCGGCGACGAAACAGGGCGTGAAGACGACGAAATCGTTCAGATGCCCGGTGCCCATCCACGGGTCGTTCGTGATGAACGCGTCCCCCGGCTGCATCGTCTCGGGTGCGAAGTGCCGGATGAAGTGCCCGGCCGATTCCGCCATCGCGTTGACGTGGCCCGGAGTGCCGGTCACCGCCTGGGCCAGCATGCGGCCGCGAAGGTCGAAGACGCCGACGGACAGGTCGCCCGTCTCCCTGACGATCGGGCTGAACGCGGTGCGCTTGAGAATCTGCGCCTGCTCTTCGACCAGCGCCAGCAACCGGTCCCACAGCACCTGCAGCAGAACGACATCCGGTGCGGTGCTCATGCCGAGGGCTCCGTGGTCGGCTCGGGCTTGCGATCCAGCACGATGCAGCCCCGGCCGTCGATGTGAGCATCGAACTGCGCCGTCACATAGGTCGACGTCTCGGCTTCGGTCACGATCGCCGGGCCGCTGAAGGACGCGCCGGATCGCAGGCGGGCACGCTGGAAGACCGGCACCTCGACCCGCCTTCTGCCGTCGAAGATCGTCCGGATGCCGGCGTGCGCGGCCGGATGAGACGGGGGACTGCCGGCGGCTGGCGGCGGCGCGGCGGCGGGCGTGGACAGCAGGATCGACCAGTTCAGCACTTCGACCGCGGCGTCCGGGATCGGCCGGCCGAACTGCCGGGTGTATTCCCGCTCGAATTCGGCGCGCAGCCACCCGGCATCCTCAGCGGTCAGCGGCCGCAGGGGCATCGCGATCTCCAGCTCGCTGCCTTGCCCGACGTAGCGCATGTGGGCCGAACGCTGCTGAATCACCTGCGCCCCGCCGGCAGCCGGCAGCACCACCGCCTTCGCCTCCTCTTCCAGCGCGCTCAGCAGGCGGTTGACGCGATCGGCATCGAACACCGACAGCGGCGTGTGGAGCGTGCGGATCACTTCGAACGCGATCGGCGCGGCCAGGAAACCCACCGCCGACCCGACGCCGGCATCGGGCGGCACGACCAGTCGCCGCACGCCGACCTTCTCGGCGACCCGCGCCGCATGCAGCGGCGCCGCGCCGCCGAATGCGATCATCGTGAAGTCCGCGAGCGACAGCCCCTGCTCGACGGCGTGCACACGGGCGGCGGCCGCCATGTTCTCGCAGACCAGTTCATGGACCGCGTGCGCCGCGCGCTCCGGGTCGGGCGACACTGCGGCAGCCAGCACATCGAGCAGCGCGCGGCGCGCACCGTCGGGATCCAGCCTCATCTTCCCGCCGGCGAAATCGGCCGGATCCAGCAATCCCAGCACCAGCCCGGCATCCGTGACCGTCGGCCGGGTACCGCCCCGCCCGTAACAGGCCGGCCCCGGTTCCGAGCCTGCACTGTGCGGCCCGATGGTCACGCGCCCGAGAACGTCGATGGCGGCGATCGAACCTCCACCAGCGCCGATCTCGACCATCTCGGTGACCGGTATGCGGATCGGCAGTCCGCTGCCCTTCCGGAAGCGCCGGGTGCGGTCGACCTCGAACGTCCTGCCCTTGGTGGGAGCCCCGTCGCGCACCAGGCAGATCTTGGCCGTCGTGCCGCCCATGTCGAACGACAGCACCCGGTCCGCGCGCCGCTGCTGCGCCTCGCGCGCCGCATAGATCGCGCCGCCGGCCGGCCCGGATTCGACCAGCCGCACCGGGTAGCGACGAGCGCTGTCCAGCGTCGTCAGCGCGCCACTGGACGTGACCAGATACAGCACGCCGCGAAAGCCTCGCGCCGCCAGGTCATCGGCCATGGCGCCCAGGTAGCGGTCGATCTGCGGCTGCACATAGGCATTGGCCACGGTGGTGGACGTCCGCTCGTACTCCCGGATCTCGGGACAGACCTGGCTGGACAGCGAGACCGGAACGGCAGGCAGTGCCTTGCGGACCGCCGCGGCCACCTGTTCTTCGTGCGCGGGATCGACGTACGAATGAAGCAGCGCGACCGCCACGCTTTCGATCTCCAGCCGCCGGATCTCGGCCACGACCCGTTCCAGCGCACGCGCATCCAGCGGCCGCAGCACATTGCCGTGCGCATCGATCCGTTCCGGCACCACGAAGCGCAGCTCGCGAGGCACCAGCGGCACGGCCTTCTCGATGGTCAGGTCGTACTGGTCGAACCGGCCCTCGGTGCCGATCTCCAGCACGTCCCGGAATCCCTCGGTCGCGATCAGCGCGGTACGGGCGCCCCGTCGCTCGAGGATGGCGTTGGTCGCCAGCGTCGTGCCGTGCACGAACACGTCGATGTCGCGGAAGGACAGCCCGGCTTCGGCCAGGATTTCCCGCATCCCGTCGATCAATCCGTGCTGGGGCGCAGCCGGCGTGGTCAGCACCTTGCGGGCGAAGCGTCGCCCGCCCGCGTCCAGTACGAGATCGGTGAACGTGCCACCGATGTCGGCAGCCAGGCATGTCCTTCGGGATACGGTGCTCGGGTTCATGGGTTCAGGAAGACATGACGCGCCGGCCGGCGCGGATCCATTCGTCGATGACGAGCCGCGACAGCGCCAGCAGGTGCTGCACGGTTTCGCCGACGTCCGATGCCAGGCGCCAGGCAGCGCCCATCTGCATGTCGTCGAGCGGCGGGTTCGACTCGCGGCGACAGAATTCCGCCACGCGGGAATGCGAATCGACCACTGCCGAAGGGACGACCGTCAGCCAATCGCCTTCGGCGACGAGATTCAACCGATTGCCGGGCCCGCTGCAGATGTCGACGCGGCGCGGCTGGATGTTGGCGGCGCGAAACCAGCCCACCACGGCCCGGTGCACGAACGAGCCCTGCGCATCGGTCAGGATCGGGAATCGCGACACGCCAGCCGGCGTGATGACGTCCGGCACGCCCGTCGTCCGCGGGCCGGCGACCCACTCCAGCCCGGCGTCGTACAGATGGCAATAGCCGAGGGCATTGTCCTCGATGCGATCGATGACGAATCCCAGATCGAGGTTGCCGGACTTCAGGTGATCCCGGATGTGATCCGTCTGCTCGACCACCAGCTCGATCTCCACGCCCGGCAGACGTTCGTAGCAGGTGCGCAGCAAGGCAGGAAGCCAGGTCGAAGCGACGCCATGGTTGGCGCCGAGGCGGACCGTGCCATAGATCGGGCGGGCGTCGTTGGCATGCCGCTTCATCCGCTCGGCCATCTCGACCATCGCCTCCGCCAGCCGGAGGATTTCACGTCCCTGCGGCGATACCCGGATCGGCCGCTTGTCGCGCGCCAGCAGCTCGATGCCGAGAAACTCTTCGAGCTCGCGCAGACGGGCCGACGCCGCCGGCTGCGAGCTGCCCAACTGATCGGCGGCCTTTCGCACGCTGGCGAGCCGGCAGGTCCAGATAAGCGTTTCGAGTTGTCGAAGATTCATCACCACACCTCCATGCTGGGGGTGCGCCGACGATCAGGCACCCTTTATCCAGATTTTGGATTGTGTGGCGATCCGTATTTCGACTGGCGATGCCGCCGGCCGACTCGATCCGAGATCCGCAAAACCACGGCGGCCCAAGCGACGCGACACCAGCCTCGATCTCGCGTCCGGCGACGGCTAAAGCAACGCCGCGGTAGCCTCACGCGCTGCGCGATACTCATCTTCGATCTGCGCCACCAACTCGGTCACCGGCGTCACCGCGCCCACCGCCGACACGGTGTGCCCGGCGCTCCACACATCGACCCAGCGCTGCGGCCGCGGCGCCTGCTTGAACTTCGCATCGAGCAGCTCGCGCGAGCGTTCGGCCGAGATCGGCCCTTCGATCTCCTTCGGATCGAGCCCGGCCTTCACGACCGACGGGCGCAGCATGTTGGTGTCCAGCCCGGTGAACGCGCGGGTCAGCATCACATCGTCGAGACGGCTGTCGACCAGCATCGCCTTGTAGGCGTCGGCGGCCATGCTCTCGGGCGTCGCGATGAAGCGCGTGCCCATCATGCCGAGGTCGCAGCCCAGCGTCTGCGCCGCCCACAGCGCCGCGCCGTCGGAGATGCCGCCCGACAGCACCAGCGGGCCGTCATAGAACGCGCGGATCGCGCGGGCGAACGACAGGCCGTTGACCCAGCCGGTCTGCCCGCCGGCCCCGGCCGACAGCAGCACCAGGCCGTCGGCGCCGACCTCCAGCGCCTTCTCGGCATGGCGCACCGATGCCACGTCGGTGAACACGCGGCAGCCGACGTCGTGCAGCGGCGCGATGATCCGCTCCGGGGAGCCGACGCTGGCGATCACCATCGGCACCTTGTGGCGGATCAGCACCCCCAGGTCCTCGGCGAGCTGAGCCGGGTCGCTGCGCATGATGATGTTGGGGCACACCGGCGCGGTCGGTCCCTCGACCCGCGCGCAATCCTGCTCGACCCGCGTCAGCCAGGCATCCAGGCCCTCGGTGGTGCGGGCATTGACGGTCGGGAAGGCGCCGATCACGCCGTTGCAGCAGGCGGCCGACACCAGGTCGGGCCCGGACACGCGCAGCATCGGCGCGGCGATCAGCGGCAGCCGCAGCCGGGAGGAGATCGAGGGATCGAGACTCATGAGGCAACATGCTCCTTCAAGGGGGGCCAGGCGGATGCTGCCGGCGCGATCCACCTGCGTGACCGGCCACACCGAAACCTGGATCAGGTCGACCCGCTCGGGACCGGCCACGTATTGAGCCACGGAACCGCGCAGCGCGCTCGTGATCGAGGCGCGGTTGGCGCCGACCCGGAATGCGCGAAAAGATCTCGAGAAGCACATCATCCGCCGGCCGGGCCGCCCGGTCCGCCGTGTGGCCGCCGGGCGGCGTCCGCTTGACGGCCCGCGGCGGATCGCATCTACTTTTTGCTTGCAGACCCCCGGCGACGTGATCCGATCATGCGCGACCCTTCGACTCCCCGGCATATCCGGCTGACCTCGCACCCGAGCGCGGGCGGCACGCCGGTGCGGCCGATCCACTGGGGCGCCGCCGATCCGGCCGAGCGCGGCCCGGTGATCGGCACGACGACGACCCGCGGGCACCGCAACGTGATCGGCACGCATTCGGGTTCGTACGGCATCTACCGCGCGCTGGCGGTGGCGGCGGGAGCACTGGCGCGCAGCCACCGGGCCGACCTGACCAACACGATGCCGACCGATCCGATCGGTCCGTATCCGCAATGGAGCGATCCGGACCGGATCGTGTCGCTCGATCCGCTGGGCGCGATCGTCGCCAGCGTGTTCGCCGACGACATCGCCGCCGGCGTGGACATCCGGCCGACCATCGCGGTCACCAAGGCGCACATCGATCTGCCCGAGGTCCATGCGGCGGTCGCGGCCGGCCGACTGACGCCGGACGGAACGGTGCTGAAGGCGGGCGGCGCAGCGGTGGTCACCAAGGTGGCGATCGAGCCGGTCTGGTTCCTGCCCGGGGTCGCGCGGCGTTTCGGCTGCAGCGAGGGCGAGCTGCGCCGCACGCTGTTCGAGGAAACCGGCGGCATGTATCCTGAACTGGTGACGCGCAGCGACATCGAGGTGTTCCTGCCGCCGATCGGCGGGCAGACGCTGTACGTGTTCGGCGACGTGCGCGACCTGGCGAACCCGGAAGTCACGCTGACCGCGCGCGTGCACGACGAGTGCAA
>DAISWF010000215.1:0-3659 GCA_036826495.1 Burkholderiaceae bacterium
CCCGCCTCGCTGGCATCGGCCAGGAAAGCGTCGACCTCGTCCATCACCTGCCGCAGATTCGCCGTCAGGCGGTCGGCATCGTTCGTCGTGCTCATCGCGTCATCCCCTCGATAAGTCCAGTATACGGTACGCGTGCGGGCACCGACCAGGCTTGACGGGCATCAACCGGCCCGGCCTTTCGCTCAGGCTTGCAGATCGACCTTCGGCGACGTGCCGAACGCCTGACGCAGACGCTCGCCGGCCCACGCCTGTGCGTCGCGTGCCTTCTGCAGCACCGCCGCGGCGCCGAAGAACTCGTGCGCGACGCCTTCGTAGTCGCGCCGTTCGACCGGGATGCCGGCGGCCCGCAGCGCATCCTCCATCTTCGCGCCGTCGCTGCGCAGCGGATCGATCCGCGCGGTAATCAGCGTGACCGGCGGCATGCCCTTCAGGTTCGTATCGATGAGCTGCAGCCGCCAGTCCTTCAGGTCGTCTTCGCTGCGCACCAGCTTGTCGACGAACCACTTGACCATCGCGCGGTTCAGCGGCTTGGCGGCGGCGTTCTCGAGATACGACTCGGTGTTCAGGCTGGTCTGCGTGACCGGGTAGACCGCCAGCACATGCGCCGGAAGCTGCAGGCCGGCATTCCAGGCGCCCAGCGCGGTGGCCAATGCCAGATTGCCGCCGGCGCTCTCGCCGGCCAGCGCGATGCGCAGCGAATCGCCGCCGTATTCGGCCGCATGATCGATCGCCCAGCGATAGGCGGCCAGCGCATCGTCCCAGGCCGCCGGGAACTTGTGCTCGGGTGCCTGCCGGTAGTCGACCGACACGACCAGCGCCTGCGCCTCCTTGGCCAGCCCGCGCGCGCCGCCGTCATAGACGTCCTTGTCGGCGATCACCCAGCCGCCGCCATGGAAATAGACGATCATCGGAAACGGCCCATTGCCGTCGGGAACGTACAGCCGCGCCGGCAGCGTGCCGGCGGCGCCGTCGACGGCGATGTCGCGGGACGACACGCCGGGCACCAGGGTCGCGGGGTCGGTGCTGCGCCCCTGCTGGTGCAGCATCGCCTCGACCGCGTCGGCGATCGTCGGATTGCGGCGCGCCGCGGCGACGTCCAGTTCCTCGATCGGCCTGGGCCCCAGCGCCTGGTGCGCCTCCAGCAGCCGGTTCATGTCGCCGTCGGCGCGCAGCGTCTCGATCGCCTTGCCGACGGCCTCGGTGATTGCGTTGGCCATGTTCGGATCCTCCGGTTCGGTGCGAAACCGGAGGCGTGGCAATCGATGAGCCCGGCAGCCGGCCGTCAATCCAGCGGCACGCGGGTCACCGACTTGACCTGCCGCAGCGCGACGCTGGTGCGCGCCTGCCTGACCCACTTCACGCGCGCCAGGAACTTCTGCAGCAGCGCCTCGAAGGCGGCGTTGTCGCGGACCACGATCTTCAGCAGGTAGTCGGCATCGCCGGTGACGACGAAGCATTCGAGGATCTCCGGGAACTCCTGCACCGCCTGCTCGAACGATTCGACCGCGGCCTCGTTGTGACGGTCCAGGCTGATCTGCGTGAGCATGCAGGCCGACAGCCCGACGCGGGCCGGATCGACCACCGCGGTGTAGCGGCTGATCACGCCCGATTCCTCCAGCGCGCGGACCCTGCGCCAGCAGGGCGCCGGCGAAAGCCCGACCCGCTCGGACAGCGCCTGCACCGACATCCTGCCGTCCTCCTGCAGCGCGTCGAGGATGCGGACCGACATCCGGTCCAGCGGCTCCTCCGGCGTCGACGGCAGGGGCCTTGAAGGCGTGGAGACTTTGGAGAGCATGATTCGTTCTTAATAGACGTTTGATATGAAGAAATCATGCCATGAAAGGTCGCTGTCGGGCACATTTCGCAAGCAATTTTCCGTCCGTCCGGAATACGATTTCCGGAACTCGCGAAGGTTGCCGTCATGCCAGAAGTCCCGTCCACATCGCCCCCGATCGATCTCGACTACCAGCTCGCCGACAACCTGCTGAAGGACGAAGGCCGGGTGTTCCTGACCGGCACGCAGGCGCTGGTGCGGCTGCTGCTGGCGCAGCACAGGCTCGACCGGCGCAACGGACTGGATACCGGCGGCTTCGTCAGCGGTTACCGCGGCTCGCCGCTGGCGGGCGTGGACTTCGAGCTGTGGCGCATCGGACCGATGCTGCAGGAAGCCGGCATCGTCTTCGTGCCCGGCGTCAACGAGGATCTGGCGGCGACCGCGGTGATGGGCAGCCAGCATGCCGGCGTCGACGCGGCCCGCATGCGCGATGGCGTGTTCGGCATGTGGTACGGCAAGGGGCCCGGGCTCGACCGGGCCGGCGACGCGCTGCGTCACGGCAATGCGGCCGGCGCGTCGCGCCATGGCGGCGTGCTGATGGTGGTCGGCGACGATCATGCGGCGACCTCGTCGTCGATTCCGAACGCCAGCGATCTGTCGCTGATCGGCTGGGGCGTGCCGATCGTGCATCCGGCCAGCGTCGCCGAGTACCAGGAGTTCGGCCTGTGGGGCTGGGCCGCATCGCGGTTCGCCGGCACCTGGGTCGCGTTCAAGGCGATCTCCGAAACGGTCGAGAGCGGCCGTTCGGTCACGTTGTCGCCGCTGCCGACGTTCGTCGAGCCGGCCGGCTTCGTGTCCTCGGTCGGCCCGCTGGAGTTCCGCACATCGGACTTCCTGACCGCGGCGATCGAACAGCGGCTGGCCGAGAAGCTGCGTGCGCTGTCGGCGTTCGCCGCGCTGAACAGCCTCGACAAGCTGATCGTCGATCCGCCGCGCGCGCGGGTGGGCATCGTCACCGTCGGCAAGGCGCATCTGGACCTGATGGAGGTGCTCGAACGCGGCGGCCTCACGAACGACCGGCTGATCGAGCTCGGCGTGCGCATCTACAAGCCCGGCCTGACCTGGCCGCTCGATCGCTCGCGTCTGCTCGCGTTCGCCGACGGGCTGACGCATCTGCTGGTGGTCGAGGAGAAGGCAGCGGTCGTCGAGCAGCAGGTCAAGGATCTGCTGTTCAATCAGCCGGCCGCGCGGCGGCCTCGGGTCGTCGGCCGGCACGACGATGAAGGCCGGCCGCTGATCCCGTGGGTCGGGCAGTTGCGGCCGGCGCTGCTGGCAGCGCCGGTGTACCGCTGGCTGTCGGCCGCACTCGAACGCGATTTCGATGAGCAAGCCGCCCGCGCGGCAGGGGTCGCGCCGGTCGTCGACACGAGCGATCCGCGCCGCCTGCCGTACTTCTGCGCCGGCTGCCCGCACAACAGCTCGACCCGCGTGCCCGACGGCAGCACCGCGCTGGCCGGCGTCGGCTGCCACTACATGGCGAGCTGGATGGACCGCGGCACAGGCGGCCTCACGCAGATGGGCGGCGAGGGCGCCGACTGGGTCGGCTGGTCGCCGTTCACCCGCACCGCGCACGTCTTCCAGAACATGGGCGAAGGCACCTACTTCCATTCGGGCCTGCTGGCGATCCGCCAGGCGATCGCCGCCCGCGCGAACATCACCTACAAGATCCTGTTCAACGACGCGGTCGCGATGACCGGCGGCCAGCCGGTCGACGGCACGCTGACGGTGCCGCAGATCTGCACGCAGCTCGTCGCCGAGGGCGCGCGCCGGGTGGTCGTCACGACCGACGAACCGGCCCGCTACCGCGGCGTGACCCTGCCGGCGG
>DAISWF010000215.1:3669-10064 GCA_036826495.1 Burkholderiaceae bacterium
ACGTGCTCCACCGCCGCGAGCTGGACCGCCTGCAGCGCGAGCTGCGTGAAACCGCCGGCGTCACCGCGCTGATCCACGACCAGACCTGCGCCGCCGAGAAACGCCGCCGGCGCAAGCGCGCCGAGTATCCGGATCCGCCGCGGCGGCTGTTCATCAACGAGGCGGTCTGCGAAGCCTGCGGCGACTGCGGCGTGCAGTCGAACTGCGTGGCGATCGTGCCGCAGCCGACGCCGTTCGGCACCAAGCGCCGGATCGACCAGTCGGCCTGCAACAAGGACTGGTCGTGCGCGGAGGGCTTCTGCCCGAGCTTCGTGTCGGTGATCGGCGGGCGGCCGCGCAAGGCGGCACCCGACGGCGCCGGCCGGCTGCAGGCGCTGCTGGCGCGCGCCCGGGCGCTGGCCGGGCCCGACGTAACGATCTCGACGGCTGCGGCGCCGAGTTCGTCGGCCAGCTCATCGTCGGCCGCTCCGTCGGTGTCGTCGACGACCGCTCCGTCAGCGGCTTCGACGACCGCAGGCTCGGCCGACATCCTGATCGCCGGCGTCGGCGGCACCGGCGTCATCACGATCGGCGCGGTGCTGGCGATGGCCGCGCATCTGGAGGGCAAGGCGGTGTCGGTGCTCGACTTCACCGCGCTCGCGCAGAAGGGCGGTTCGGTATTGAGTCATCTGCGCATCGGTCCGCCGGCGCGCGCCGACGGCGCGGTGCGGATCGACTGGCAGCGTGCCGACACGCTGATCGCCTGCGACCTGGTGGTCGGCACCTTGCCGGATGCGATCGGCGCGATCCGCGCGGGGCACACGACGATCGTCGGCAACCGCAACGTCGCGTCGCTCGCCGAGTTCACCCGCGATGGCGATGCGCTGCCCGATGCCGATGCGCTGATGCGGCGGCTGTCCACCGCCGCGGGCGAGGGCGCCAAGTACTGGCTGGATGCCACCGTCACCGCGACCGCGCTGTTCGGCGATTCGATCGCCACGAACTGCATGATGCTGGGCGTGGCCTGGCAGCTCGGCCGTGTGCCGGTGTCGGCGGCCGCGATCATCCGGGCGCTCGAGCTGAACGGCGTGGCCGTGCAGATCAATCAGCAGGCGTTCGCGGTCGGCCGGGCGCTGGCCGATGAACTCCTCGCGAGCCCGGCATCGGTGAGGGCCTCCGAGCAGCCGGTCCACTTCCATGTTCGCGAGCAACCCGACGCCGCCGAGGCCCGGCGCGCCGCTTTCCTCGCCGACTATCAGGACGCCGGCTACGCCGAACGCTATCGCGCCGCGGTGCGCCGGATCGCGGCGCGGGCCGCCGATGCGCTCGACGCCCGCGATGCCGGCCGGCTGACCGATGCCTATGCCCGCAGTCTGTTCCGGCTGATGGCGGTCAAGGACGAATACGAGGTCGCGCGGCTGCATGCGTCGAAGGCGTTTCGCGATGCGCTGGACGCGCAGTTCGAGGGCGACTGGCGGCTGGCGTTCCACCTGGCGCCGCCGCTGCTGGCGCACCGGCATCCGAGCACCGGCCGGCCGCTCAAGCGGACCTTCGGAGCCTGGCTGATGCCGGTTCTGCGCGGGCTGGCCGCCCTGCGGCGGGTGCGCGGCACGCCGCTCGATCCGTTCGGCTGGACCCACGAGCGGCGCGGCGAGCGTGCGCTGCTGCGCCGCTATCAGGCGGCGATGGAGCGGGTCGCCGCACGGCTGACGCCGGATCGCATCGACACCGCGGTGGCGATCGCGGCGCTGCCGGACATCGTCCGCGGCTTCGGCCATGTGAAGGCGGCCGCGCTGACGCGCTTCGATGCGCGGCTCGAGCAACTGCTGCGCGAGCTCGAGGCGCCGTCGGCAGCGGTGCCGCTGCAGGTAACCGAGCTTGCGCGCTGACCACCGGGAGCTTGCTGATGACCTGGCTCATCACCGCACGGTATCGGCCCGCCGGCGCCGAGGCGCGTCTGGCGATCCGCGACCAGCATCTCGACTATCTGCTGGCGCATACGGCGCGGCTGCGTTACGGCGGCGCGCTGCTGTCCGACGACGAGCCGCCACGGGTCACCGGCATGTTCATCGCGATCGATGCGGCATCGCGTGACGATGCCGGGCGGTTCATCGAGCAGGAGCCCTATCATCGCGCGGGGCTGTTCGCATCGGTGACGCTCGAGCGTCTGAACCAGTTCGTGCCCAACGACGATCCGCGGTTCCTCGCCAACGAGCTGCGGCGCGAACGCGAGCGGCTGGGGCGGCAGACCTGAATGGAATCGGCGTGCGACGTGGCCGCCCCGTCAGGCGCCGGGTATCGGCGGACGACGCGCCGGCACCGGCAGGCCGAAGCGCGGTCAGCGCGCGATGCGCCCCGCTGCACCTGCGGCGGGTCGCCGCGTCGCCGTCGGGGGGGCGGCCAGCCTTGTCGAGCCGACGGCCGGCCCGTCCTTCGCCGCGATCTCCCCGCACAGCCCGCCGTTCGCCATCTGGTACACGTGATCGGCGAGCTGCCGGGGCGTCACCGGCCCGCCCGGCTTGTACCAGGTGAAGGTCCAGTTCAGCATCCCGTAGACCAGCATCGCATGGACCCGCGCAACCGGCGCCGATTTCAGCCGGTCGGGCGCCACGTCGCGCAGCACGTTGGTCATCAGCCGGATGAGCTGATCTTCCAGCTCGAACAGCCGCGTGCGTTCCTGCTCGGGCAGATTGTTCGGTTCGCTCAGCAGCAGCTTGTGCTCGGCGAACGCCTCCATGTACTGGTCGATGTGGGTGTCGATCAGCCGGCGCAGCCGCGCCAGCCCCGGGGGCGTGTCGCGGACCGCGCCGGTGGCTGCTTCCAGCAATGCGCCGACGTGCGACAGCAGAAGCTGCGCGAGCAACGCCTCCTTCGACGGGAAGTAGTGATACATCCGCGACTTGGATGCGCCGCTCGCCTCGCCGATCTCGATGATGTTGGTCTTCAGAAAACCCTTGTCGGCGAATACCCGGGCGGCCGCCTTCAGGATCGTGTCCTTCTTGCCGTCGTAGTTCTCGTCCTTGGGGCGGGCCATGCAGGTTCCAGACTGAAGAGCGGTGGGCGCGGTCCGAGTCTACCGCAGCCGTCGGGCGGCTCGACGGCGACGACTTGTCGAAAATTTGCGCTGGCGCAAGGTGGCCCGCCGCGATTGGTGCTTGCGTGATCGCATCGTCGCGATTATATTCCGTCTGGTTGGATAATTAATTATCGAGCGTTGGAGCGAAGCCGATGTCGAACCTGCTGTACCGCTATGCCGACCAGCTCCGCGTCGGCGAACGGATGGTCACGCGCGGCCGCACCGTCACCGAGGGCGACATCGTCGCCTGGTGCGCATCGACCGGCGACTGGCACCGGCTGCACAGCGATGCGACCTATGCGGCGCGCTCGTCGTTCGGCCAGCGCATCGCGCCCGGACTGATGGTGCTCGCATGGGCGGCCGGCCTCGGCGTGCCGCCCGATTCCGAGGCGATCCTGGCGAACTACGGTGCCGACCAGGTGCGGTTCGTCGCGCCGGTGTTCATCGGCGACACGCTGCATCTGGAAGCCGAGGTCGCCGGGCTGCGGCCCAAGCGCGAGGGCGTCGACGCGGTGCTGACGCTGGCCTGGAACATGGTGAACCAGAACGGCCGGATGGTGATGAAGAGCGATCTGCAGGTGCTGATCGCCGCCCGTGCGCCGGCGGCGGAGCATGCATCTGCGGAGCGCGCATCGGCGGAGCAGGTATCGGCGGAGCGTGCATGATGGGCCCGGCGCTGACGCTTGCCTGCGAGGACGGACTCGCCACCCTGACGATCAGCCGGCCGGCGGCGAAGAACAGCCTGAAGCTGGCCGACATGAAGCGGCTGGGGGAGCTGGTCGACGCGGCGGCGCGCGAAGCGCGCTGCCTGGTGATCTGCGGCAGCGGCGGCGTGTTCTGCGCCGGCCGCGACCTGGCCGAAAGCGATCTGCAGACCGAGGACAGCACCACGGTGATCCGCGAGGCTATCCATCCGTCGATCGCCGCCTTGCATCATTGCCCGATTCCGACGATCGCCGCGGTCGAAGGGCCGGCACTCGGCTTCGGGCTCGGCATCGCCCTGGCCTGCGATCTGACCTTCGTGGCCGATGATGCGCTGCTGGGCAGTCCGTTCCGGCGCATCGGCTGCGTGCCGGATTCGGGTGCGCACTGGTTCATCCGCGAGCGGATCGGCCGTCATCGCGCGCTCGAGCTGATCTTCGGCGGCCGGCTGATCAGCGGACGCGAGGCGGCGGCGATCGGCCTGGTCAACCGCTCGGTCGGGCGCGCCGATCTGCCGGCGCTGGTGTCCGCCACCGCGCGGCAGATCGCCCAGGGGCCGACCTTGGCATTCACCGCATCCAAGCAGATCATCGATGCCGCGTCGCTCGCCGATACGCTCGAGCGCGAGGCGGTCGCCCAGGGACGGGCGCTGCGCACCGCCGACGGCCGCGAAGGCATCAGCGCCTTCCTGCAGAAGCGCCAGCCGGTGTTTCGCGGCGCCTGACCGCGGACCTCGATGATCGAACGACGAATGGAGACACCGATGAACCCGAAGCTGCATGAACGCCATGCCGAGGATTTCGCCGATCGCGATGCGGTGCAGCGGCTGCAGCGGGACAAGCTCGCGCGCCTCGGTGCAAGGCTCGCGCAGTCGCCGGCCTGGGTCGAGCATTTCGCGCAGGCGGGTCTGCGGCCCACCGATCTCGGGCAGCCCGGTGCGCTGACGCGGTTGCCGATGCTCGAGAAAGCCGATCTGCACCGGCAGTATCCGTTCCCGTTCCTGACGGTGCCCACCGAGCAGGTGGCGCGGTTCTGCTCGACGTCGGGCACGACCGGCAATCCGGTGCTGTTCGGCTACACCGGGCACGACTGGAACGTCACGCTGGTGCGGCAGATGGCGCGGATCTACCGGACCGTCGGCATCAGGCCCGGTGATCGGGTCTACCAGGGCTATGGGTACGGCATGTGGATCGGCGGCCCGGCGCAGGACGGCACCCTGGCACCGTATGGCGCCACCACGGTCCCGGTCGGGCCGGGCCGCGGCGAGCTGGTCGTGCAATGGCTGCGCGATCATGCGTACACCGTCGCGACGATGTCGCCGCTGTGGCTGATGACCTTGATCACGTTGGCCAGGCAGCGCGGCATCGAGCCGCGGCACGACTGGCGGCTGCGCCTGGGGTTGTTCGGCGGCCAGTCGGTGTCGCGGCAGTTCCGCGACGAGCTGGAGGCGCAGATGCCGGCCGGCTTCAAGGCGCACAACATCTACGGCACCACCGAGGCAGGCGGGCCGGTGCTCGGCATCTCCTGCGACCATTCGCACGATGCCGACGAGATGCATCTGATCAACGACGACAGCGTGCTGACCGAGCTGCTCGACCCGGTCAGTCTGGAGCCGGTGGCTCCGGGCGAGATCGGCGAGATCGTCATCACGACGCTGGACAAGCAGGCGTCGCCGGTCGTCCGCTGGCGTACGCGCGATCTCGCGCGGCTGTCCCGCGATCCGGGCGGCTGCGCGTGCGGGCGGCACGGCTTTCCGCTGATCGGCCGCATCGTCGGCCGTTCCGACGACATGCTGAAGGTGCGCGGCGTGCAGTTCTTCCCGTCGCAGGTGGAGGACGTGGTCACCGCGATCGACGGCACCGTGCGCGAGGCCTGGCAGATCTACATCGATCCGCGTGACGACCTGCTCGAGGAGCTGACGGTGGAGATCGAGCGGCAGGCGCAGGCCGCCTGCGCCGCCGCCGACCTCGCGCGCACGGTGGCCGAGCGGCTGCGCGCGCGACTGGGCCTGACGATCACCGTGCGTTGCCACGAGGAAGGCACCTTGCCGCGCTACGAGGCGAAGGCGACGAGAGTGATCCGCCGGCCGGCCCGTCCGGCTGCCTGAACCGCAAGGCCGGCTTCCGCTGAGTGAATCGATCCAAACGCCGACCAATGCGCCTATTTAATAATCCGGTCAGACGGGTAATTAATATGCACCCGCCCGGCTGCCCCCCGCAACGACCTTGACGGAGAACCCAGTGCCCGAGACCTTCGATCCCGTACAGGCTGCCAGCAATCTGCAGGCGCCCCCGCTCGCGGTCCGCGAGAAGCCCGACGTCGAACGGCTGCTGTTCGACACGCCGTCTCCGCCCGAGATCGACGCGGAGAACATCTTCCCGCTGGAGTGGCGGGTGCTGACGCCGAAGCTCGCGGAGCTGTACGAAAGCGCCCGCGACCCGGGCTGGTCGCCGGCGACCCTGCCCTGGCATACGCTCGATGCGTCGAAGCTGACGCTCGATCAGCGCTATGCGATCGCCTACTGGTTCTCGCTGCTGGCGGTGTTCGACGGCTCGGGACCGGTGGTGTTCGCGCGCGCGCTGATCCACACCTACGAGACCAAGGAGGAGGATCCGCTGCGCAAGTGCTTCTTCTCGGT
>DAISWF010000216.1:0-3075 GCA_036826495.1 Burkholderiaceae bacterium
TACTGCTCGATGGTGTCCTCGTTGTGGATGCCGGTGACCAGCCGCTCGTAGGCGATGAACAGCAGCGCCATGCCCGGCGCCTCGTAGACGCCGCGGCTCTTGGCCTCGATGATCCGGTTCTCGATCTGATCGCTCATGCCCAGGCCGTGGCGGCCGCCGATCCGGTTGGCCTCCAGCATCAGCTCCACCGGGCTGTCGAACGTGATGCCGTTCAGCGCGACCGGCACGCCCTCGTCGAAGCGCACCCGTACCTCCTCGGCCTTGACCGCGCAGTCGTCGCGCCAGAACGGCACGCCCATGATCGGCTGCACGATGCGGATGCCGGACGAAAGCTGCTCGAGATCCTTCGCCTCGTGGGTCGCGCCCAGCAGGTTGGAGTCGGTCGAATAGGCTTTCTCGGCCGACATCTTGTACGCGAAGCCCGACGCCTGCATGAACGCCGACATCTCCGCGCGGCCGCCGAGCTCGTCGATGAACTGCTGATCGAGCCAGGGCTTGTAGATCTTCAGCGCCGGGTTCGTCAGCAGCCCGTAGCGGTAGAAGCGCTCGATGTCGTTGCCCTTGAACGTGCTGCCGTCGCCCCAGATGCCGACGCCGTCGTCCTTCATCGCCGCCACCAGGATCGGCCCGGAGACGGCACGCCCAGGCGGCGGGGTGTTGAAGTAGGCGACGCCGGGGTGCGAGATGCGAACCGCGCCCGCCTGCAGCGCCGCGATGCCCTCGGCGACGAGCTGGCTGCGGCAGTCGATCAGCCGCGCCGCCTCGGCGCCGTAGGCCAGCGCCTTGCGCGGGATCTCGTCGTAGTCCGGTTCGTCGGGCTGGCCGAGGTTCGCGGTGTAGGCGTACGGGATCGCGCCCTTCTTGCGCATCCAGTGCAGCGCGGCGCTGGTGTCCAGGCCGCCGGAGAATGCGATGCCGACCTTCTGGCCGATCGGCAGCGACTGAAGGATCGTCGATCCCATGCCGGTCAGGCCTCGGCCCGCAGCAGCGACGCCTTGTCGGTCTTCTCCCAGGTGAACTCCGGCTCCTCGCGGCCGAAGTGACCGTAGGCGGCGGTCTTCTGGTAGATCGGCCGCAGCAGGTCCAGCATCTGGATGATGCCCTTGGGGCGCAGATCGAAGTGCCTGGCGACCAGCTCGGCGATCCGCTCGTCGCTGATCGTGCCGGTGCCCTGCGTGCTGACCCAGATCGAGGTCGGCCGCGCGACGCCGATCGCGTACGACACCTGCACGACGCACCTGCTGGCCAGGCCCGCGGCGACGATGTTCTTCGCGACATAGCGCGCCGCATAGGCGGCCGAGCGGTCGACCTTCGACGGATCCTTGCCCGAGAACGCGCCGCCGCCGTGCGGCGCCGCGCCGCCGTAGGTGTCGACGATGATCTTGCGGCCGGTCAGCCCGCAGTCGCCCTGCGGCCCGCCGACGACGAAGCGGCCGGTCGGGTTCACCAGGTATTTGACGTCGCCCTTCAGCAGCGCCGGCGGCAGCACCGGCTTGATGACCTGCTCGATGACCGACTCGCGCAGCGTCTCGTAGGAGACGTCGGGCGCATGCTGGGTCGACAGCACGACGGTGTCCACCGCGACCGGGCGGCCGTCGGCGTAGCGCAGCGTGACCTGCGACTTGGCGTCGGGACGCAGCCACGGCAGCCGGCCGTCGCGGCGAAGCTGCGCCTGCCGCTCGACCAGCCGGTGCGCATAGTGGATCGCCGCCGGCATCAGCTCGGGCGTCTCGTCGCACGCGTAGCCGAACATCAGGCCCTGGTCGCCGGCGCCCTGCTCGAGGTCCAGCCCCTTGCCCTCGTCGACGCCCTGGGCGATGTCCGGGCTCTGCTTGTCGTAGCAGACCTGCACCGAGCAGCCCTTGTAGTCGATGCCGAACTCGGTGTTGTCGTAGCCGATGCGCTTGATCGTGTCGCGCGCGATCTGGATGTAATCGATGTTCGCGCGGGTCGTGATCTCGCCGGCCAGCAGCACCAGGCCGGTGGTGCACAGTGTCTCCGCCGCGACACGGGACGTCTTGTCCTGCGCGAGGATAGCGTCGAGAATCGCGTCCGATACCTGATCGGACACCTTGTCGGGGTGCCCCTCGGAAACCGATTCGGAAGTGAACAAGTAGTCGTTTGCCAAAACACTTCTCCGTTTCTGTGACTGGACAGGCACCGCGATACCACTGCGGCACGTCGGCGTAGCCGACTTGGAGAAGCGGCGACGCTTTAGCGGTATTTGGGGATGGGCGAGGCGCCCGCTCCTGTCGCCCCGCAAGTTGTCCGAATTAAACCGGCGACGGCTGGGATTATAAACATCGTCCCGGCCGGCCCGGCAACCACCGCCGTCAATAAACCGTCGATAGACCGTCCAGACCTGCACGACCCACGATGCTCGCCGCCTTCCGATTGCTCGCCCGTCTGCCGCTGTCGTGGCTGCAGGCAGCCGGTGCCGGGCTCGGCAGGCTGGTCTGGCTGCTGTCGGGCGAGTTCCGCGACAAGACCCGTCAGAATCTCCGACAGGCCGCCCGTTTCGATCCGGCGCTGGCGGATCCGGCGCTGGCGGTGCGCTCGGCCGCGCAGACCGGCCGGATGGTCGGCGAGCTGCCGTGGGTCTGGTTCAGCCGCCCCGAGACCTTGCGGGCCCGCGTGGTCTGCGATGACCTGTCCGTGCTCGAAGAGGTCGAGGCGGCGGGCCGCGGTATCCTTTTCCTCACCCCCCATCTGGGGGCTTTCGAGGTCACCGCCCGCTGGTATGCCGGCCGCGCTCCGATCACCGTGCTGTTCAAGCCGCCCAAGCGATCGGTGCTGTCGCGCGTGCTGGCGGTGGCGCGCGACACGCCGGGCATGCGCGCGGCGCCGGCCTCGCTGGCCGGCCTGCGCACCCTGCTGCGCGCGCTGCGCAGCGGCGAGGCGGTGGGTCTGCTGCCCGACCAGGTGCCCACCGACGGCGAGGGCCGCTGGGCGCCGTTCTTCGGGGCGCCGGCTTTCACGATGACGTTGCCGGACAAGCTGGTCGAACTGACCGGCGCCAGCGTCGTGCTGGCGGTGGGCCGGCGGCTCCCCGCCGCCCCCCGCCGGCCCCCCCAC
>DAISWF010000216.1:3085-9961 GCA_036826495.1 Burkholderiaceae bacterium
CCGGCTGGCGCGTGCACCTGCGCAGGATGCACGAACGGCCCACGCCCGAGCTGCTGAACCGCGAGATGGAGCGGCTGGTGCTGGCGTTGCCCGATCAGTACCTGTGGGGCTACAACCGGTACAAGGGGGCCCCTCCCGAGCCGGCGGCCGGCGTGGCGGCGTCATGAAGGACAGGCTGATCCATCTGGCGGTGGCGGCGCTGCGCGGGCTGGCGCGGCTGCCGTATCCGATGGTCAAGGGCATCGGCAACCAGGTCGGATCGCTCGCCTGGTGGCTGGCCGCGCCGCGCCGTCGGGTCACCTTGACCAATCTGGGGCTGTGCTATCCGCAGCTTTCCGAATCGCAGCGCGAGCAGATCGGCCGTGCCCACTTCCAGTACTTCGTGCGCAGCTTCTTCGAGCGCTTCATCTTCTGGTTCGGCACCGAGGCGCGCATCCGCTCGCTGGTGTCGCTCGACGGGCTGGAGCTGTTCGAACCCTATCGCGGCAAGCCGGTGATCCTGCTGGCGCCGCACTTCGTCGGCATCGACGCGGGCGGCATCCGCTTCCAGCTCGAATCGGTGTTCGCGTCGATGTACGCCCAGCAGAAGAGCCGCGTGCTGACCGAGGTGATGACCGCCGGCCGTTCGCGCTTCAACGGCGCGCGCATGTTCCTGCGCAACGATGGGCTGCGTCCGGCGGTGCGCGCGCTGCGCGACGGCGTGCCGTTCTACTTCCTGCCCGACATGGATCTGGGCCCGCGCGATGCGGTGTTCGTCGATTTCTTCGGCGTGCCGGCGGCCACCGTCACGTCGGTCGCGCGGCTGGCCAGCCTGACCGGCGCCACCGTGATCCCGCTGGTGACGACGATGACCGAAACCGGCTACGTCGCGAAGTTCTATCCGCCGTGGACCGACTATCCGGGCGGCGACCTGGAGGCGGCCACCCGCCGGATGAATCACTTCATCGAAGAGCGCGTGGCCGAGATGCCGGCCCAGTACCTGTGGAGTCACAAGCGCTTCAAGACCCGGCCGCCGGGCGAGGCCGGCTTCTATCGGGTCGGGCAGTCGGGCTGAGCGGCGCCTCGCGCGGGCCGGCGCCGGGCGTGCATCGGGCGGGCGCCCCGGCCGGCGACGCATCGCGCTGGGCGATAATGCGCGGATGCGTTTGAAATTCACCAAGATGCAGGGCGCCGGCAACGACTTCGTGATGGTCGACGCGGTGCGCCAGCCGGTCGCGTTCGATGCTGCGCAGTGGCGGCGGCTGGCCGACCGGCATTTCGGTGTCGGCGCCGATCAGATCCTGGTCGTCGAGCCGGCGCGCGGCCGCGATGTCGACTTCCGCTACCGGATCTTCAATCAGGACGGCGGCGAGGTCGAGCAGTGCGGCAACGGCGCGCGCTGCTTCGTGCGCTTCGTGCGCGACCAGGGGCTGACCGACAAGCGTGCGATCCGCGTCGAGACGATGGCCGGCATCATCGAGCCGCGGATGGAGGATGACGGCCAGGTCACCGTCGACATGGGCGAACCGGTGTTCGAGGCTGCCCGTGTGCCGTTCGAACCGGGGGCGCTGTCGTCGCGCCGGCAGGGCGACGAGACCTTGTGGGCGCTGCAGGTCGACGGCACGACGAGCTGGGTCGGCGTGCTGTCGATGGGCAATCCGCATGCGGTGCAGCAGGTCGACGACGTCGAGCGCGCGCCGGTGACGGTGCTCGGGCCGCGGATCGAGCATCATCCGGCGTTCGTGCGCCGCGTGAACGCCGGATTCATGCAGATCGTCGATCGCGGCCGTCTGCGGCTGCGGGTGTGGGAGCGCGGCGCCGGCGAGACCCTGGCCTGCGGCACCGGTGCCTGCGCGGCGGTGGTGTCCGGCATCCGCCGCGGGCTGCTCGATCAGCGGGTCGAGGTGGCCACGCGCGGCGGCGTGCTGACGATCGACTGGCGCGGGCGCCAGGTGATGATGACCGGGCCGGCGACCAAGGTGTTCGACGGCGAAATCGAAATCGAAACAGACCATTGACCATGTCCAGCGAAGCACCCTCCGGATCCGATGTCGAACCCGGCTCCGCGCCGCAGCCGCCGTCGGCCGAAGCCGTCGTCGAGTTCCTGCAGGCCCATCCCGATTTCTTCGAGCACTTTCCCGATGCGCTGGCGGAGGTCAACCTGCCCAGCGCCCATGGCGGCCGGGCGATCTCGCTGCACGAGCGCCAGCTCGAGGTGCTGCGCGAGCGCAACCGCCAGCTCGGACAGAAGCTGGCCGACCTGGTGCGGATCGGCCAGGAGAACGATGCGATCACCGACAAGCTGCAGAAGTGGACGCGCAAGCTGCTGCTGGAATCCGAGCCCGAACGGCTGCCGACGATCATCACCGACGGCCTGACCGGCATCTTCTCGGTGCCGCAGGTGGCGCTGCGGCTGTGGAGCGTGCGCGCCGCCTGGCGCGAGCTGCCGTTCGCAGCACCCGTGGTGGTCGATGCGATCACCTTGGCCAACGGCATGAAGCAGCCGTACTGCGGCCCGAACAACGATGTGCTGGCCGCCGCCTGGCTGCCGGGCGAAGGCGCCGATACCCGCTCGGTCGCGCTGGTGCCGCTGCGCAAGGGGCTCGATCCGAACGCGTTCGGCCTGCTGGTGATGGGCTCGGCCGACGCCGACCGGTTCCGCGCCGGCATGGGCACGACGTTCCTCGAACGGATCGGCGAGACCGCCAGCGCGGCGCTGTCGCGGCTGATCGAATGACGGCAGCGGCAGCGGCCGGCGCCGTGCCCGAGCGGCCAGCCGCCGGGCCGGACTCCTCAGCCGCACAGGCACCACGGGCGGCGGGGCCGGCTGCTGCCGCGGACCCGGCTCCCGATGATTCCGCCGTCGCTGCCTGGCTCACGCGGCTGCGCACGCAGCGCCGTTATTCGCCGGCCACCCTGGCGAGCTATCGCTTCGATCTGGACGAGCTGCAGGCCTTGCTCGACGGCCGCGCGTGGAACACGCTGACCGAGGCCGACGTGCGCCGCTGGATCGCCGCGCGTGCCCGCGGCGGCCTGTCGCCGCGCTCGATCGCCCGCACGCTGTCGTGCTGGCGCGGCTTCTTCGACTTCCTGGCCGAGACTGCGCAGGTGCTGCTGAATCCGGTGCGCGGCGTGCGCGCGCCGAAGGCGCCACGCCGGCTGCCCAAGGCACTGTCGCCCGATATGGCCCGCCAGCTCGTCGATGCGCCGGCCGACGGCCGCGCCGAGTCGCTGCGCGACAAGGCGCTGCTCGAGCTGTTCTACTCGTCGGGGCTGCGGCTGTCCGAGCTGATCGGGCTCGATGCGGTCTACCGGCAGCGCGACGGCTATCGTTCGCGAAGCTGGATCGATCTGCCGCAGGCGCAGGCCACGGTGTTCGGCAAGGGCGGCAAGACCCGCGAGCTGCCGATCGGCCGGCCGGCCTGCGAGGCGCTGCGCGCCTGGCTCGCGGCGCGCGAGCAGTGGCTGGCGGCCCTGCCGGGCGCCGACCGCGATGCGCTGTTCCTCAGCCGGCGCGGCACGCGGCTGTCGGCCCGCAGCGTGCAGGTGATCGTCAAGCGGATGGCGCTCGAGCAGGGCATCCCGGCCAACGTGCATCCGCATGTGCTGCGTCATTCGTTCGCCAGCCACCTGCTGCAGTCCAGCGGCGATCTGCGCGCGGTGCAGGAACTGCTGGGCCACGCGAACATCAGCACGACCCAGGTCTACACGTCGCTCGACTTCCAGCGGCTCGCGGCGGTCTACGACGCCGCGCATCCGCGCGCGCACCGGCGCAAGGCCGATCGCCGTTAGGGCGGGCCAGCAGTCCGCATCGTCCGCGACATCCGGGTCGAACGCTTGTCCGAAACCGCCTCCATCCTGCAGCTCAAGCCCGGCAAGGAGAAATCGCTGCTGCGGCGACATCCGTGGGTCTATGCGACGGCGGTCGCGCGGGTGCGGGGCCGGGTGCAGTCCGGCTCGACGGTGCGGGTGGAGTCGGCCGACGGCCGTTTCCTCGCATGGGCCGCGTTCAGCCCCGAGTCGGCGATCCGCGCGCGTGCCTGGACCTACGACGAGGCCCGGCCGGTGACGCCGGCGCTGGTCAGCGAGCGGCTGGCGCAGGCGATCGCGCGCCGCGCGCCGCTGGCCGCCCGCACCGACGCCGTGCGGCTGGTGTTCGGCGAGGCCGACGGGCTGCCGGGCCTGGTCGTCGACCGCTACGGCCGTCAGTTGGTCGTGCAGTTCCTCGCGGCGGGCGTCGATGCGTGGCGCGAGCACATCGTCCGCGAGCTGCCGCGGCTCGCCGGCTGCGACGACGTCTACGAGCGCTCCGACGCGCAGGCGCGCGAGCGCGAAGGGCTGGTGCCGCGCGAGGGGGTGATCGCCGGCGCGCCGCCGCCCGGGCGGATCGAGATCGTCGAGGACGAGGTGCGCTACGGCGTCGACGTGGTCGGCGGCCACAAGACCGGCTTCTACATCGACCAGCGCGACAACCGGCGGCTGGTCGCGCGGCAGGCGGCCGGCCGCCGGATGCTGAACTGCTTCTGCTACACCGGCGGCTTCACGGTGGCCGCGCTGCGCGGCGGCGCGGCCGCTGCGCTGTCGGTCGATTCCAGCGAGCCGGCGCTCGGGCAGGCCCGCGCCAACGAGGCGGCCAACGGCCTGCCGCCCTCGGACTGGCGCGCCGGCAACGTGTTCGAGGTGCTGAAGGCGCTGCTCGAGGAAGGGCGCCGGTTCGATCTGATCGTGCTCGATCCGCCGAAGTTCGCGCCGTCGGCCCAGCATCTGGAGCGCGCCGCCCGCGCGTACAAGGAGATCAACCTGAAGGCGCTGAAGCTGCTCGACCCGGGCGGGCTGCTGTTCACGTTCTCGTGCTCGGGCGCGATGTCGGTGGACCTGTTCCAGAAGGTGGTGGCCGGCGCGGTGATCGATGCCCGGGTCGATGCCCAGCTCGTCCGGCGGCTGGCGGCCGGCGCCGACCATCCGATGCTGATGACCCATCCGGAGGGCGAATACCTGAAGGGGCTGATGCTGGTCAGGGTCTGATGCCGGCGGGCCCGGATCGGCTATATGCAACCGAATGTCATCTGCCGTCGGAAAGGGTAGAATCGCCGGCCCGACTCCGACCTCGGCCCTGGCCCGCTCCCGACCCTCGACGACATGAACGCAGCGCGGACGATCGATGACAGCCTGCTCGACCAGGCGCGCAGCCGGGTGCGCGGCAGCGGTGCGCGGGTCACGTTCGCGCGCGTGCGGGTGCTGGCCGAGCTGATGCGCGCCGGCCGGGCGCTCAGTCATCTGGAAGCGCAGCGCCGCGTCGATGACGACGGCAGCGGCGAGGCGGTCGACCGGGTCACGTTGTACCGGGTGCTGGAATGGCTGGTCGAGGCGGGCCTGGCGCACCGGGTGGCCGGCCCCGACCGGGTGTTCCGCTTCTCGGCTAGCGCGCCCGGCCTGCGCGGGCAGCACGGGCACTTCCGTTGCACCCGCTGCGACCGCATGTACTGTCTGCAGGAGGCGAACATTGCCCGGCTGCTGGGCGCGAGCCTGCCGGCCGGTTTTTCGAGCGAGAACGTCGAACTGACGGTGTCGGGCTGCTGCGCGCAATGCGCCGCCTGACATCCCGACCAACAGCATTCCACGGAGCAGCGACATGGCTGACAAGAACGTACCGGTGACGATCCTTACCGGCTTCCTCGGCAGCGGCAAGACCACGCTGCTGAACCGCATCCTCAAGGAGGATCACGGCTACCGCATCGCGGTGATCGAGAACGAGTTCGGCGAGGAGGGCATCGACAACGAGCTGCTGATGCAGAACCGCGACGAGCAGATCGTCGAGATGAACAACGGCTGCATCTGCTGCACGGTGCGCGGCGATCTGGTGCGCATCCTCGGCGACCTGCGCGAACGGCGCGACGCCGGCGAGCTGAAATTCGACCGGGTGGTGATCGAGACGACCGGCCTGGCCGATCCCGGGCCGGTCGCGCAGACCTTCTTCATCGACGACGACGTGGCCGACTACTACCTGCTCGACGCGGTGGTCACGGTGGTCGATGCGCAGCACGGCATGAAGCAGCTCGACGAACACAAGGAGGCCCAGGAGCAGGTCGGTTTCGCCGACCGGCTGCTGATGTCCAAGGTCGACGTGGCGCCGCCCGAGCAGGCGGACAAGCTGAAGGCGCGGCTGGCGCGGATGAACCCGCGCGCACCGATCAAGCCGGTGCACTTCGGCAATGCCGACATCGGCGACGTGCTGGACATCCGCGGCTTCAACCTGAACGCGATCCTGGAAATCGACCCGAAGTTCCTGACCAGCGACGAGCACGACCACGACGAGCACGTGCAATCGTTCGTTTTCCGGGCCAGCAAGCCGTTCGATCCCGCAAAACTGGAAGATTTCCTGTCGGGTCTGATCCAGGTTTACGGGCAGGACATGTTGCGGTATAAAGGCGTGCTTTACATGAAGGGGTCCGACCGGCAGACCGTCTTCCAGGGTGTTCACCAGATGATGGGCGCCGATCAGGGCCGTCGCTGGCAGTCGGGCGAAAAGCCGTCCAGCAAGATGGTGTTCATCGGGAGGAATCTGCCGAAGGAGACATTCATCAAGGGGTTGGAGCAGTGTCTGGCCTGAGGGCTGACATGTCCTCGGTTCAAATGTAGCCGCGTTGCGATGCGCGAATATCAGGCAGGTTAGGAACATGGCGGCAACTAAGGACAAGAAGATCCCGACCGAGGCGGAACTGCTGAAGATGCCGGAGTCGGATTACATGAACGAAGCGCAGCTCGGGTTCTTCCGCGCGCGGCTGCAGCAGATGGAACGCGACATCCTGCACAACGCGGGCGAGACCACCGAGCATCTGCGCGAGACGGTGATCGTGCCCGACCCGGCCGACCGCGCGACGATCGAGGAAGAGCACG
>DAISWF010000217.1:0-9879 GCA_036826495.1 Burkholderiaceae bacterium
GGAGCCGACGAAGGAGCCGACGAAGGAGCCGACGAAGGAGCCGACGAAGGAGCCGACGAAGGAGCCGGCGAAGAGTTCGGGAGGGAGGCCTGCGAAGCGGCCGGGCCGGCGCCGAACAGCCCGCCATCGCCATCGAGCGCCGCCAACGCCTGCAGGGTCGGCCTGAAACCGGCGATCGAGGTGGCCAGCACCAGCAGCCGCTGCGGCGCCTCGCGCAGCCAGCCGACGGCATCCGCCAGATCGCTGCCGGCGCGCAGCGACCCGCCCAGCTCCACGCCCGGCAGATATCGTTCGTTGCGGCGATCGCGTTCGATCGCGACGGCCAGCGCCGGATCGCGCGCCCACAGGAACACCGGATGCGCCTGCGCGGCATGGCGCGCGATCGCGGTGCCCCAGGCCCCCGCTCCCAGCACCGCGATGCGCAGGCTCATCGTCGCGGCCGCCGGCAGCCCCGCAGCGCGCTCAGAGGCCCCATACGTCGGCCGCGCGCGCGTAGCCGATCGTACCGTCGCGGTGCCGCACCCGTGCCCAGCCGGCCGGCGCCCGCACCTCGCTCAGCTCCAGCACCACGCCGCGCTCGGCGACGAACAGGATAGGCGAGTTGTCGGTGGCGCCGTTACGCACCGCCGCCGACGTGGTGGCGATCACCGTGCGCTGCACCGTCAGGTCCTTGCGGTCGACCCACAGCACGTCGCCGATCAGGTCGCGCACCTTGACCCAGTTGCCGAGCGTGGACAGCACCTCGACCGGCATGCCGCGCGGCGCGATGAACGCCTTGCGGCCCTTCAGCGACGGGCCGTCGTACATCACCGCGGCCGGCACGCCGATCGAGCGGAACTCGGCGGCCGCGGGCTGGGCGGCGGCTGGAGTCTGCGCGGCGGCCGGCGCCCCGACGATGACGGCCAGCGCAGCAAGCACCGCCAGGCACCGCGCGCCGCGGCCGGTGAGCGCCGGGACGCGAGGCGACGCGGGCGTGTCGGCGGCGCCCGCCGACCTGCTCCGATCGATGGGCCGCGCAGGCGGCCGACGGACGAACTGCACATCACGGTGGTTCATGGTCAGCTCCATGGCTGGGGCCTGTTGTCGCTGCGCCGACGCCCGCGCGGGGAAGCCGCCGGCGGCCGCATTCGTCAGTGGCTGTTGCCCGGCACGTAGATGCCCGGCTTGGCCGCCGCCTGCTCCTGCTGCATCTGCTGCAGCCGCTGCTGGTACAGCGCCTCGAAGTTGATCTCGGCCAGGTGGATCGGCGGAAAGCCGGAACGCTGCACGATGTCGGCGACGTTCGCGCGCAGGTACGGATAGATGATGTTCGGGCACACCACGTTCAGCAGCAGCGGCATCTGCTCGGCCGGCACGTTGCGGATCTCGAAGATGCCGGCCTGCTTCGCCTCGACCAGGAAGGCGACCCGTTCGCCGGCCTTGGTGGTCACGGTGACGGTCACCGAGGTCTCGTAGATGCCCTCGACCACCTCGTCGCCCTGGACGTCGAGCTGCACCTCGACCTGCGGCTGCTGCTGCTCGAGGAAGATCGTCGGCGCGTGCGGGATCTCCAGGGACATGTCCTTGAGATACATCCGCTGGATCGCGAACACCGGGGCCTGCGCCTGGTCTGTCATGGATGGTTTCCGATTCGGTGGGTGAGGAGGGGGAAAGACGGCTTCAGCCGTTCAGCAGCGGCACGAGCCGTCCGGCCCGGTCGAGCGCGGCGATGTCGTCGAACCCGCCGACGTGGGTGTCGCCTATGTAGATCTGGGGAACGGTGCGCCGGCCGGTGCGCGCGACCATCTCGTCGCGCCGTTCGGGCTCCAGATCGACGCGGATCTTCTCGATCGCGTCGATGCCGCGCTGCCTCAGAAGCTGCTCGGCGCGCACGCAGTAGGGGCACACGGCGGTGCAGTACATCAGTACCCGCTGGGTCATCAGTTCATCTCCGGACTGGACGGCAAGCGCCGAGCCCCGGATTATCGGCCGGATGCGCCGAACGCGCCGGAAGCGGAAAACCCGTCATTTGACGACCGGCAGCCCCGCCGAACGCCAGGCGGCCAGCCCGCCCTCCAGGCTGAACACCTGGTCGCGCCCGGCCTTGCGCAGTGCCGCGATCGCCCGGCCGGCCCGCTGGCCGGTCGCGCACACCACCAGCACCGGCTTGCCGGACGGCAGCTCGCCGACCCGCTTCTCCAGGTCAACGACCGGAATGTTCCTGGCGTTTGGCAGATGCCCGCCACTGAACTCGCCGTTGTCGCGCACGTCGACGATCACCGCACCATCGTTGATCATCCGCGTCGCCGACAAGGTGTTCAAGGTCGGGCCGCCGGCCCGCCTGCCGATCGCCGGCCACAGCAGCATGCCGCCCGAAACCAGCGCGAGCAAGATGAGGGCCCAATTTTCGATGAGGAACTTCACTGAGACATCCCGTTTTTCGAATTATAAAATAGGCCGGCATTGTCGCCGTTTCACGCTCCCCAGGGAACCCTCACTACATGACCTACAAACTCGTCCTGCTGCGCCACGGCGAAAGTCAGTGGAACCTCGAAAACCGCTTCACCGGCTGGACCGATGTCGACCTGACCGACAACGGCCGGGAGGAGGCGCGCCGGGCCGGCCGGCTGATGAAGGAGGCCGGCTTCGCGTTCGATCTGGCATTCACGTCGGTGCTGCGGCGGGCGATCCGCACCTTGTGGACGGTGCAAGACGAGATGGACCGCATGTGGATCCCGGTGATCCACGACTGGCGGCTCAATGAACGGCACTACGGCGCGCTGCAGGGGCTGAACAAGGCCGAGACGGCCGCGAAGTTCGGCGACCAGCAGGTGCTGATCTGGCGCCGGGCCTATGCGATCGCGCCCGACCCGCTGCCGGCCGGCGATCCGCGCGAAAGCGCCGGCGACCCGCGCTATGCCCATGTCGACCCGGCGACCCTGCCGCGCACCGAATGCCTGAAGGACACCGTCTCGCGGGTGGTGCCGGTCTGGAACGACTCGATCGCGCCGGCGATCAAGCTCGGCAAGCAGGTGATCGTCGCCGCGCACGGCAATTCGCTGCGGGCGCTGGTCAAGCATCTGGACGGTATCGGCGACGACAAGATCGTCGAGCTGAACATCCCCACCGCCCGCCCGCTGGTCTACGAGCTCGACGCGCAGTTGAAGCCGCTGAAGAGCTACTACCTCGGCGACCAGGCGGAGATCGCGGCGGCGATGGCGGCGGTGGCCGCGCAGGGCAAGGCCAAGGCCTGAGCCGCCCGCTCCCGCGATGCCGGCGGGGTTGAAATTCCGTGCCGGTGACGGAACCTCGGTTGCATGGGTGGCCACCGGCGTGACCACCGATGACCCCCGACACGACGGCCGTCGGCCCACCGGCCGACGAATGGCCTTGCGCGATGTGAATTGCCACACGCGGGCGGCCGACCGGCGGTTTATACTGGGATCGTCAGGGGGCCTTCTCGACCGGGTGCGGTCGAATCCAAGAGCGGAACATGAACAGCAAGTTTACGCGTGTCGGACTGGTGTCGATCGGCGCAATCGCCGGCGTGTTGGTGAGCATCGGGCTGAATGCGGTCGCGCAGCGCGACGCGCGCTCGCCGCTGCCGCTCGATGAGCTGCGGCAGTTCTCCGACGTGTTCGGGGCGATCAAGTCCAACTACGTCGAGACCGTCGAAGACCGCAAGCTGATCACCGAGGCGATCAGCGGCATGCTGTCGGGCCTGGACCCGCATTCGGCCTATCTCGACGCCGACGCGTTCCGCGAGCTGCAGGTCGGCACGCAGGGCGAATTCGGCGGGCTGGGCATCGAGGTCGGCACCGAAGACGGTTTCGTCAAGGTGGTGTCGCCGATCGAGGACACGCCGGCGGCGCGCGCCGGCGTCAAGGCCGGTGACCTGATCATCAAGATCGACGAGAAGCCCACCAAAGGCCTGGCGCTGAACGACGCGGTCAAGCTGATGCGGGGCAAGCCCAAGACGCAGATCGTGCTGACCATCTCGCGCAAGGGCGAGCCGCGGCCGCTGGTGATCTCGCTGATCCGCGACGTGATCCGGGTGCAGTCGGTCAAGTCCAAGTCGCTCGAGCCCGGTTACGGCTACGTGCGCATCACCCAGTTCCAGGAGCACACCGTCGACAACCTGGTCAAGGCGCTGGACAACCTCGCCAAGACCGGCCAGTTGAAAGGGCTGGTGCTCGACCTGCGCAATGATCCGGGCGGGCTGCTGCACGGCGCGGTCGGCGTGTCGGCGGCGTTCCTGCCGCCGCGCGTCACCGTCACCTCCACCGACGGGCGCACCGAAGACGCCAAGCGCAAGTACATCGCCGCGCCGGAAGATTATCTGCGCGGCACCCGCGACGACTACCTCGCCCGGCTGCCGGCGATCGTCAAGACGGTGCCGATGGTGGTGCTGGTCAACGGCGGGTCGGCATCGGCCTCGGAGATCGTCGCCGGCGCGCTGCAGGATCACAAGCGCGCCGTGGTGATCGGCACGCAGACCTTCGGCAAAGGCTCGGTGCAATCGATCCTGCCGCTGGCCAACAACACCGCGATCAAGCTGACCACCGCCCGTTACTACACCCCGGCCGGCCGCTCGATCCAGGCCAAGGGCATCACGCCCGACTTCCTGGTCGAGGAAACGCCCGATGGCGACCTGACCAACTTCCGCGTCCGCGAAGTGGATCTGAACCGGCATCTGACGAACCCGAAGGATGCCGAGGAGAAGCCCCGGGCGCCGCGCGCCTCCGACCAGCTCAACGACAAGCTGAAGGACCGCAAGCCGGTCGAGTTCGGCGCGGCCGACGACTATCAGCTCCAGCAGGCGATGAACCACCTGAAGGGGCTGCCGGTGGTGATCGCCAAGCAGAAGGAAGAAACCGCGCTGGCGGCACCGGCCGACACCAAGGCGAAGTGATCCGGATCATCGGGCGTCTCGCGGCGGGCAGCCGCGGCACACCCGCTTTCCGCCATCGTTCCCACTCCTCCGGCTGGTTCTGACGCCGGAGACGAACCTCGAGGCGCGCGTTGGACGACGCCCAGCTTCTTCGCTACAGCCGGCACATCCTGCTCGACGAGATCGGCATCGAGGCCCAGCAGCGGCTGCTGGCGGCCACGGTGCTGGTGCTCGGCGCCGGCGGCCTGGGGTCGCCGGCCGCGCTGTACTTGGCAGCGGCCGGCGTCGGCACCCTGCTGCTGGCCGACAGCGATACCGTCGATGCGACCAACCTGCAGCGGCAGATCCTGCATCGCGAGTCCAGCATCGGGCAGCCGAAGGTGCTGTCGGGGCGGCGGGCGCTCAACGAGCTGAATCCCGGCGTCGAGGTGATCGCGCTCGGCGACCGGCTGCAGGGCGCCGCGCTGGCGTCGGCGGTGGCGCGCTGCGACGTGGCGCTCGACTGCACCGACAACTTCGCGACCCGCCATGCGCTGAACCGCGCCTGCGTGCGGCACCGGGTGCCGCTGGTGTCGGGCGCGGCGATCCGCTTCGACGGGCAGCTCGCGGTGTTCGATGCGCGCCGGGCCGACTCGCCCTGCTACCACTGCCTGTTCCCCGAGACCGACGAGGTCGACGCGGTGCAGTGCGCGACGATGGGCGTGTTCGCGCCCTTGACCGGCATCATCGGCACGATGCAGGCGGCCGAGGCGCTGAAGCTCGCCGGCGGCTTCGGCGAGCCCGCGGTCGGCCGGCTGCAGATGCTGGATGCGCTGACGATGCGCTGGACCGAGGTCAGGGTGCCGCGCGATCCGGGCTGCCCGGTGTGCGGGCCGGGCGGCTGATCCCGGCGCGCGTCGCGGAGGCTCCTCAGAAACCGATGCCGCGGGCCATCATCGCGGCCGCCACCGGTATCAGCGCCAGCAACGTCAGCTCCAGGTCGATCCAGCGGCGCACCGGCGCCACCCGCCCGGCCTCGACCACCGCGCCCGGCTGGCCGGCCAGCGATTTCTTCCAGCGCCGGAACGCGATCGTCGGCGGGATCGACATCAGGCCGATCAGCACGAACAGGCCGATCTTGGCCCAGAACATCGGGTTGCCCGCATAGAACGCCCAGCCCTTGGCGCCATGGGTGGCGCGCACGAACCCGGCGGCCAGCACCAGCAGCGCCGCCAGACCATAGGCGAGGTCGTAGCGCGACAGACGCTGGACGGTGCCTGCGTCGGCCACGCCGGAGATCAGCACCTTCTCGCCTACCAGCGTGGCGATCAGCAGCAACACCGCCCACCAGTGCAGGACGGACAGACTGGCATCGAGGGTCATCGTCGGGCTCCGCTTGCAGGGCGTCCATGATCGGGACGCGATGGGCGAATTATCGATGCGGGCCGGGCAGCGGTGGGCCGCGCTGCGACGAGTCGACGGCCGGTGGGAGCGAAACCCCGGTTGACGACAGCGAGATGCCGGCGCCCCTGGCCGATCGCTGCGTGAGCCAGCCCCGCCCGCCTTCAGAGCGCCGGGCGGCGGCTCCTGACCCAGCCGGTCGCCGCGTCGTAGGCGGCGCCGAGCTGCAGCACCGCCAGATCGCCGCGCGGCGGGCCGATGAGCTGCAGCCCCATCGGCAGCCCGGCCGTGCCGCCGAAACCGGCCGGCACGTTGAGCGCGGGCAGCCCGGCGAGCGTCCACGGTATGACGATCTCCATCCAGCGATGGTAGGTGTCCATCGCCCGGCCGCCGACCTCGCGCGGCCAGTGCTGTTCGAGCGGAAACGGAAACACCTGCGCGGTCGGCTGCAGCAGGAAATCGTAGCGCTCGAACAGCCGGCACACCTGCTGATACCACTGGCTGCGCACCGTCGCTGCGCGGAACACGTCGAACGCGCTGAGGCCACGCGCATTGTCGACCTCCCAGCAGGCTTCCGGCTTCAGGCGTGCACGTTTCGCCGGATCGGCATCGAAGTCGAGCAGCGGGCCGCTGGTCTGCACGCTGCGCAGCGCGATCCAGCAGTCCCACAGCCGCGCCGGATCGAAACCGATCGCCGCCTGGTCGTCGACCTCGCAGCCCAGCGACGCGAACGCCGGCAGCGCGGCACGGCACAGCGCGTCCACGCCCTCCTCCAGCGGCAGGTAACCGCCCAGATCGCCGACATAGCCGATTCGCAGCCCGCGCGGTTCACAGACCAGCGGCTGCGCGAAGCAGGCCGGATCGTCGCTGAGCGACAGCGGCGCCCGCCGGTCGTAGCCGGCCTGCACCGACAGCAGCCGCGCCACGTCCTCGACGGTGCGCCCCATCGGCCCTTCGGTGCCGAGCTGCGACATCCAGACGTCCGGCGCAGGGTAGTACGGCACCCGTCCCTGCGAAGGCCGCATGCCGAACACGTTGTTGAACGCGGCCGGATTGCGCAGCGAGCCGCCCACGTCGCTGCCGTCGGCCACCGGCAGCATCCGCAGCGCCAGCGCCGCCGCGGCGCCGCCGCTGGAGCCGCCGGCGGTGCGGCCGGGATCGTAGGCGTTGCCGGTGGCGCCGAACACCGTGTTGTAGGTGTTCGAACCCAGGCCGAACTCGGGGACGTTGGTGCGGCCGACGATCAGCGCGCCGCTGGCGCGCATCCGCGCGACCTGCACCGAATCCTCGGCGGGCACGAAGTCGGCGAGCAGCGGCGACCCCTTGGTGCTGGGCATCCCGCGCACCAGGCCGGTGTCCTTGATCGCCTGCGGCATGCCGTGCATCCAGCCGCGCGAGCGGCCGGCCGCCAGCTCGCGATCGCGCTCGTCGGCCTGCGCCAGCAAAGTCTCGTGCGGCACCCGCGAGACGATCGCGTTGACGCGCGGGTTCTGCGCATCGATGCGGGCCAGATAGGCGGCCATCACCTCGCGGCACGACACCGTACGGTCGTGGATCGCCCGGGACAGCGGGATCGCGTCGAGTTCGGTGATGTCCACGTCGTCTGGCTGCGGGGGCCGGGCCGCTTCTCAGGTGATCAGCGGCGCGAGCTGGTTGTCCACCATGTCGGTGGGCAGACGCTTGAAGCCGCTCTTGGCGAACCGCAGCCAGCGGCCCATGACGAACGCCAGCACGATGTTGGCGCGCGCCGCCACGTCGGTTTCGGCCGGCAGCCGCCCCTGCGCCAGCGCCGCCCGGTAGCACTGCTTCAGCGACGCTTCCAGCCGGTCGATGAGCTGGTTGATCCGTTCCTGCAGCCGGTCGTCCTCGGTGACCAGCGCATCGCCGATCAGCACCCGCGTCATGCCCGGATTGCGCTCGGAGAAGCCCAGCAGCATCGTGACGATCTGGCGGAGCTGCCGCAGGCCGTCCTCCTCCTGCGAGGTGATCTGATTGATCAGGCCGAACACCGTGCCCTCGATGAACTCGATCAGCCCCTCGAACATCTGCGCCTTGCTGGCGAAGTGCCGGTAGAGCGCCGCCTCCGACACCTGCAGCCGGCCGGCCAGCGCCGCCGTGGTGACCCGGTCTCCGGTGGGCTCCTGCAGCATCGTCGCCAAGGTCTGCAGGATCTGCAGCTTGCGCTCGCCGGGCTTCGGACGACCGCTCGGTTTTGGTGCTTCGTTCTGGTCGGTCATCGCAGCGCGATTCGCGGGAGAGTGAGTACTGATTGTATTTGAAAATCGATGCGCCGGCCCCGGCCGGCGAGCGGCCGTTTGCCGGCCTTGCCGCGCCAGGCCCAGCCCGACACCAGCACCGTTCCCATCCGCACCGCACGGGCCGCCACCAGGTTGCCCGGGCTGTCCTCGACCATCACGCAGCGCGCCGGATCGAGCCGGTGGCGGGCGGCCAGCCGCCGCAGCATCATCGCCGACGGCTTGGGCTGCCAGCGGCCGGCGAAGGTCATGTCCTCGATCGACACCAGGCCGTGCAGGTGCGGCGCGAGCCCGAGCTGCTGCAGCACCGCGCGGGCATAGTGACGGGGCGCATTGGTGACCACCAGCCGGCGGCCCGGCAGCCGCCGCAGCACCGTCGCCAGCCGGCCGGCGCGCCTCACCAGCCGGGCCATGTCGGGGAAGCGGTGGGTGTCGCGCAGGAACGCATGCGGGTCGACCCGGTGGTGATGGATCATGCCCAGCAAAGTCGCGCCGTAGCGGCGCCAGTAAGCGATCCGCACCTCGGCCGCCTCCTCGTCGGACAGCGACAGTGCCCGTGCCACGTAGTCGTTCATGTCGCGGTTGATCCGCGGCATGATCGCCGGCAGCGCATCGTGCAGCGTGTTGTCGAGGTCGAACAGCCAGGTGCGCGGCGCGCGGTGCGGAGGCGACGCCTCGCGCGCCGAACGGCGGCGCCAATGGCGCGTGCCGCTCATCGGCGCGGTTTCCGGTCCGTCATGCGGCGGCCGGCCGTCGGCACGTCCGATGCGGCACCGACAGCCTATCGGCTGCGGATCATCGTTCCCACGCCCAGGTCGGTCATGATCTCCAGCAGCAGCGCGTGATCGACGCGGCCGTCGATGATGTGCACCGCGTTGACGCCGGCCTTGGCCGCTTCCAGTGCCGACGAGATCTTCGGCAGCATGCCGCCGGAGATCGTGCCGTCGGCGAACAGCTCGTCGATCCGCTTGGCGGTGAGCCCGGTCAGCAGCTTGCCGTCGCGGTCCAGCACGCCGACGGTGTTCGTCATCAGCACCAGCTTCTCGGCCTTCAGCACCTCGGCGATCTTGCCGGCCACCACGTCGGCGTTGATGTTGTAGGTCTCGCCCGAGTTGCCCGAGCCGATCGGCGCGATCACCGGGATGAAGCCGCTGGCGCTCAGGGTCAGGATCACCGACGGATCGATCGACTGGATCTCGCCGACCTGGCCGATGTCGATCTCCTCGCCCGGCCGGCTCTTGTCGCTGATCATCAGCTTGCGGGCGCGGATCAGCCCGCCGTCCTGCCCGGTCAGGCCGACCGCGCGGCCGCTCTCGTGATTGATCAGCTCGACGATCTCCTTGTTGACCTGGCCGGCGAGCACCATCTCGACGA
>DAISWF010000218.1:0-9849 GCA_036826495.1 Burkholderiaceae bacterium
CTTGATGTTCGCGTCGCGGACCACCTGCGTCCACTTGGTGGTCTCGGCGGCGAGGAAGGTCTTGAAGCGCTCGGCGGTCATCGGTCGCGGTTCGGCACCCTGCGCGGTCAGCTTGTCGATGATGTCGGGCTGCGACAGCGCCTTGGCGAACTCGGCGTTGAGCCGCTCGATCACCGCCGGCGGGGTGCCGGCGGGCGCCAGCAGGCCCTGCCAGGAGCCGGACAGGAAACCCGGGAAGCCGTTCTCGGCGACGGTGGGCAGGTCGGGCAAGGTCGGCCAGCGCTTGTCGCTGGAGGCGGCCAGCGCGCGCAACCGGTTGCCCTGCACGAACGGCAACGTGGCCAGCATGCCGTTGAACAGCACGTCGGCCTGGCCGGCGGCGACGTCGTTCAGCGCCTGCGCGCCGCCCTTGTAGATCACGTACGTCCACTCGACGCCGGCCAGCTTCGCGAACTGGGCCGCCGCGATGTGGGTCGCGCTGCCCGATCCGACGATCGCGCAGTTCATCGCGCCTTTCTTCGATTTGGCCAGCGCGATCAGCTCCGGCAGCGTCTTCGCGGCCACCTGGTTGGCCACCACCACCAGGTGCGGCGAATAGGTGACCAGCGTGACCGGCGCGAAATCGCGGGACGCGTTGAACGGCAGGTTCGGCACCACCGCCGGCGCGCTGGTCAGGCCGCTGACATCGGTCAGCAGCAGCGTGTAGCCGTCGGGAGGTGATTTCGCGACGAGGTCGGTGCCCAGCGCGCCATTCGCGCCGGCACGGTTCTCGACGACGATCTGCTGGCCGAGCGCCTCACCGACCTTGACCCCGAGCAGACGCGCCAGGATGTCGGAGGTGCCGCCCGCCGCATACGGCACGATGATGCGGATCTGCCGGGCCGGCCAGGCCTGCGCCGATGCCCGACGCTGCGCCAGCGCGATGGCCGCGCCGGCAGTGCCGGCCCGCAGCAACGTTCTGCGTTTCATCGTGTCTCCTCGCGGCGTCGATTCGTTGGTGCATGATACGCGCAGACCCGATCCGACGATCGACATCGCGCCACGCACGCCGCAACGGCTGGTGGACCGTGGCACGCTGATTCCTCGATCGCTCGGTGCCGCACCGGGCGCAGCGCGGCCACCGTCCGGCCTCACAGCCAGCGCCGCACCCGTGCCGCGTAGGTATCGAATCGCTCGCCGAACCGGCGCCTGAGCGCCGACTCCTCGGGCCGGATCTGGAAGCGGGTGATGTACAGCACGAACGCCATCGGCCCGACGAACGCCCAGCCGGACGACAGGTGCACGGCCCAGGCGAGCAGCAGCAGCAGCATGCCGACGTACATCGGGTTGCGGGTGAAGCGGTAGACCCCGGTCGTGACCAGCGAGCTGGCGCGATCCGGCGACAGCGGATTGACGGTCGTGCGGGAGCTGCGGAACGACAGCAGCCCGGACAGATCGAAGGCGACGCCGGCGATGGCCAGCACCGCCGTCAGGCCGTGCCGCAGATATGCGGGCAGGTCGAACCGCAAACCGCGCGACGAGGCCCACCACATCGCCGCCGCCACCGCGGCGCCGACGACGGGCGGCGGAATTCGGTTGTCGAGCAGCTTCGCGAGTCGCGCCATCGGGATCCGATCGGAGATCGATGAGCCTCCGCACGTTCCGAGCCGGACCGGCGGGCCATGTCGCGAAGAATCTCACCACGCTGCCCGCATCGGCAAGCGCGGCGGCGCATCGACCTCTCATCGTCGTCGGCATGACCGCGAACCGGGCGGCATGGTCGGCCGGATGCGGCTGAGTGCGGCTGGATGAATGTACAGCCCTGTGATAGTGTGCGGCTCCGCCTCGACATCGATGTTGCATCACGTGGCCGCGATGACCGCCGAATCCGCCACCGCCGTCCCGACAGCCTGGTCCTCGGCGCATGCGCCGAACGCGCGGTGCACGCCGAGCCCGCCGCATGCGCCGCATGCCCCTGACGCGGCGGCGGCTTCGCCCGCCTCGATCGACGGCGCGGCGGCCCACGCCGACTGGCTGTCGTCACTGAACGATGCGCAGCGCGCCGCGGCCACCTGGGGACGGCGCGATGCGGCGGGCCGCTTCACCTGCGCGCCGCTGCTGATCATCGCCGGCGCCGGCACCGGCAAGACCGCGACCCTGGCGCATCGGGTCGCGCACCTGGTGCTCGAAGGCGTGGACCCGGCGCGCATCCTGCTGCTGACCTTCAGCCGGCGGGCGGCGCAGGAGATGACGCGGCGCGCCGAGCGGCTGGTCGCGCAGGCACTGGCGCAGCGCCGCGGGTCCGCCGCCGGCACGCCGGCGGTGCGGCTGCCGTGGGCCGGCACCTTCCATTCGATCGGCGCGCGGCTGCTGCGCGAACACGCGGGCCAGCTCGGGCTCGATCCGTCGTTCGGCATCCTCGACCGCGGCGACGCCGCCGACCTGATCGACGTGATCCGCCACGAGCACGGCCTGTCGAGCCGCGACAAGCGGTTCCCGCGCAAGGACACCTGCCTGGCGATCTACTCGCATCGCGTGAACACCGGCGCGACGCTCGAACGTGTGCTCGAGGAGAACTGGCCCTGGTGCATCGAGTGGCGCGAACCGCTGCGCGGGCTGTTCCATGCCTACGTCGAGCGCAAGCAGGCCAACGGCGTGCTCGACTACGACGACCTGCTGCTGTGGTGGCGGCTGGCGGTCGACGACCCGGCGCTGGCCCGCGCGATCGGCGAGCGCTTCGACCATCTGCTGGTCGACGAGTACCAGGATACGAACCGGCTGCAGGCCGACATCCTGACCGCGATCCGCCCCGAGGGCACCGGCCTGGTGGTGGTCGGTGACGACGCCCAGGCGATCTATTCGTTCCGCGCGGCCGACGTCGACAACATCCTGCGCTTCCCGCAGCAGTTCGAGCCGCCGGCCACCCGCGTGACGCTGGAGCTGAACTACCGGTCGGTGCAGCCGGTGCTCGATGCCGCGAACACGCTGATCGCGCAGAGCCCGCGGCAGTTCCCCAAGGTGCTGCGGGCCCGCCGCGGCGACGGCGCGCGGCCGCGGCTGGTCAGCGTGCTCGACGACCGCGCGCAGGCCGATGCCGTCATCGACGAGGTGCTGCGCCAGCGCGAGGCCGGCGTGCCGCTGAAGCAGCAGGCGGTGCTGTTCCGCAGCGCCCATCACAGCGACGGCCTGGAGGTCGAGCTGGTCCGGCGCCGGATCCCTTACGTGAAGTACGGCGGGCTGAAGTTCCTGGAGGCCACCCACATCAAGGACGTGCTGGCGGTGCTGCGCTGGGCCGACAACGTACGCAACGGCATCGCCGCGTTCCGCACGTTGCAGCTCATGCCCGGCATGGGGCCGGTCAACAGCCAGCGCTGTCTCGAGCATCTGGCGCGCGGCGGAGCGCTGGGCGGCTTCGAGCCGCCGGCCGCGGCCCGTCCGCACTGGCCGTCGTTCGCCGAGCTGCATCAATGGCTGCGTTCAGCCGACGCGGCCTGGCCCGGTCAGATCGAACGGGTCGACGGCTGGTACCGGCCGCTGCTCGAGCAGCGCTTCGACGACCATGCGGTGCGCGCCGCCGACCTGGACATGCTGGGGCAGGCCGCGACCCGCTTCGGCAGCCGCGAACGCTTCCTGACCGAGCTGACGCTCGATCCGCCGAATGCCAGCGGCGACCTGTCCGGCGCGCCGCTGCGCGACGAGGACTACCTGATCCTGTCGACGGTCCACTCGGCCAAGGGTCAGGAGTGGAACTCGGTCTATCTGCTGAACGTGTCCGACGGCAACTTCCCGAACGAGTTCGCCACCGGCCGGCCCGAAGGGATCGACGAGGAACGCCGGCTGCTCTACGTCGGCATCACGCGTGCGCGCGACACCTTGTGGCTGGTCGAGCCGCAACGCTACTACCTGACCGGCCAGACGCGGCTCGGCGCGAGCCATGTGTACGGCGCCCGCAGCCGCTTCCTGACACCGGCGCTGGTGAACTGTCTGCAGCGCGGCGGGCCGGCACTGGAGCAGCCGGCGCTGCAGCCGGCGGTGCCGTCAGGCGGGCCGCGCGTCGATGTGGCGGCGAGGCTGCGCCGGATGTGGTGAGCGCCCGGCGCGCGAGGCGGCCGGAAGCGGAATGACCGCGAACGACGCAAAGCGCACCAAGTGAAACGGCCGGCCCGTTGCCGGGCCGGCCGCATCGACGAACCGGGCGCGATTACTTCGCGGCCTTCTTGGCGGATTTCCGCGCAGCTTTCTTGGCCGGCTTCTTGGCAGCGGGTTTCTTCGCTGCGGTTTTCTTCGCCGCAGGCTTCTTGGCAGCAGCTTTGCGAGCCGGCTTCTTCGCCGCGGCTTTCTTCGCGGGCTTCTTCGCTGCGGGTTTCTTCGCGGCTACTTTCTTGGCGGGCTTCTTGGCCGCAGCCTTCTTCGCGGGCTTCTTGGCCGCTTTCTTAGCCGGTTTCTTTGCTGCTGCTTTGGTTGCCATATCAGGCTCTCCGTGATTGAGGTATCACAAAGTATGTGATGACGCATTCGAACGTCAACCTTTCCGCCGACAAACGTGCATCGCAAACAACACATCGATGAGCGCGATCGACGCTCACATCACGTCGATCGCACGTCGCGCGCGTCGTCACGATGATCGATGCGATGCGCGCGACGAGCGCTCGCGCATCATCGTTCGTCGAGTGAAGCACGCTGCATCGAACGACGATCGACGCCGCGTCGATGCAGGCATCGCGACTGCATTCGACGCGCATCGACGAAGCGCCGACCGTCGTTCGCGCAGGTTGCGGATGCCGCAGGCGAGCCGACGAACGGCCGTCCGCGCGAGTATGCTGAGCGACGCCCGCTGCGCCCCTGCCGCTCGACGATGACCGACTCATCCATGCCCGGTTCCACGCAAACGCCGACCCGACCCGCGGCCTCCGCGACCTTCGCGGTGCTGCTGCTGGCGCTGCTGTGGGGGATGAACTGGCCGGCGGTGCGCATCGCGCTGAACGGCTTCGCGCCCTGGACGTTCCGCGCTGCCGCGCTGACCGCCGGCGGCGTGCTGCTGCTGGCGATCGCGATCGCGCGGAGTCAGCCGCTGGCGGTGCCTGCCGGCCAGCGGCTGCGTCTGCTGACCGCAGGCGTGCTGAACATCGCCGGCTTCAACATGTTCACGACGTTCGCCCAGCTCTCCGGCTCGACGTCGCGCGCGGCGATCATCACGTTCACGATGCCGATGTGGGCGGTGCTGTTCGCCTGGCTGGTCCTGGACGAGCGGCCCGACCGCCGGCGCATCGCCGCGATCGTGCTCGGCTGTTGCGGGCTCGCGCTGCTGATCGCGCCGCTGTTCGCGGTCCGGCCGCTGCAGCTCGCCGGCGCCGGCTACGCGCTGGGCGCCGGCATAAGCTGGGCGGCCGGCACGGTGTTCCTGAAGCGCTACCCGATCACCGCGGCGCCGTTCGCGGTGGCCGGCTGGCAGTTGCTGATCGGTGCGGTGGTGGCGGCGATCGGCATGGCGCTGTTCGAACCGGCGCCGTCGCTGGCGGGCATCGGCTGGCAGCCGTGGGTCGCATTCGGCTACCACGCGGTGCTCGCGGTGGCACTCGCCTATTTCATATGGTTCGAGGTGGTCGCCCGGTTGCCGGCATCGGTGGCTTCGCTGGGCACCTTGCTGATTCCGGTGGTCGGCGTGCTGGGTGCGGTGCTGGTGCTCGGCGAGCGGCCGGGCGCGTCGGATCTGCTGGGGTTCGCAGCGATCGGCGCCGCCGCCTGGGCCGCGCTGCGCGCACCCGCCGCACCCGCCGCGAAGGCGCGGCCGTCGCCGCGGCCGCGGGCCGGCATCTGAGCCGACCCGACCGCAGCAGCCGTCGCCATTACTGGATCTGCAGCCGCTTGGCGACCGCCGCGGCCTTCTTCGGCAACGTCAGCGTCAGCACGCCGGCTTCGTACTTCGCGCTCGCCCGCCCTTCGTCGATCTCGCTGGCAAGCTGGAAGCTGCGTGCCACCGAACCATAGTAGCGCTCGCTGCGCAGCACCCGCTCGCCTTCCTTCTGCTCGCTGGTGCGCTTGACCTCGGCCGCCAGCGACACGCGGTTGCCGTCGATCTGCACCTGGATGTCTTCCTTCGAGACGCCGGGCACCTCGGCGGAGACGACGTACTGACCGGCGTCTTCCTTCACGTCGATGCGGATGTCGACCGGCGCCTGCGCACCGCCGGCACGGGCCGGCTGCAGGAAGCCACGGAACAGTTCGGGAAACACTTCAGCGAACGGGTCGTACACGGACAAACGGGACATCTCTCTTCTCCTTCATGTGGGTCGCCGGCGACACCGTCGGCGTTGCCGTACCGAGATGGGTCTGGCCGCAGCGCTTTCAAGTGGCCGCAGCGGATCGGTGAATGGAACCCGAGCCGATACAATCCGCGCTGCACCGCGCCACCGAGGACTTCTTCTGCCCGCTCCGCCCCCCGCATCCGCGATCGACCGGCCGCTGGCCCCCGCAACGTGGTGGGTGGTCTGTCTGCTGATCGGCGTGATCTGGTTCGCCGGCCTGGGCTGGCGCCCGCTGCTGTCGCCCGATGAAGGCCGCTACGCCGAGATCGCCCGCGAGATGGCGGCCAGCGGCGACTTCGTGACGCCGCGGCTGAACGGGCTCAAGTACTTCGAGAAGCCGCCGTTGCAGTACTGGCTGACCGCGCTCGGGCTGCGGGCATTCGGCCTGCACGACGCGGTGGTGCGGCTGGTGCCGGCGCTGTACGGGCTGGGCACCTGCATGCTCGCCGGCCTGATGCTGTGGCGGCGCGACGGCCGCGCGGCCGGCCAGCGCGCGGCGCTGATCACCGCCGGCTGCACCTGGATCGTCGCCAACAGCCACTTCGTGTCGCTGGACATGGGGCTGACGTTCTGGACCACGATGACCCTGGCCGGCCTGTACCACTGCGTCGCCGGCGAACCGCGAAGGCGCGCGAGCCTGCTGGTATGGGTCGGCATGGCCGGCGGTTTCCTCAGCAAAGGGCTGGTCGCGGGCGTGCTGCCGGTGTCCGCGCTGCTGCTGACGGCGCTCGTCTGTCGGCAGCCGCGGCTGCCGACATCGGTGCGCTGGTGGCCGGGGCTGCCGCTGTTCATGCTGATCGTGCTGCCCTGGCTGGTGCTGGTGCAGCTTCGCAACCCGGGCTTCTTCGAGTTCTTCTTCATCCACGAGCATTTCCAGCGTTTCACGTCCGACGTGCATCGGCGCGTCGAGCCGGCCTGGTTCTTCGTGCCGGTGTTGCTGCTCGGCGGCCTGCCGTGGCTGGGGCATTGGGTCGCGGCGGCGATGCGCGACATGGCGACGATGCGCGACAGGGCGGCGACGCGCGACAGGGCGGCGACGCGCGATGATGCGGCCCGCGCGCAGAAGACCGCCGACCGGCTGCTGCTGGTCTGGGCGGCGTTCGTGTTCGGCTTCTTCAGCCTGTCGGGCTCGAAGCTGCCGTCGTACATCCTGCCGATGTTCCCGGCGCTGGCGGTCTGGCTGGCACGCCGGCCGCCGGGGCACCGTGGGCTGCGCGCGGCGGCAGTGCCGATGCTGCTGCTGGCGATCGCGGTGGCGCTGAGCGCCGAATATCTGATGCGGGCGTCGGTCGATGCCGACACGGTGGCGCTGGCCACCGGCTATCTGCCGTGGATCCGCGGTGCCTGCGCGGCGCTCGCGCTCGGGGCGATCGCGTCGTGGTGGCTGGCCGGTCCGTCGGCACGCAGTGGCCCTCACGGCACCGCCACCCGCTCGCTGGCGGCGCTGGCGATCGGCGCGGTGCTGGCCGCGCAATGCCTGCAGTGGGGCCATGCGACGCTCGGCGAGCGCCACAGCGCCCGCGGGCTGACCGCCCGGCTGCTGGCCGCCGAAGGTCCGATCGATGCGCAGGTGCCGTTCTTCGCGGTCGCCACCTGGGACCAGAGCCTGCCTTTCTATCTGCGGCGCACGCTGACCCTGGTCGACTGGCGCGACGAGATGGACATGGGTCTGCGCGAGGAGCCGCACAGGAACGGCCCGGACGAGGCGACCTTGCTCGCGCGCTGGCCGTCGCTGCCGCGGGCCTACGCCTTGCTCGATGCCGACGGGCTGGCCCGCTGGCGCGCTGCCGGCGTGCCGATGCGCATCGTGGCGGCCAACAGCCGCCGGACCGTGGTCGCCACGCTGGGGGCGGCGGGCACCAGGAGCCTGTCCGGCCTCAGCCCCCAACGGGCTGCTCGTTCACAATGACGGTCATTTCCGCCAGCCGAGGTACCGCGTGAGTCTTCCGTTCCTTCCGTTCGCTCAGCCGTGGTTCGACGAGGCCACGATCACCGGCGTGGCCGACGTGATGCGCAGCCGCTGGGTGGCCAGCGGCCCCTGGGTCCAGCGCCTCGAGCAGGATCTGTCGAGCTACCTGGGCGGCCGGCCGGTCAGGGTCATGACGTCGGCCACCGCGGCGCTGGAGATCGCGCTGCGGATCGCCGGGGTCGGGCCCGGCGACGAGGTGATCACCTGCGCGATGAGCTTCTTCGCGTCGGTCAACATGATCGGCCGGGTCGGCGCGACGCCGGTGTTCGTTGACTGCGAGCCGTCGACCCGCAACATCGATCTCGACCAGGTCGAGCGGTGCATCGGGCCGCGCACCAGGGCGATCCTGCCGACCCATTTCGCCGGCCTGCCGTGCGACATGGACCGGCTGTACGACATCGCCCGCCGCCACCGGCTGCGGGTCATCGAGGACGCGGCGCTGGCGATCGGTTCGTCATGGCGGGGGCAGCGCATCGGCGCGTTCGGCGACCTGATCTGCTTCAGCTTCCACCCGAACAAGAACATGACGACGATCGAGGGCGGCGCGCTGGTCGTCAACGACGACGCAGAGGCGCTGGCCGCCGAACGCTGGCGGTTCCATGGCATCGAGCGGCTGCCCGACGGCACCCGCGACGTCGGCATCGCCGGGCTCAAGGCGAACATGCCCGACGTCCATGCGCGGGTCGGCGTCGCGCAGCTCGCGATGCTGGAGGAGTTCAACCGGCGCCGGCGCGAGCTGGTGCGCCGCTACTTCGCGAAGTTCAACACGCTGCCGGCCTGCGAGCTGCCGCATCCGGGCCATGCCGGCGACGAGGACGGGCATTCGTGGAACATGTTCGCGCTGCTGCTGCCGCTCGACCGGCTGCGCATCGACCGCCCGCAGTTCATCGCGGCGATGCGCGACCGCGGCATCGGCATCGGCGTCTCGTACGAGGCGCTGCACCTGTCGCGGCTGGCGCGCAGCGAATGGGGCGGCGCGCCGGGCCAGCATCCGCATGCCGAGCACGTCGCCCGCACGACGGTGACGCTGCCGCTCTTCTACGCGATGCAGGACGGCGATGTCGACCGGGTGTGCGCGGCGGTCGCCGAGGTGCTGGCCGGAGGTGCGGCGTGAAGGCTCCCGAGCTGTCGGTGGTGGTGCCCGTCTATAACGAGGAGGCGGTGCTGCCGCTGCTGTTCGACCGGATCTATCCGGCGCTCGATGCGCTGGGCACCGGCTACGAGCTGATCTTCGTCAACGACGGCAGCCGCGACCGCTCGGCGGCACTGCTCGCCGAGGCCTGGCGCAAGCGCCCGGACGTCACCCGGGTGGTGCTGTTCCGCGCGAACTTCGGCCAGCATGCGGCGATCATGGCCGGTTTCGCGCAGGTGCGCGGCAACCGGGTGGTCACGCTCGATGCCGACCTGCAGAATCCGCCCGAGGAGATCGGCCGGCTGATGGCCGAGATGGACAAGGGCCACGACTACGTCGGCACGATCCGCGCATCGCGCGACGATGCCTGGTGGCGCAACGTCGCCTCGCGGCTGGCCAACCGGGTGCGCGAAAGCACCACCCGGATCCGGATGACCGACCAGGGCTGCATGCTGCGCGCCTAC
>DAISWF010000219.1:0-9830 GCA_036826495.1 Burkholderiaceae bacterium
CGGCGAGGTGGTCGACGTGACCGGCTGGCTGGGCGGCTACAACTTCCAGTGGGCCTGGGCGTCGGCGTGGTGCGCGGCGATGGCGGTCAGCTCCACACCTCGTACACCCCCAGCTTGCGGTGCAGCGGCGCCTCGTCGGCGATGAACAGGAACGCCGGCTGGCTGGCCGAACGGTTGCGCAGCGTGACCTGCGTGTAGCCCGGCGCGCAGCAGGTGTCGGCCTCGGTCAGCGTGAACGCCTGGTCGGCGACGCGCACGTCGAACTCGCCTTCGATCTGGTGGAACACCATCGCCGGCGAGCGGACCGGCAGCTCCAGCGTCTGGCCCGGCCGCAGCATCTGCGCGTAGTAGCCGAGGATCGCCTGCGCATCGCCGCCGGTCTCCGGGTTGGTGTAGGTGATCTGCACGCTGGCCTGCCCGGGGCGGCCGTCGGCCAGCGACAGCAGCGCGGCGCGGGCGGCGGCCCACGGATAGCGCAGCACCGGGCAGGGGCCGCCGCTGCGCTCGAAACCGGCCGACGGCACCACGCCGCCGCCGACGTAGAGCGCCTCGCCGTGATCCGGCCGCACCGACTGGCGCCGGCCTTCGATGTGATACGAGGTCTCGATGTAGTGCACCAGCGGCAGGTCCAGCACGTCGAGCCAGACCACCGGCTGGTCGCCGTCGTGGCCGTGCTCGTGCCACAGGCCGGTGGGGGTCAGGATCAGGTCGCCGCGCTGCATCGGGCACTTCTCGCCGGCCACCGTGGTGTAGGCGCCGTTGCCCTCGACCACTACCCGCACCGCGTTCGGCGTATGGCGATGCGACGGGGCCCATTCGCCGGGCAGCAGAAGCTGCAGGCCCAGGCACATCGCCGAGCTCGCCTGCATGTTGTCCAGGCCGTGGCCCGGGTTGGCCAGCACCAGCACGCGGCGTTCGGCCTTCTCGATCGGCGTCAGCCGGCCGGCCTCCAGCAGCAGCGGCCGCACCGAGCGGTAGGCCCAGGCGGTCGGCCGGGTGCGCGGCAGCGGCTTGCCGGGCGGCAGCACCGCCCGCAGGCTGGGCCACAGCGGCACCAGGTTCAGCTCGCGCAGCGCGCGCAGGTAGTCGGCGGGCAGATCGGCCAGCGATCCGAGTTCGGCGGTCATGTCGTAGGTCTCCCTGCTAGCCGGTAGCCAGCGTCGGCCGAGCCGGCGGCCGCCACAGTGCGAAGATGATCTGCACGATGCCGGCGGTCAGCCCGAGGCTGACGCCGAAGCGCCAGGCCATATCGTAGGAGCCGAGCCGGTCGAACACCAGCCCGCCGCCGAACGCGCCGAGGAAGCTGCCGAACTGATGGCTGACGAACGCCAGCCCGCTGATCATCGGCTGCCAGCGCAGCCCGAACATCTCGACGATCGCGCCGGTGATCAGCGGCGACACGCCCAGCCACAGGAACCCCATGATCGCAGAAAACACCAGCGTGTTGGCGGGGGTGGGCGCCTGCAGGAAGAACCAGGCCAGCACCAGCGAGCGGGTTGCATACAGCATGCCCAGCAGCACCAGCTTCGGCCAGCGGCCGCCGGCCCAGCCGAAGAACAGACTGCCGAGCACGTTGAAGCCGCCGATCACGCCGAGCGCCTGCGCGCTCAGCATCGGGTCCATGCCGCAGAAGTCCAGATACGACGGCAGGTGCGTGGTCAGGAACACGAGCTGCATGCCGCAGACGAAATACGCCAGCGTCATCACGACGAAGCTCGGGTTGCGCAGCGCGAACGAGGCGGCGGCGAACGTCGACATCCCGGCCGCCGCTCCGCCGTCGCCGGCCGGCATGGCCTGGCGATCGACGCGGCCGGCGATCCAGGTGGCCGGGATCATCAGCAGCGACAGCAGCAGGAAGCCGGCGACGCCGATGCGCCAGCCCCAGGCCTGGTTCAGCACCTGGCCGATCGGCGCGGCGATCAGCGCGCCGACCGAGCCGGCCGCCGACACGATGCCGAGCACCGCGCTGCGCACCCCGATCGGCACCGCACGGGCCGCCACCGACATCGCCACCGCATTGGCGGTGCAGGCGAGCGATGCGCCGATCAGCACGCCGGCGCCTATCGTCACCGCGACGATGCCGTGGGCCAGCGCCAGCGCGGTCAGCCCGCCGACGTACAGCAGCGCGCCGATCAGCATGATCATCCGGAAGCCCAGCCGCACCGTCAGCGCGCCGGTCACCGGCTGCAGGAATCCCCAGGCGAGGTTCTGCACCGCGATCGCCAGCGTGAAGTCGCCGACGCTGATGCCGATGTCACGCGTGAGGTTCGGAACGAAGATGCCCAGGCTCTGTCGCAACCCCATGCTGAGCGTCAGCATCAGCGACGCGGCAACGAGGATCGGCAGCACCGGGCGCAGGGAGCGCAGGTTGGCCACCCCGCAAGGCTAGCAGAGGCTCGCTCGTGCCGCTGATGCCGACCGCCCCGCGGTTCCGGAAACCGGCCGGCGCGCGTCATCGGGTTTGATGGACTGAAACTGCGTTGCGGTCGCCACCACCCGGCCGATGAACACCATGACCGGGCTGCGCAGCCCGGCGGCCCGCACGTCGTCGGCGAGCAGGGCCACCGTGCTGGTCAGCGACCGCTGATCGCCGCCGCCGGCCTGCTGGACCGCGGCGGCCGGCATCGCCGGATCGAGACCGGCATCGAGCAGCGCCGCGCGGATCTCGGGCAGCCGTGTCAGCCCCATGTAGATCGCCAGCGTGAAGCCGCTGCGCGCCAGCGCCGCCCAGTCGGCCGCCGCCCCGCCGTCCTTCGGATGACCGGTGACGAACACGACGCCCTGGCCGTGGTCGCGATGGGTCAGCGACATCTGCAGCGCCGACGCGGCCGCCAGCGCGCTGCTGACGCCATTGACGATGCGCACCTCGATGCCGGCGGCGCGCAACGCGGCGATCTCCTCGCCGGCGCGGCCGAACACCAGCGGATCGCCGCCCTTCAGTCGCACCACCCGATGGCCGGCCAGCGACTCGCGGACCATCAGCCGGTCGATGAACGCCTGCGGCGTGGAGCGGCCGCCGCCGCGCTTGCCGACCCGGCAGATCCGCGCGCCGGCGCGTGCATGCTCCAGCACCCGCGGATCGACCAGATCGTCGACCAGGATCACGTCGGCGAGGGCGATCTCGCGGACCGCCGCCAACGTGAGCTGATCGGGGTCGCCCGGCCCGGCCCCGACCAGCACGACCGGCCAGCGCTGCGGATTCATGCGGCCAGCGGCACCGCCGGCTTCAGCGCCGCCAGCACGCAATCGACCTGCGAGGCGATCGACGGCGGCACCGGACGCTCGCCCGCCAGCACCGACTGGATCCAGCTCGCGGTGGCCAGCGCGTCGTGCGCCGGCGGCAGCGACGGCACCTCGCCCAGCGGCAAGGTCTCGGCCTCGAGCATCACGTCGCAGCGGCCGTCGTGCAGCCAGTCGATGCGGGCGCGGCGCTTCGCATTGGCCACCACCTCGCCCTCGGTGCCGCGCATCACCAGCGCCGGCCGGCGCAGCCGCATGAACAGCGCATGCTGCAGCTCGTCGAACTCCGGATGCGTGAACGAGGTGAGCCGCAGACATTCCTCCGATCGCGACGGGTTCAGCAGCTTGGCGAGCGTGTGGCCGATGTTGCGGACCCCCAGCCGCCGGCGCAGCGCCAGCATCCGTGCCAGTGCCGGCGACAGGACGTCGATCGGCACGAACGCCGGGTCGTTGCGCGACAGCAGGTCGGCCGCGTCGCCGACATGCTCGACCGGCGGAATGCCCATCGCCAGCATGATCCGGTGGGTCGTCGTGCGCACCGCATCGTCGATGACGCCGTGCACGATCACCTGCACGCCGGCATCGGCGAGCAGACAGGCGAGCAGCGGCGTCAGGTTGGCCATGTTGCGTGCGCCGTTGTAGCTGGGGATCGCGACCACCGGACGCGTGACGTCGACCGCGATCTTGTCGATGTGGGCATCGAGCGCGGCCAGCGCCCCTTCGATCTCGTCGACCGACTCGCCCTTGACGCGCAGCGCGATCATCACGCCGCCGAGCGCCAGATCGTCGACGCGCCCGGCGAAGATCGCCTCGAACAGCGTGCGCGCCCGTGCGACGTCCAGGCTGCGCGCACCCTTGCCGCCCCGACCGATCTCGCGCAGCCAGGGCGCGACCTCGAAGGCCGGCGGCTGCACTCCCTGCGCCATCCCCTGCATCACCCCCTGCTCCCCCGTCTGCTGCTTCGTCATCCGTTCCACGTGACCATGCGACATGCCGATCTCTCCCGCGCGCACCCGGTCGTCTCGCAAGAATCGCGCCGACCGGCTCCGCTGTCGATGCTGCGATGCAGCGACCGGCATCGGCTATCCGACCACGGGAGCTTCGTCGGCCATACGGGCCGCGAGCTGACGCAACTCCGGCAGGCACGATCCGCATTGTGTGCCACAAGCGAGCTTTCGTTGCACCGCTTCGAGGCGCGCGGCTGCGGAGCCCGCGCATTGCCGCAAGACCTGCACGATCGCCTGCTCGCCGACACCGACGCAGGTGCAGACGGTGCGGCCGCGCGCGGCAGCGGCCACCGGCGCGGCCGCCGACGGCGACAGCAGCATGCGGCCGATCGCCGCCACCGGCGTACCGCATTCGAGGTATTCGCGCAGCCACGCCTCCGATGCCTGGTCGCCGACCAGCATCACGAACTGCAGCCGCTGATCGCCGACCACCAGTCGCCGCGACGTGCCGGCGCGGGCATCGTCGTAACGCAGCATCGCGAGCGGATCGATCGCGAAGTGCCGTTGCACCTCGTCGAGCGTCGATGGCCTGAACGGATTCGCATCGGCCACGCGCAGCAGCATGCCCTGCCGGTCGCGGCCGAACGGCACGCCGCTGACGAACGCGCAGCCTTCGAACAGCGCCGGCAGCGCACGCCGGGCCTCGCTCAGACGATCATCCGGCAGCCAGCCGAACGCCAGCAGCCGGTTCGGCAGCGCGACGCGATCGATACGCACCGCGCAGTGCTTCAGCTCGGGCTGCCGCGAGAACGGATCGACGGCCGGCGAGGTCAGCCCGTTGACGCCCAAGGTCGGCCGGCCGCCCGCCTGGCCGGTCAGCCATTCCGGCCCCCAGTGCATCGCGATGAACGCGCTGCCGGCCCGCAGCGTCGGCGACGCGCGCACCGGCAGCACCTGCGAGCCGCGACGGCTGCTGACGCGCACCAGCTCGCCGTCCTGCAGGCCGCGCCGGTCGAGCTCGGCCGCAGCCAGCTCGATCGCCGGTTCCGGCGCATGGGCGAACAGCCGCCCGAGCAGGCCGCTGCGGCTCATGCCGTGCCACTGGTCGCGCAGCCGGCCGGTGTTCAGGTGCAGCGGGTAGCGGGCATCGGTGGGTTCGGCCACCGCCGACGGCGCGAACGTCGCGAACCGCGCGCGGCCGCTCGGGGTCGCGAAGCGCCCGTCGGTGTAGAGCCGCGCGGCGCCCTGGGCGGCGCGTCGCGGATACGGCCACTGCTGCGGCCCGCGCGCGTCGAGCAGTGCGTAGCTGAGGCCGCCGATGTCGAGATCGCGGCCCCGCGTCGTCTCGCGATGCTCGTTCCAGATCGACTCCGGGCCGTCGTACGGAAAGAGATGCCGCGGCGCATCGGGCAGGCGGGCCGCCAGCCGGCGAGCGAAGTCGACGGCGATCGCCCAGTCGTGACGCGCCTGCCCGAACGGCGGCACCGCGGCGCGCACCCGCGAGATCCGGCGTTCCGAGTTCGTCACCGTGCCGTCCTTCTCGCCCCAGGTGGTGGCCGGCAGCAGCACGTCGGCCTGCGCCACCGTGGCGGGCGTCCGATAGGCATCCTGCACGACCACCAGCTCGGCACGCAGCAGCGCCTCGCGCACGCGATGCGCATCGGGCATCGAATGAAGCGGGTTCGTGCAGGCGATCCAGATCATCCGGATCTCGCCGCTCGCCAGCGCGTCGAACATCTCGACCGCGGTGCGGCCGGGCTTCGCCGGCACCGAGCCGATGCCCCACAGCCGCGCGACCTCGTCGCGGTGCCGCGGATCGGCCAGATCGCGATGCGCCGACAGCAGGTTCGCCATGCCGCCGACCTCGCGGCCGCCCATCGCATTCGGCTGGCCGGTCAGCGACAGCGGTCCGGCGCCGGGCCGGCCGATCTGGCCGGTGGCCAGATGCAGATTGATCAGCGACGCGTTGTTCGCGGTGCCGCTGGCCGACTGGTTCAGGCCCTGGCAGTACAGCGACACCGTCGCCGGCGAACGGGCGAACCACTCGGCGGCCCGCTCGATCGATTCGACCGGCACGCCGCAGACCTCGGCGGCCCAGCGCGGCGTCGCCTCGCGGACCTGCTCGCGCAGCGCGTCGAAGCCTTCGGTGTGGGCGGCGATGTAATCCCGAGCGATCCAGCCCTCCCACAGCATCCGGTTCAGCATCGCGTGATGCAGCGCGACGTCGGTGCCCGGCAGGATCGGCAGATGCAGGTCGGCCAGCGCCGTGGTGTCGGTGCGGCGCGGATCGACGACGATCAGCCGCATCGCCGGCCGCGCGGCGCGCGCCGCCTCGATGCGCCGGTACAGCACCGGATGAGCCCAGGCGGTGTTCGAACCGGTGATGAACAGACAATCGCCCGCCTCGACATCGGCATACGACAGCGGCGGCGCATCGGCGCCCAGCGTCTGCTTGTAGCCGCTCACCGCCGACGACATGCACAGCCGCGAATTGGTGTCGATGTTGTTGGTGCCGATCAGGCCCTTGGCCAGCTTGTTGAAGACATAGTAGTCCTCGGTCAGAAGCTGGCCGGAGACGTAGAACGCCACCGAATCGGGGCCGTGCTCGCGGATGCAGGCGGCGAACCGGTCGGCGACGTGATCGAGCGCGGTGTCCCAATCGACCGGCCGGCGCGGCTCGTCGCGAACGCGGCGCAGCTCGGGCACGGCGGCGCGGGCGTGGCGCTGGACGAGCGGCGCGGCGGTCAGATGCAAGGTCGACCCCTTCGTGCACAGCCGGCCGAAGTTCGCCGGATGGTCCGGGTCGCCGGTGACGCCGGTCACCTCGCCGTCGCGGCTCTCGATGATGACGCCGCAGCCCACGCCGCAATAGGGGCAGGTGGAGCGGGTTCGCATGAGCCCGCGTCAGGCCGCCTGGGCGACCCCGGCCGGCAGCGCGAGCTCGGCCCGGTCGAGGAACACCCGCCCCGCCTCGACACGCACGCTGAAGCGGCGCGCGCAGCCGACGTCGGGCGCCGCCGCGTTGCCGCTCGCCAGCTCGATCGTCCAGTTGTGCAGCGGGCAGGCCACCCGCTCGCCGAACACGATGCCCTGCGACAGCGGGCCGCCCTTGTGCGGGCAGCGGTCCAGCAGCGCGAACACCTTGCCGTCGCCGCTGCGAAAGAGCGCGACGTCGCCGCCCGTCCTGCGCTGCACGACCCGTGCGCCCGCCAGCGGGATGTCTTCGACCGCGCAGATGTCGATCCAGTCAGTCATTTATTCCACCGTCAGCGGGATGAACTGCCGCAGATCGACTTGCGCTCTTGCCGGCTGGTGCCACGGGTCGGGCTCCTCGGCCAGCGCGAACTGCAGCCGCTCCCACAACGCGCGGCGCCCGTCGGCATCGTCGAGCACGCGCTTCTTCACATGATCGAGCCCGACCCGCGACACGTAGTGCACGGTGCGCTCCAGATACCAGCCCTCCTCGCGGTAGAGCTGCAGGAACGCTCCGGAGTACTCCAGCACCTCGTCGGCGGTCTTCACCTTGCACAGGAACTGCGCGACCTCGGTGCGGATGCCGCCGTTGCCGGCCACGTACAGCTCCCAGCCCGAATCGACGCCGATCACGCCGACGTCCTTGATGCCGGCCTCGGCGCAGTTGCGCGGGCAGCCCGACACCGCCAGCTTCACCTTGTGCGGCGCATACATCCGCCACAGCGCCCGCTCCAGGTCCTTGCCCATCTGCGTGGAGTCCTGCGTGCCGAAGCGGCACCACTCCGAGCCGACGCAGGTCTTCACCGTGCGCAGCGCCTTCGCGTACGCATGGCCGGACGGCATGTCCAGGTCCTTCCAGACCGCCTGCAGGTCCTGCTTCTTCACGCCCAGCAGGTCGATCCGCTGGCCGCCGGTCACCTTGACCGTCGGGATCCGGTACCTGTCGACGACGTCGGCGATGCGGCGCAGCTCGGACGCGGTGGTCTCGCCGCCCCACATCCGCGGGATCACGCTGTAGGTGCCGTCCTTCTGGATGTTGGCATGCGCGCGCTCGTTGATGAAGCGCGACTGCGGATCGTCCTTCGCCTCGCGCGGCCAGGTGCTGATCAGGTAGTAGTTGATCGCCGGCCGGCAGGTCGCGCAACCGTCGGGCGTGCGCCACTCGAGGTACCTGCGGACATCGGCCACCGTCAGCAGCTTGCGATCGCCCAGCCGCCCTTCGCGGATCGCCCGCCGCACCTCGTCGTGGTTGTGGTCGGTGCAGCCGCACACCGGCTTGACCTTGGGCGCCGCCGAGTAGTCGCTGCCCAGCGTGTTCATCAGGATCTGCTCGACCAGCCCGGTGCAGGAGCCGCAGGAGCTCGAAGCCTTGGTCTGCCTGCGCACCGCGTCCAGGGTCAGCGCGCCCTTGGTCTTGATCGCCGCGACGATCGTGCCCTTGCAGACGCCGTTGCAGCCGCATACCTCGGCATCGTCGGGCATCGTGATCGCCTTGTTCACGCCCTGGTGACCGGTGTCGCCGAGGTTGCTCTCGCCGAACATCAGCCGGTCGCGCAGCTCGTGGATCGGCTTGCCTTCGCGCAGCAGCCGGAAGTACCAGGTGCCGTCGGCGGTGTCGCCATAGAGGCAGGCGCCGACCAGCCGGTCATCCTTGATCACCAGCTTCTTGTAGACGCCCCCGATCGGGTCGGCCAGCGTGATCTCCTCGAAGCCGTCGCCGCCGGTGAAGTTGCCGGCCGAGAACAGGTCGATGCCGGTGACCTTCAGCTTCGTCGAGGTGACCGAGCCGGTGTAGCGGCCGATGCCCATCTGCGCCAGGTGATTGGCCGCCACCTTGGCCATGTCGAACAGCGGCGCCACCAGCCCGTAGGCGATGCCGCGATGGTTCGCGCATTCGCCGACCGAATAGATGCGCGGATCGAAGGTCTGCATCGTGTCGTTGACGACGATGCCGCGGTTCACGTGCAGGCCGATCCGCTCGGCCAGCTCGCTGTTCGGCCGGATGCCGACCGCCATCACGACCAGCTCGGTGTTCGGCCGGATGCCGACCGCCATCACGACCAGGTCGGTGTCGATCGTGGTCCCGTCCTTGAACGTCAGCGCGCTGACCCGCCCGTCGGGCCCGGCGACGATCCCGGACGTCTGCTTCTCGAGCAGGAACGTGAGGCCGCGGTCCTCCAGCGACTTCTGCAGCAGCCGCGCCGCGGTGGCGTCGAGCTGGCGCTCCATCAGCCACGGCATGATGTGCACGACGCTGACGTCCATGCCGCGCAGCTTCAGCCCGTTGGCCGCCTCCAGCCCGAGCAGGCCGCCGCCGATGACGACCGCGCGCTGGTACTGCGCCGACGCGGCGATCATCGCGTTGGTGTCGGCGATGTCGCGGTAGGTGATGACTCCGGGCAGGTCGTTGCCGGGGACCGGCAGCATGAACGGCGCCGAGCCGGTTGCCAGCAGCAGCCGGTCGTATTCCTCGGTGGTGCCGTCGTCGGCGATGACCTTGCGGGCGCGACGGTCGACGTGCACGACCTTCCGGCCCAGGTGCAGCCGGATGCCGTTGGCCGCATACCATTCGAGGTCGTTCAGCACGATGTCCTCGAGCTTCTGCTCGCCGGCCAGCACCGGCGACAGCAGGATGCGGTTGTAGTTCGGATGCGGCTCGGCGCCGAACAC
>DAISWF010000220.1:0-9753 GCA_036826495.1 Burkholderiaceae bacterium
GCTCGCTGAGCCGGTGCCGCCGGGGTGGTCGGTGTTGACCAGCACGCTCGGCCGCAGGCGGTGACGCGGCGCTGGCGGTCCGGCTCACGCAGGTCGAAAACGAACTGGCGAGGCTGCGCCGGATCGTCGAGCGGCTGACCACCGAGCTGGGGCTGCCGCCGGAGAATCCGTGACCGGAACACCGGTCCGGCACAATGGCGGGTGGGGGGATTCGTGCATTGTCGCCGGCGGTGCGGTACCTTCGCGGCGGGTTCAGGGCGATCCGTTACGGGATCGTGAACGTGGGCATTCGGTCATTGTGTCGAGGAGCGCTTTGAAGACCATCCTGATCGTCGATGACGAACCGGCCGACGTGCTGGAACTGATCCTCGACGCGCAGGGGTACCGTGTGCTCACCGCTGCCAACGGCCAGCAGGGCCTGGAACTGCTCGAGCAGTCGCGGGTCGATCTGGTGATCAGCGATGTGATGATGCCGGTGATGGATGGTGCCGAGATGGTCGGCATCCTGCGCCGCCGGCCGGGCGGCGCGCGGCTGCCGGTGCTGATCGTGACCGCGCTGGCGGAGTCGGCGGTGCGCCACCTGCTGACCGACTATGACGCGTTCATGCGCAAGCCGATGTCGATCGCCGAGTTGCTGATCAACTGCGAGCGTCTGCTCGCGCCCGACAGCCGGGTGGCATCGCTGCTGCACTGACGGCCCCGCCGGCCGCGGCCGGCCCGACGCCGGTACATGGCTGCCGCTACACTTGCCCGATGAGCGACATTCCCGAAGGCTTCCGGCGCCTGCACCTGCCGACCAACCCGTTCATCGAGATGTGCGGCCCGCTGTACGGGCGGATCACCGACGATGGCCAGTTCGTCATGGGGCTGCTGGTGCAGAAGCAGCACTGCAATCCGGGCGGCATGTGTCATGGCGGCATGATGATGACGTTGGCCGACATGACGATGCTGCTGGGCACGAACGTGCAGACCGGGCTGAACCGCTACCTGCTGACGGTGAACCTGACCACCGATTTCCTGGCGCCGGCGCCGCTGGGAAGCTGGATCGAGGGGCGGGTGCAGGTGCTGCGGCGCACCCGCAACCTGGTGTTCTCGCAAGGCGTCCTCAGCGTGCCCGAGGGGCCGGCGGCGCGGATCAGCGGAATCTTCAAACCGGTCGGCGACGAGCTCGACCGCTTCCGGCCGGACCGCTTTTTCGCGAACTGAGACGGTTGCGGCCGTCGCCGCCGGCCGGCCAGCGCGGCTCGCCCGCCGGCGGTCGCCGCGCGGCTGCGCCCCGTCCGGCGGATGCCGAAAATGAGGGCAGGATGCCTGCTGGCGTCGCGCGCTTCTCCGACTGGCGAAACTCAGGCCGCCGACCGGAGCGCCCGGCTGCCCGGCGTCCCGACGAACGCGGTCCGTCCGGAGACCGTGCCGGAGAGGTCGGTCATGCTGCTCAGAGCGCCCGCCAGCCTGGAAGCCTGGGTCCGCTATTTCGGACAGGCGGACATTCCCGTGCAGGAGCGCACCGCGCGGGCGATCACGCGGATGGCCCTGGATCAGGACCGGGCCGACATGCACGAGATCGCCGAGATCGTGCTGTCGGATCCGCTGATGACGCTGCGCCTGCTCGTGTACCTGGCGCGCAACCGGCCCAGCCGGCTGGTCACCGACGCGGAGACCGTCACCAGCGCATTGCTGCTGATCGGCGTCAGCCCGTTCTTCCGTCATTTCGGCGACCTGATCACGATCGAATCGCAGTTGTGCGAGCGCCCGCCTGCGCTGGCGGGTCTGCAGCAGGTGCTGCACCGCGCCCATCGGGCGGCGCGCTTCGCGGCCGGCTTCGCGCTGCTGCGCAAGGACGGCGACGCCGAGGTCATCCACCAGGCCGCGCTGCTGCACGAATTCCCCGAGATGCTGCTGTGGTGCCAGGCGCCCGGCCTGGCGCTGGAGATCCAGGCCCGCTGCCGGCGCGACCCGGATCTGCGGCAGTCGGCGGTGCAGCGCGACGTGCTGAACATCGAGCTGATGGATCTGGAGCTCGCGCTGATGCGACTGTGGCGGCTGCCCGACCTGCTGTTGTGGGTCAGCGACGAACGCCACTCCGAGCGGCCGCAGGTGCGCAACGTCGCGCTGGCCACCGCGCTGGCGCGCCACTCGCAGGACAACTGGGACAACCCGGCGCTCGAGGAAGACGTGGCGGCGGTCGCCGAGCTGCTGAACGTGTCGCCCGAGTTCGCCCACCGCAAGGTGCTGGAGCTGAACGCAAACTGACGCCGGCCCGCGCCGCCGGGTGCCGTCAGGCGCCGCCCGGTGCCGGATCAGGCCGCGCTGGCCGCCCGCGCCTTCGGATCCGCCACCGGCCTGCCGGCGCCGGTCAGCGGTTCGGCCGCCATCGACAGGTGCAGCCCGAGCTGGTTCGCCGCGATGATCGCCTGCGTGCGGTTGCGCACGCCGAGCGCGCGCAGCACCGCGCTGACGTGGACCTTGATCGTGCCTTCGGCCAGGCTCAGCGTGCGGCAGATGATCTTGTTGGGCATGCCGCGCAGGATCAGCCGCAGCACGTCGATCTGCCGTTCGGTCAGGCCCAGGCTGCGCGGATCGGTGTGGCTGGCGCGGCGCAGCGGCGGCTGCCCGGGCCGCAGCGCACGCTCGGCCGCAACGGCCTGCATAGGCACATAGACGTCGCCGCCGGTGACCACCCGCAACGCATTCATGACCGCCTCGGAATGCAGCGTCTTGGGGATGTAGCCGGCGGCGCCCATCTCCAGGCACTGCAGGATGGTCTGGCCATCGAGATCGCCCGAGAGCACGACCACCGGGCATTCGGGGCGCTCACGGCGCAACGTGCGCAACGCCTCGAACCCCTCGGCATCGGGAAGCTGCAGATCGAGCAGCGCCAGATCGACCGGCACTTCCTCGCTCAGCTTGGCGAGGGCTTCGGCCAGCGAGGCGGCGGTGTCCACGCGGCCGTTCACCGGCAGATTGGCCAACGCGCGCGTCACTGCGTCGCGCATCAGCGGATGGTCGTCAATGACCAGGAAGCGTCGCACGATCGATCCCCCATGGAAGCTGCCGGTAACCCACTTCCTTCGATGGTCATAGCGTAATCGCAGCGATCGTGGTCACGCAATTCAGCCGAACGGTCGATGGCGCAGGGAAGCCATAATGCGGTTTCGATGAATGAGGTCCCCGGCTTGTCGAATCAGTTGTCCAAGTCTTTGTCAAAGTCTGTTTCGCACCGGTTCTGCGTCGCGCCGATGCTCGACTGGTCGGATCGTCACTGCCGGTTCTTCCACCGGCTGCTGACCCGCCATGCCCGGCTCTATACCGAGATGGTGACCACCGGCGCGCTGCTGCACGGCGACGTGCCGCGGCACCTGGCGTTCGATGCCAGCGAACATCCGCTGGCGCTGCAGCTCGGTGGCTGCGATCCCGCCGAGCTCGCGGCCTGCGCGAAGCTCGGCGAACGCTGGGGATACGACGAGATCAATCTGAACTGCGGCTGCCCGAGCGAGCGCGTCCAGCGCGGCGCATTCGGCGCCTGCCTGATGGCCGAGCCGGCGCTGGTGCGCGACGGCGTGCGGGCGATGTGCGACGCGGTGTCGCTGCCGGTCACCGTCAAGCATCGGATCGGCATCGGCCGCGACGAGGACTACGGGTTCGTCCGCGATTTCGTCGGCACGGTGGCCGAAGGCGGCGCGCGGGTGTTCGTCGTGCATGCCCGCAATGCCTGGCTGCAGGGGCTGAGCCCGCGGCAGAACCGCGAGGTGCCGCCGCTGCGCTACGACGTGGTGCGGCGGCTGGTCGCCGACTTCCCGGATCTGGCGTTCGTCGTCAACGGCGGCATCGGCGACTTCGATCAGATCGGCGAGCATCTGGCCTATGCCGACGGCGTGATGCTGGGGCGCGAGGCCTACCAGAATCCGTGGCGGCTGGCATCGGTCGACCGGCTGCTGTTCGATGCGCCCGATCCGTTCGACGACCGGCTGCAGGTGGTGGCCGCGCTGCGCGACCATGCGGCGCACTGCATCGCCCAGGGCGTGCCGCTGCGCGCGATCACCCGGCACACGCTGGGCCTGTTCAACGGATTGCCCGGCGCGCGGCACTGGCGCCGAGTGCTGTCGGACGACCGCCGGCTGGCCCGCCAGGATCCGGCGCTGTTCGACGAGGCCGCCGCGGAAGTGTCGCGCAGGTTCGGCGAGCAGGCGGCGTAGCCGCCGGAAGGCTGCCCGGCGGTCGTAGTGCGGGCCGCGGCCCATGTGGCGGCGCATGGCCGGCCGCCGGGCGGCTCTGCGCGGCCCGACGTCGCCTGCCGGCCGTGCGGTTCAGGAACTCGCCCGCCGGAGGGCCCGCATGTACAGCAGCGTGGCCGCAAAGGCGGTGCCGGCGAGCGCCGTCTCGATCCACGCGAGCTGCATCGACAGCCCGCGATCGCTGGTGCCGCGGACGATGCCTTCCATCAGGTACAGCAGGATCAGCATCGACCACCACTGAAAAGCCCGCACCTGACCGCGGGCCAGCGGCGACAGCGCCGCGCACAGCGGCAGCACCTTCAGCGCGAGCAGCGAGCCGCCCGGCCGCAGCGGCGCGAGCCACAGTTCCCAGGCCAGCCCGAGCAGCACCAGGGCCGCGAAGCAGGTCACGACGGTCCACCGCAAGGTACGCATGGGCCGGGAAGCTATCATAGGGCGATGCGGGGATGGGTGATCAAGCTGCGCGGGCTGCTGCTGGCGATGCTGCGGCAGGGGCTGGCGCTGCGGCTGCCGCAGACGGCCGCGAGCCTCGCCTTCCTGTCGACGCTGGCGGTGGTGCCGATCTTCTCGATCGTCGTCTCGGTGATGGCGGCGCTGCCGGTGTTCGAGCGGCTGCGCGACACGCTGCAGCGCTTCCTGCGCGCGAACCTGTTCCTGCCGTCGATCGCCGACACGGTGCTCGGCTACATGAACCAGTTCGCGTCGCGCGCGAGCGAACTGTCGCTGCTCGGCGCGCTGGTGTTCTTCGCCACCGCGTTCAGCGCGCTGCTGACGATAGACCGCACGTTGAACCAGATCTGGGCAGCCGACCGGCCGCGCTCGCTGGCGCGCCGGATCACGCTGTACTGGACATTGCTGACCCTCGGCCCGCTGGTGCTGGCGTTCAGCCTGACGATCAACGGCATCGTGTTCAGCGACTGGCTGGCCGGGCTCACCGGCCGCGAGGTCCGGCGGGCCTGGTTCACCGCGCTGCCGATCGTGATGATCGTCGGCACGCTGACCTTGCTGTACCGACTGGTGCCCAACGTGCCGGTGCGCTGGCGCGATGCGCTGATCGGCGCGCTGCTGGCGGCGCTGATCCTGCAGGGGCTGCGTACCTGGCTGGGCGTCTACGTCGCGCGGATGCCGGGTTACACCGTCGTGTACGGCGCGTTCGCCGCGCTGCCGCTGTTCCTGCTGTGGCTGTTCACGACCTGGCTGACCGTGCTGCTGGGCGCGCTGCTGGCCGCCAACCTGCGCTACTGGGGCAGCGGCGCCCAGGTCCATCTGCGCTGGACGCCGGCTCAGCGCTTCGAGGCGGCGGCCCGGGTGCTGGGCGCGCTGGCGGCGGCGCAGCGCGACGGGCAGCCGCTGGTGGCGGCCGGCGATCTGCGGCGCGAGCTCGGGCCTGACGTCCGGCGCGCGGAGGAGGTCGCCGGCCTGCTGGCCGGTCTGGGCTATCTGCACCGGCACTGGCTGATGCAGCCGGATCAGCCGCGGCACGATCCGGAGCGCGCGGTGTGGGACGAGCACTGGTCGCTCGCCAGGCCCGCGTCGGCGCTGACGCTGCGCCCGCTGTTCGAGGCGGTGTGGCACGAGCGCGAGGGCGCGAACGGTCGGGGCCGGCGCAACCCGTCGCGGGTGCGCGACCGGGCGTTGCGGATCGAAGGGCCGGTGCTGGACGAACCGCTGTCCGTCAGAACGGTATCTTCCCCGTCAGCATCTGGCTGAACATCCGCCAGTCGCCCATCAGGCTGAACAACGGATATTTGAAGGTGGCCGGCCGGTTCTTCTCGAACACGAAATGGCCGATCCAGGCCAGTCCGTAGCCCCATACCAGCCCGCCCAGGAACCAGGCCGGATTCAACGTGACCAGCAGCTTGGCCAGGCAGAACAGGGCGCCCAGGCAGCCGAAGAAATGCAGCCGGCGACAGGTGGGATTGCGATGCTCTCGCAGGTAGAACGGATAGAACTCCGTGAAGGTGGTGTAGCGGGTTTCGTGGTCGGTGTGGGGCGCGGAACCGGCAGAGGATGAGGTGTCGGCCCGGCCGCCGTGGCTCGCTTCGTTCATGGCGGTACTCCGATGTAGTGAACCGATGTTAGCGCTGGCGGCGGCGGGCGTACATAGCGTCCCGGTGGCCAACCAGGGCAGGCGGCCGTCACCGGCGCCCACGAAGGCCACGGGCGAGGGGGGCGATCTGCGGTCGGCGGCAGCGCGGGCAGCCGGCGATGCGTCCCCCGCCCGTCACACGGCCGAGCGCTGCTCCGCCAGGAAATCGCGGATCGCGTCGAGCACTTCCTGCGGCCGTTCGGTCTGCAGCGCATGGCCGCTGCCGTCGATCTCGACGACCCGGGCCTGCTTCACCTGCGCGGCCAGCGCCTTGCCCGAGCGCGGCGGGGTCCTCATGTCGCGCCGGCCGAGGACGAACAAGGTCGGAAGCTGCAGCGCCTGCGCGCGGGCGAGCCCCTGCTGATAGACGTTGCAGGCATTGAAATCGTTGTACAGCACGCCGGGCGCCTGGCGGTCCATCAGCCGCCGGTTCTGCACGAAGACCGAGAAACCCGGGCCGGGCGTGCCGGGATGGTGGTTCAGGCTCAGATGCGACCAGGCGTTGATCATGTCGAAAGCCGCCTGTTCGTCGCGCCGCGCCGCATCGAGCAGCGCGTCGGAGACCTTCATAGGGAACGCGGTGCCGACCAGCACCAGGCCGGCCAGCCGCGCCGGCGCGAGCGCCGAGCATTCCAGCGCGATCAGCGAGCCCATGCTGTGCCCGACCAGCGTCGCCCGTTCGACGCCGGCCGCATCGAGCAGCGCGATCAGCCACTGCGCCATCTCTTCGATGCTGGGCAGCGGCGTGCCGGCGCTGCGGCCGTGGCCGGGCAGATCGACCGCCAGCACGCCATGGCCGTGATGCGCGAGGTAGCGGGTCTGCAGACCCCAGACGCTGTGGTCGTGCTGCCCGCCGTGGATGAACACCACCGTCGGCTGCGCCGGGTCGAACGGCCGCCCGCCGGTGTATGCATAAGCCCGCTGACCTTGGACGTCCAGCCACATGATGGGAGGTCTCCGTTTGCGCGATCGGTGTCGATGAGCCGTTTCGTCAGCTCGGTGCTGCCGCAGCCTGCTCAGCCCTTCTGCGCGGCCTTGAAGGCCCGCGTCAGATCGGCGATCAGATCGTCGGGATCCTCCAGGCCGATCGACAGCCGCAGCGTTCCTTCGCCTATGCCGGCGGCCTGCAGCGCCGGCCCGTCCATCCGGAAGTGGGTGGTCGAGGCCGGGTGGATCACCAGCGAACGGGCATCGCCGACGTTGGCCAGGTGCGAGAAGAGCTGCAGCGCTTCGACGAAGCGGCGGCCGGCGGCGCGGTCGCCCTTCAGATCGAAGCTGAACACCGCGCCGCAGCCGCGCGGCATCAGCCGCTCGGCGAGCGCATGATCGGGATGCGAGGGCAACCCCGGGTAGGCGACCTGGGCGACCATCGGGTGCTCGGCGAGGAAACCGGCGATGCGCCGGGCATTGTCGACGTGGCGCGCCATCCGCAGCGGCAGGGTCTCGATGCCCTGCAGGATCTGGAAGGCGTTCATCGGGGAGAGGCAGGCACCGAAATCGCGCAGCCCCTCGCGGCGGGCGCGCAGCATGAACGGCGCCACCGTCGATTCCTCGGAGAACACCATGCCGTGGAACCCTTCATAGGGTTCGGTCAGCTCCGGGAACTTGCCCGAGGCGTCCCAGTCGAAGCGGCCGCTGTCGATCAGCAGCCCGCCCAGCACCGTGCCGTGGCCGCACAGGAACTTGGTGGCCGAGTGATAGATCAGATCGGCGCCGAGGTCGCCCGGCTTGATCAGCCACGGCGTCGTGAACGTGGAGTCGACCAGCAGCGGCACCTTGTGATCATGGGCGATCGCGGCCACCGTCGGGATGTCCAGCACGTCCAGGCCGGGATTGCCGAGCGTCTCGCCGAACAGCAGCCGGGTGTTCGGCCGCAGCGCGGCGCGCCAGGCATCGGGGTTGCGCGGATCGACGAACGTGGTTTCGATGCCGAAGCGGGGCAGCGTGTAGTGCAGCAGGTTGTGCGAGCCGCCGTAGAGCGCACGCGACGCGACGATGTGCGAGCCGGCGCCCGCCAGCGTGACGATCGCCAGATGCAGCGCCGCCTGGCCGCTGGCCGTGGCGATCGCGCCCACGCCGCTCTCCAGCGCGGCGATCCGTTCCTCGAGCACCGCCACCGTCGGATTGCTGATCCGCGAGTAGACGTGGCCCGACTGCTCCATGTTGAACAGCGCCGCCGCATGATCGGAGTCGCGGAACACGAACGAGGTCGACAGGTAGATCGGCGTCGCGCGGGCGCCGGTCTCGGCATCCGGCGAGGCGCCGGCATGCAGGCTCAGGGTGTCGAAGCCGTAGAAATCGCGTTGGGTCATGGTCGCCACCGGTTGCGCGGGCCGTCAGGGCGGGCCGCAGATGATAACCGTGTTGGCGAAGCGCAGGGCCCGATGACGTCTGCCGGCCCGCAGCCGACGTACGTCGGCCAGGGTTGGGCAAACACCACAACGGGGCTTACCTCTGGCGGTGCGGCTTGTGACAATATGGACGGTCGCGCGCCGTTCCCGATGTGTCGACCACCGAGACCAGTTCCCACCTACGAATGGACCCCAGACCTTCATACCGGGTTGGCGCCGCCGGACTCGACCCGCGTGACTGGCGGCTCATCGAGATCGTCTTCAAGCACAGCCAGTACAACCGCTACGAGTTCACGCTGATCGAGGATCTGTCGGCCACGCCGGTCGACATCCTGATCGTCAACACCACCGATTCGGCGGCGGTCAAGGTCGCCGCCGGCATCCGGGCCAGCGGCCGCGCGGTGCCGATCATCGCCGCGGTGCCGCGGGGCGCGCCGAGCGCGGCCCGCCATGCGATCTCGATCGACCGGCTGACCCTGCAGCTTCTGCCGATCCTGAACCGGGTGGTCGAGCTGGAGCTGTCGAGCAGGCAGGACGGCCAGGCGGCCGGCTTCGCGCCGACCGCCACGATGCTGCATACCGAAACCGGCGGCACGACCGCCGATACCGGCAGTCTGCCGGCTGCGGCGGGCGGGGCGCCCTCGACATCGTCCGCCACGTCGCAGCCGAGCGCGGCTTCGGCGGCTTCCGCTTTTGCTTCCGCGTCGGCCGACGGCCGATCCGGGGTGCCGGGGGCGGCGCCGGGTGCCGCGCCACCCCCCGCGTCAGGGTATCCCCGCGGGCCGCTCCCCGAGGCGGCCGCTGCGCCCGCCGGCGGGCCGGGCTTGGCGGCAGCGCTGTCCGGAGCCATGCGGGCCGAAGCCATGCCGTCCGGAGCGGTGCCGTCCGGTGCGGCGCCATCTGGCGCGGTGCCGTCCGGTGGCGCGCTGCCTGGTGGCGCGCCGTCGGGCGCGACCGCTGCGGCCTCTGACGGGGGCGGCAGCCCATCCGGCATGGCGGCATTCCCCGGCGGCGCTGGGGCCGCCGCAGGGCCCGCCGGCGACACGCCCCCGGCGCCGCGGCCCGCCGAATCGGGCGG
>DAISWF010000221.1:0-9725 GCA_036826495.1 Burkholderiaceae bacterium
TTCTTCATCCTCACGACCCGATCTTCAACGGTCTGGCGATCTCGCTGATCTTCGGGATTCTGGTCTCGACGGTGCTGACCCTGGTGGTGATCCCGCTGCTCTATTACGTGGCCAACCGCCGGCGGCTCGAATGGCCGCGCGGCGATGCCGATCGTCCCGGCGCTCCGCCGGCCGCCGATGCCGAGGCGCCGCAACGCGCAGGCTGAGTCTCTTGTTCCGCAACCGATCGATCCACTTCTTCGTCAAACGGAGTCCCCGATGAAATCCTGGCAACTGGTCCGTCTCTTCGCCGGCAGCTTCATTCTGATCTCGCTCGCGCTCGGCGCGCCCGGCAGCCCGTTCTTCCAGAGCACGAACTGGCTGTGGTTCACCGCATTCGTCGGCGCGAACCTCGCGCAGAGCAGCCTCACCCGCTGGTGCCCGCTGGAGATCATCCTGCGCAAGCTCGGCGTGACGGCGGGCGCATGAATCTCGGGGACGCCATGCGTACCCTCCCCGTGCGTATCGCGACGCTCGCGGTGGCCGTCGCATCGCTGATGGCATCGCTCACGGCGTCGCTGATCATAGCGTCGCCGGCCTTCGCGGCCGACGACCTGTCGTCGGCGGTGCGGGCGGCGTTCGCCAGCGATCCGCTGTACGCGGCCGCGGCCGCGCAGGCGCGCGGCGGCGATGCACGCAGGCGGCAGGCCGATGCGCTGTGGCGGCCGCAGGCATCGCTCAGCGTCGGCGGCGGCATCGGCGGTGCGCGCAGCACGATGGGCGGCGCGTCGTTCAGCGCGCCGGGCTTTCCCGACACCACCGGCGCATCGTTCCGCGCCGGCGTCGACGTCGGGCCCTACATGCGCTGGGTGCTGCAGGCATCGCAGCCGATCTACGGCGCCGAGCGCTCGGCGAACGCCCGCCAGCTCGCCGCGCAGGCGGCGCTGGCCGACATCCGGCTGGAGCTCGCCGCGCAGGATCTGCGGCTGCGTGTCGTGCAGACCTGGTTCGACATGCTGGCCGCCGAGGATGCATTGGCGCTGCTCGATCGGCAGCGCGCCGCGGTCGTGCGCGCGCTCGAGGAAGCGCAGGAACGCTATGACGCCGGCGATGCGCCGGTGACCGAGCTGCGCGAGGCGCAGGCGCGGCGCGACGGCCTGCAGGCCGAATGGCTGGCCGGGCAGGCGCAGCTCAGGCTGCAGCGTGCGGCGCTCGAAGACCTGACCGGCCGGCCGATGGCCGAGCCGAACCGGCCCGGCGCGCCGGCATTCGCAGCGGCGGCCGCGGCCGGCCCGTCGCTCGACGACTGGTCGCGGCGTGCGGTCGATGCGAGCCCGATGCGGCGTCTGTTCGACCTCGCCGAGCAGATGGCCACCGACGAGCTCGCCAAGCTGCGCGGCTGGACCTCGCCGACCGTCGACCTCGTTGCCCGCGCGAGCGACGAGCGTCTGCGCGGCGACGGCCCGTGGGGGGATGGCCGCATCACCGCCAGCTCGCAGGCGATCGGCGTGCAGGTGAACGTGCCGCTGTATACCGGCGGCATGCGTGACGCGCAGCGCGACGAAGCCGCGTCGGCGCTCGAGCGCGTGCGCCTCGAGAACGCCGATGGGCGCCGGACGATCCGCCGTCAGGTGCGCGCGGCATGGGAGGGCCTGACCACCGGCATCGCCCGCATCGATGCGCTGCGCCGTTCGCTCGCGTCGGCGCGTACGCGGCTGCACGCGACCGAGCTGGGCCGCGAGGCCGGTGCGCGCACGACGCTCGACGTGCTGAACGCGCAGGCCGAGCTGTTCGCCGCCGAGCGCGCGTTGCAGCAGGCGCAGTACGCATTGCTGGTGGACCGCGCGCGGCTCGCGGCGGCGGCCGGCGAGCTCGACGACGCGGCGATCGAACGGATCGGCGGACGCTGATTCACGGTCGCGCAGACCCTTTGCCGATGCCGGATCCGGATGCCGGCGACGAGCTCCGGGAAGCCCGGGCCATGCCGAGGTTGACCGGCTGGCACCGATCGATATAACATTATAGGACAATATAAGACGTTATAGGATCATGGCGATTTCCCGGACCCGGGAGGCAAGGAACCGAGCGGAAGAGCCGCTGCAGGCAGCGAGCGAGGAGCCGCTGTATGGTCAGCTCGCCGCCCGCCTCGCTGCCGGGATCTCCAGCGGCAGGTTGGCAGCCGGCCAGCAACTGCCCACCGAGGCCGAGCTGATGTCGACCTACGGCATCAGCCGGGTGACCGTGCGCCAGGCGCTGCAGCTTCTCGTTCGCAACGGCCAGGTCGTCGCCCGCCGCGGCAAGGGAACGTTCGTCGCGCGAACGCCGCTGCACCAGGATCTCGCCAGTCTGCAGGGATTCCGCGAGGCATTGCGTGGTCAGGGCGTGGAGCCTCAGACCGAGCTGCTGGAATTCTCGCCGGCGGCCGGCAACACGAACGGTCTGCCCGACGGGCTCGACCTGCCGGTCCGGTTGCGCAGGCGGTACCGGATCGACGGCGAGGCATTCGCGATCGTCGAGGCGTTTCTGCCCGCCGACGCAGCGCCTCTCGGTTTCGCGCGCGCCGAGCAGATGGCGGTGTACGACATCCTTCGTCAGTTCCTCGGCCTGAGGATCGGCCGGGCGGACGTCGCGATCCAGTGTGCACGCGCCGATGCCCGGACCGCGCGAGAGCTCGGATCGAAGGCTCGCGGCCATGTGCTGCTGATGCAACGGACTTCGTACACGATGACCGGCACCGCCTGCGAGCACATGCGGATCCACATCGTCCCCGAGCGCTATACGTTTCGCATGAGCGTACCGGGCCCGATCGAGATCGCCCGGGCGATCCGTCCACTGGAGTAGCTGATGAAACTGAATGACATGGAAGCCGCGATGCTGGCCGGCGAGGCAGGTGCCGCCGTCAAGACCGCGATCGAGCACCAGATCAAGGTGGGTGACTTCTTCGGTGCGGCCGATTTCGTGCCGGTGACGCAGGCGCACGCGATGGCCGACACCGAAAGTCTCGGGCAGGCCGGTGTCATGTGGCTGGAGCGTCTGGCCGACGCAGGCGGCCGCGTGCGCATCCCGACGATCACGGATCCACGGGGAACGGATTTCTCGAAGGCGTCGTTTCTCGGACATCAGGACTGGATGCTGGAGCTCGAACGGCGGGCGATCGAGGCCTTCGTCCGGCTCGGCGTCAGCATGACCGACACCTGCATCAACTATCAGACGATCCTGGCGGCGACCCGTGGCGAGCATGTCGCATTCGGCGATACCGGCGTGGTGATCTATTCCAACTCGGTGGGCGGCGCCAGGTCGAACTTCGAGGGCGGGCCGTCGGCGGTGTCCGCGGGACTGACGGGCCGCACGCCCCGCTACGGATTCCATCTCGATCGGCAGCGGCAGGCCACCTTGCGGATACGGATCGACTGGACGCCCCGGGAGCTGAACGATTGGGGCGCGCTGGGCGGGCTCGTCGGGCGGATGGCCGGCAACTACTGGCAGGTGCCGCTGCTGGAGGGCCTGGATCGCGCTCCGACCTCCGACGAGCTGAAGCATCTGGGCGCCGCGATGGCGAGCTTCGGGTCGACCGCGCTGTTCCACATCCCCGGCATCACGCCGGAGGCTCAGAGGCTGTCCGACGTAGGCGGCGACAAGCTGACCGTCGCACATCGCATCTCGCGGGCCGATGTGGAAGAGCTCAGGCAGAGCTATGCGGTCGACAGCACCGTCGACGTCGTGGTGTTCTCCGCGCCCCAGCTCAGCCTGTACGAGCTGCGTGCGCTGGCCGCGATGTGCGACGGCCGCCACTTCAGGAAGCCGCTGCTGGCCGTGACCAGTCCTCAGGTGAAGCCCGATTGCGATCGGTTCGGCTACACCCGCGCGATCGAGGAGGCCGGCGGCACCGTGCTGGCCGGCATGTGCTTCTACCAGTCCTATGCGCGCGAGATGAGCGAGGCGCACGGCTGGAAGCGCCTGGCCACCAACAGCGCCAAGCTGGTCAACATCCTGGGCGGCTACGGCTACGTGCCGATGCTGGCCTCCATGGAAGCCTGCGTGCAGGCGGCGGAAACGGGAGAACTCGCATGAGCGGCCTCAGCTTTCAGGCCCGTCACGGCATGGGCCGTCTGATCGTCGGTGAAGCGCTCGTCGCGCACGACGGATTCTCCGCCCGCTACGATCTGAACCGGCTGCAGGGGGTCTTCTCGAGGCCGTCGCACAAGCTCGTCGGACAATCGTATGTCGACAAGGTGCTGGTGCTCGATACCGCCAAGGGCGGCGTGGCCACCGCCTGGATGCTCCACGAGATGCGCTCGCGCCACATGGCGCCCGCGGCGATCGTGTTCAATACCGTCAACACGATCCTGGCCCAGGGGGCGGCCCTCGGGGACGTCAGCATGCTGGCGGGCTTCGACGTCGACATCACCGCGCAGATCCCGCACGGAGCCATCGTGGAGATCGATCCCGGGAAGCGCACGATCCGTGTGCTGGACCCTTCGGAGCATTCGGCGAAAGGGCCGGCCGCGACGGATACGCAGCGGCTGCACGGTCCCCGCTGACGGCGCTCCTCGATCGACTGGAGCGGATCGCGAACTCGTTCGAGCCGAGGGGCGTTCATGCTCCATCCGGCGCGGGCACGGATGGGGCGTGAGCAGGCCTAAGCGGCGGGGTCCTGGCGCGGCTCGCGTGCCGGCAGCAGACGTTCGGCGTCGTCGACGCTGGCGTCGCCGCTCATGTCGATCGCCATCTGGGTGCAGACCGCGCGGCACAGCATCGCGACCTTCTCACTCTGCACCCTGTAGTAGATCTGGTTGCCGTCACGCCGGCGGCCGAGCACGCCGCGCTGGTGCAGCGCCGACAGATGCTGTGACATGTTCGGCTGCGTCGTGTCGATCTCGGCGAGCAGCTCGGAGACGTTCTTCTCCTGCTGACAGACGGCACTGATGATCTTCAGCCGGATCGGTGTCGACAGCAGCCGGAACAGCTCGGCCGCCGACTCGAACACCTCGTCGCCGACGGCATCTTCCGGCGGGAGAGCCTGGGCATTCGTTCCAGTTGAACCCATGGCCGTCATTCTAGACCGTCGATAGCGCGCCTGCCGGCGCCTGATCGATCAGCCGGTCGGTGAGCGCGGCCGCTGCCCACATCGTGCTGAGCGTGACCCAGGAGGTGATCGTGAATACCGACGCGCCCGACAGGCCCGAGCCGACCGCGCAGCCGCCGGCCAGCATGCCGCCGAAGCCCATCAGCACCGCGCCGACGATGTAGCGGCGCATGCTGGCGCCGCCCTGGAATCCTTCGAGCTTCAGCTCGCCGGACAGCGCCGCCGCGATGAACGATCCGACGAACACGCCGGGGACCAGGCCGAGATCGAACGTCGCCGGCTTGTCGCCGGCGAACAGCACGCGGGTCAGCACCTCGGCAGACGGCCCGGTGAAGCTCAGCGCCTGGATCGGATGCGGATCGAACGCCTGCCGCGCCACCGAGTACGTGGTCCACCAGGCGGCGGCGATCGTCAGCCCGACGCCGATCGCGCCGGCCCAGCCCCAGGCGGTCACGCGCTGGCGGCGCGCCCAGATCACCGCGCCGATCAGCCACACCAGCCCGAACAGCAGCGCGCCGCCATGGCCGATGCCCAGCCGCACCGTCAGGTCGCGGCCGCTGCCGCCCTCGACGGTCCACCAGGCCGAGATGGCCTGACGCAGCGGCGCCAGCACGCCGGTGTACGCCGCCTCTGCCGGGCGTCGCGCGCATCGAACACGCCGGCCAGCACCAGCGCCTGGGTCGCGATCACCGCGGTCGAGAATGCGAACAGCCAGACCGTCAGCTTGCCGCCGGTGACGTTGCGGGCGAACTCGATGACCGCCGAACGCAGACAGAAGCGCGAGCGCTGCGCGAAGAAGCCGAATGCGATGCCCAGCACGAGGCCGGCCAGCGCGAGCGCATTGCCCTCGCCAAGCCGTTCCAGCAATGTTTCCGGCATGATCCGCGCGTCTGTGCCTGTGTCGATCGGGCAGCGCTAGCCGCGGGTCAGCCCGGCGTTGCCCAGCACGCCGGCCAGCTTCGGCGTGTTGATCCGGCGGGCGGCCACACGGCCGCCAGCACATCGAGGAATTCGCGTCCGGTCAGGTTCATCGTCGATTCAGCCGGTCGGGATCGGCGCCGTCGGCCAGCCAGCGCGCAAGCGTCATCGCTTCGGCCTCGCCTAGCGATTGGGGCGGCATCTCCACCGATCCCCAGACCCCCGAGCTGCCGCCCTTGATCTTGCCGGCGAGGTAGGCGGCCGCGTCGGTGCGGTCGGCATACTTGCGGGCCATGTCGCGAAAGCTCGGGCCGACGATCTTGTTGAACATGCCGTGACAGGCGACGCAGGCATGGCGCTGCGTCAGCGTCGCGACCGACGGCTCGGCGGCAGCGGCCGCGGCCGCTGCCGCTGCCGCGGCCCGCGGGGGTGAACCGGCCGCGGCACTTGCGGTACCCGAAGCACCCGCGATGCCTGCGGTGCCCGCGGCATTCACGGTGCCTGCGGTGTTCGCGCCGCGCTGCGGGCCGACCGAACGGTTCTGCTCGGCCAGATTGCCGTGCGCGTTGCGTGCATGGTCGGGCAGGAAAGACGCGACCTTCGGCTCGGTCGCGCACCCACTCATGCAGGCGGTGGCGGCCACGTCGGGCTTGCGGGCGGGGGTGACCGTGCGGCCCGGCCACAGCGCATGGTCCACCGTCATGCCGTTGCGGTTGGGCAGCCGCTTCTGCACGTCGGCGATGTTGCGGTCGGTCATCGTGAAGTCGTCGGGCAGCACGCCGGCGAGGTTCAGCATGTAGGCGGTCACCGCATAGACCTCGTCCGGCGACAGCGACTTGGGCTGTGTCCACGGCATCGCGCGGCGGATGTAGTCCCACAGGGTCGCGACCGACGACAGCTTCATCATCGTCGTGCGGCCGGGGAACGATTCGTCGGTCAGCCGTGCGACCCGTCCGGTCTCGATGTCCTTCGCGGTGGTGCCGCCGATCAGCGGCATGAACGTCTGGTTGCTTTCGCCGAACACGCCGTGGCACGACTCGCACTTGGCTTCCCAGATCTCCTGTCCGCGGGCGACCGAGCCCGAGCCCGCCGGCAGTCCCTTGAAGTCGGGCCGCACGTCGATGTCCCAGGCGGCCAGCTCCTTCGCGGTGGCGGCACGGCCGATGCCGGGAAAGCGTTCGGCCGGCTGCGCATGCGCGGCGGCGATGCCGGCGAAGAGCAATGCGGCGGCGGCGAGACGTGCGCCGGCGGAACGTACGAAGGCGGCGGAACGTACGAAGGCGGCGACACGTATGGAGGCGAAACGTGCGGCAGTGGCCCGTGTGGCCGCGGTCACCCGCGTGGCGGCGCCAGCCGCCGGAGAACGTCGCGGCCTACGAGAGCTGGACATTCTTCACCTCGCCGCTCGCCTGCACCAGCCAAGTCTGGATCGCGTTGTTGTGATAGATCGAGCGCGTGCCGCGCACCGCGCGCAACTGGCGCATCTGCGGCTGCACGTAGCCGGTCTCGTCGATCGCGCGGCTCTGCACCAATGTCGGCCGGCCGTCCCAGACCCAGTCGAGGTTGAAACGGGTCAGGCACTTCGACAGCACCGGCGTCTCCAGGCGCGCGCTGCGCCAGTTGCGGCCGCCGTCGACCGACACGTCGACCCGTTTGATGCGGCCGCGGCCCGACCAGGCGAGCCCGCTGATGTTGTAGAAGCCGCGGTCCAGCAGCACCTGGCCGCCCGACGGCGTGGTGATCACGCTCTTGCACTCCTGGATGCTGGTGTACTGCCGATGCCGCCCGTCGGGCATCAGGTCGACGTAGTGCAGCGTCTCGTCCTTGGCGCCGTACGGCTGGTCGCCGACCTCGATGCGGCGCAGATACTTGACCCAGCTCACGCCCTGCACGCCGGGCGCCACCAGACGCAGCGGGTAGCCGTTCTCGGGACGCAGCATCTCGCCGTTCTGGCCGTAGGCGAGCAGCACCTCGCCGCTCTCGACCAGCTCCATCGGCACGGTGCGGGTCATCGACGAGCCGTCGGCGCCTTCGGCCAGCACGAAGCGGCCGCGCCGGTAGTCGACGCCGGCCATGTCGAGCACCGTGCGCAGCGGCACGCCGGTGAACTCGCAGCAGCTCAGCATGCCGTGCGTGTACTGGCAGGTGGGGACCGCGACGTTGCCCCATTCCATGCCGCTGTTGGCGCCGCACTCGATGAAGTGGAACCGGCTGACCGACGGCAGCCGCATCAGCTCGTCCATCGTCAGCACCAGCGGCTTGCGGACGATCTTGTCGTCGGAGCCGTTGATCATCAGCCGGTGCTTCGACGGATCGATGTCCCACCAGCCCTGATGGTGGCGTTCGAAATGCAGGCCGCTGGGGGTCACGATGCCGAACAGCGACTGCAGCGGCGCGAACGACACCGAAGCCTGCGTGGTCTGGGTCAGGCCGGGGCTCTGGCGCCGCTGGACGTTCGCCTCCCATTTCGACGGCTTGCCGTAGCCGTCGGTGACCACCGGCTGGCCCAGGCCGCGGGTGTGCTCGGGCAGCTCGAGGATGTTCGGATCGCCGTCGGCGGGCACGGCGGTCCCCGAGCGGGCGGCCGCCGGACCGGCAGCAACGGCACTGGCAGCAACGGCATCGGCAGCAACGGCACCTGCGGCACCCGCCGCCGCGAACGCACGCCGGATGAAATCGCGGCGGCCGGTGCGTGCCTCGGCGAACACCCGACGCACACCGTCGGCGTCGAGGAAGTTCTCGGGTGCCTTGATCAGGCGGCCGGTGGTTCGGCGGTCGGTCTGCAAGCTGTCTCCGGTGTCCGGGGCGGGCCGTGCGCCGATGCGAAGCGCCAGCCGTTCAAATCCGCGATCACTTATATTAGTACTCACGAATATTATCGACGGTGGCCCGCTTGTCAAGCACCGCCCATTCGTCGGGGAGCGCCTCGCCCCGCCAGGCTCGCCCCAAGACCGGATCGAGGAGCCGGGGCCGATCCGCCGGGACCGTTCAGCGCGGATTCAACGTGGCGTTCAACGCGGCAGATAGAACACCGACTTCTCCTGCACCACGACCCGCGAGTCGTCGGCGGCCTCGACCTGGAAGTCGATCCGGTTGCTGCCCGGGTGGCCGCTGCCGGGTTCGGCGCGCACGCGCACCGACACCAGCCGGTTGCCGGCCGGGTCGACCGATACCTGCGGCTCGCTGGCGATCGCGGCCGACGGCAGCCCGGTCACGCCGATGCGGAATACGCGCGGCTGCTCGGCGGTGTTCATGATCTGCAGCCGGTAGACGTTCTCGATGCGCCCGTCCTCGACCTCGCGGGCGAGCGTGCCGCGGTCGCGCAGCACGTCGACCTTCAGCGGCACGCGCAGCGCCAGATGGGTGAACAGCGCCGCCGTGACCGACAGCAGGATCGTGACGTAGATCAGCACGCGCGGCCTGAACGCATGGCGGACGATCTGTCGGAAGTCCCAGTGGTTCGCCAGCGCATGGGTCGTCGTGTAGCGCACCAGGCCGCGGGCATAGCCCATCTTGTCCATCACCTGATCGCAGGCGTCGATGCAGCCGGCGCAGCCGATGCACTCGTACTGCAGGCCGTTGCGGATGTCGATGCCGGTCGGGCACACCTCGACACACAGGCCGCAGTCGATGCACGAGCCCAGCCCGAGCGCGGCCGGATCGGCCTTGCGCGAGCGCGAGCCGCGCGGCTCGCCGCGCTCGGCGTCGTAGGTGATGATCATCGTGTCCTTGTCGAACATCG
>DAISWF010000222.1:0-9721 GCA_036826495.1 Burkholderiaceae bacterium
GCGCGGGCCGGCGGGACCGGCAAGCCCCCCGGGCATTGATAGAATCCCGCCAAACGAACCCCGCCCCGATCGCCATGGACATCGAACGCGCCCGTTTCAACATGATCGAACAGCAGATCCGCCCCTGGGATGTGCTGGACCAGGACATTCTGAGCCTGCTCGGCGTGGTCAAGCGCGAGCAGTTCGTGCCCGCCGCCTACCGCGCGATGGCCTTCACCGACATGGAGATTCCGCTGGTGGTCGACGGCCGGCGCACCGGCGAGACGATGCTGGCGCCCAAGGTGGAGGCCCGGCTGCTGCAGGCGGTGATGCCGCGCCGTCACGAGCAGGTGGTCGAGGTCGGCGCCGGCTCCGGCTACATGGCGGCGCTGCTGGGCTGCCGGGCGCGGCAGGTCGTGAGCCTCGAGCTGGTGCCCGAGCTCGCCGACTTCGCACAGAGCAATCTGCGCGCCGGCGGTGTCGACAACGTGTCGGTGGAGAACCGCAGCGGCGTCGATCCCGCGGCGCTGTTCGGCGACACCCGGTTCGACGTCGTCGTGCTGTCGGGCGCGGTGGCCTTCGTGCCCGATGCCTGGCTGCAGCAGCTCAATATCGGCGGCCGGCTCGCAGCGATCGTCGGCGAGCTGCCGGTAATGACCGCGCAGCTCGTCACCCGCACCGGCCAGGCCACGTTCGAGACCCGGGCGCTGTTCGACACGGTGGCCAAGCCGCTGGTCGGGTTCCCCGAACGTGATCATTTCCGGTTCTGAAGGCGCCCGATGATCAGGCAGCTCGGCGCGGCTGAACTGGCACGGCTTCGCGCCGCCGCCGCCCCCAACGACCCTTCGGCCCCGCTGGTGCTCGACGTCCGCGAGCCCTGGGAAGTCGCGCTGTGCAGCCTGCCCGACAGCGTGACGATTCCGATGCGCGAGATTCCGGCGCGGCTGGCCGAGCTCGATCCGGCGCGACACATCGTCTGCCTCTGCCACCATGGCGGCCGCAGCCAGCAGGTCGCGATGTTCCTCGAGCACTATGGCTTCACGACGCTGTCGAACCTGGCCGGAGGCATCGACGCGTGGGCTCGCGAGGTGGATCCGTCCGTTGCCCGCTATTGACGCCCCTGCCGCCCCTGCCGCCCGCCGGCGAGATCGCCGATTCAGGCGACCGCGCCTGCGCATCGCCCTGCCGCCACCGGAACGACGATGAACCCTTGCCCTCCCTCGCGCCGGATCCGCCGCACGCTGACAGCCGCCGCGCTGTCGACATTGGCGGCCACCTCCGCTCAGGCTCAGGATCTGCTGACGAGCTGGCGTGATGCGCTGGCCAACGATGCGCTGGTCGCGAGCGCCCGCTCGGCCCTCGAAGCCAGCCGGGAACGCGTGACCCAGGCGCAGGCGTTGATGCGGCCCGCCGCCGCCGGCACCGCCGCCGTGACGCGCCAGGACGTCGACACGAACATCGCGCCGTCGCGGATGTTCACCGCCCGCTCCTTCGGCGTCGCGCTGACGATGCCGCTGCTGCGGCTGCAGAACGTCGAGCAGATCGAGCAGAGCAAGCTGGCCGCCACGATCGGCGAAGCCCAGCTCGAGCAGGCGATGCAGGACCTGATGATCCGCGTGTCGCAGGCGTACTTCGACGTGCTGGCCGCCCAGGACAACCTCGAGACGATCCGCGCGCAGAAGCGCGCGATCACCGAGCAGCTCGCCTCGGCCCGCCGCAACTTCGAGGTCGGCACCGCGACGATCACCGACCAGCAGGAAGCGCAGGCGCGATTCGACCTGAACGTGGCTCAGGAACTGGCCGCCGAGAACGACCTGGCGGTCAAACGCTCGGCGCTGTCGCTGCTGACCGGCAAGCCGGTGCCCGACCTGAACACCCTGGGCCGCGGCGTCACCCTGGCCGAACCGATGCCGGCGCGCGAAACCGAATGGACCGCCACCGCCCGCGACTACAACCTGCAGGTGCAGCAGGCACGGCTGTCGACCGAGATCTCGCGACGCGAGATCGAACGCCAACGCTGGGGCCATGCGCCGACGGTTGATCTGGTCGGCAACCTGTCGCGCACCGAGAACACCACCCTGCAGCTTCTGGGCGTCAAGGCCAACACCGCCGCGATCGGCGTGCAGCTCAACGTACCGATCTATCAGGGCGGCGCGATCGATGCACGGGTCCGCGAGGCGATCGCCGCCGACAGCAAGGCCCACTCGGATCTGGAATACGCCCGCCGCGTCGCCGAACAGGGCGTGCGCACCGCGTTTCTCGGCGTCAACAGCGGGCTGGGCCAGGTGCGCGCGCTGGAAGCCGCCGAACGGTCGAGCCAGCTCGCGCTCGACTCGAACCTGCTGGGCTACCAGGTGGGCGTGCGCATCAACATCGACGTGCTGAACGCCCAGCAGCAGCTCTTCACGACGCGCCGCGACCTGTCGAAGGCGCGCTACGACGTGCTGGTCAACGGCCTGCGTCTCAAGCAGACCGCCGGCACCTTGCGCGAGGAAGACCTGCAGACGGTCAATACGCTGCTCGCGCCCGCCGCGCAGGTGCAGCCGCCGACCAGCGGGCCGGCCGGTGCGACCCAGGGGTCGCCGGCGGCGGCCAGCGTACCGACCGGGCCGGCCGGCCCGCCGGCGCCCTCGCCCGCCCCGGGTGCGCCATCACCGGGCAACGCGACCGGATCGACCGGCGTGCCGGCCGGCAGCGGCCCGCTGCGCGGGCGCGGTGGGCGGGTCATGAAGCCGGTGGCGCCGGTGACTCCGGCGCCGGCTGCACCGTCGGCGACGCCGCCATCGGCGACGCCACCTTCAGCCACACCGCCAGTCACGACACCGCCCGCAACACCACCGGCCGTCCCGTCGTCCAATCGCTGACCGCCTCTGACCGATGGCCGGGCGGTGCGCGCTGGTGCCGCCCCGCTTACGGATGAACGCCAGGCGTTGCCAGGCGCGCAGCGATAGCCGGACGGCGGCCGGCGACCGGTCCGGATCAGTCCAGCCGCGCCAGCAATGGACCGAGCGCGTCCATGGTCCGCTGCGTCGCCCCGCGGTGCGCCGCGGCGAACGCATGGGCGGCCTCGGACATGCGCCGTCTGCGGTCGTCATCGGCCAGCAGCTCGACCGCGCCAGTGAGCGCGGCCGCCGCATCGGTGACCCGCAGCGCAGCGCCGGCGCCGATCGCCTGCTCGGCAGCCTCGGCGAAGTTGTAGGTCGACGGCCCCAGCAGCACCGGCACGCCGACCGCGCAGGCTTCGATCAGGTTCTGGGCGCCGAACGGGAGAAGGGAGCCGCCGATGATCGCGACGTCGGCCATGCCGTACCAGGCGAACATCTCGCCCATCGAGTCGCCGAGCAGCACGTCGGCGCCCTCGCCCTCGCCCTGGCCCGCTACAGCGCCCGCGCTGCGCTGTCCGGCGGTACCTGTGTCGGCGTCGCGCCGGCCGCGATCGTCCGGTTCCGCCGCGACGCCGGCCCCCGGCGCAGCGGCCGACCCCTCCCCCCAAGCGCTGCGCCGCTGCACGGTCAGACCGGTGGCGACGATCGCCTCGGCAACGTCATCGAACCGCTGCGGATGCCGAGGGACGATCACCAGCAGCGGCCGGGCCGGCGCCGCCGCGCGGCTCCTGGCCCATGCGGCCAGCAGCAGCGCCTCCTCTCCCTCGCGGGTGCTCGCCGCAAGCACGACCGGCCGGCCGCCCAACGATCGCCGCCATTGGCGGCCCTGCTCCACCAGCGCGGGCGGCGGCGGCACGTCGAACTTCATGTTGCCCGTCACGACCTCCGCCGCACGGCCGAGCGCGGCAATCCGCTCGGCATCGCCGGCGGTCTGTGCGGCGACCAGCGACAGGCCCTGTAGCGCCGGTCGGATCAGCGACGGCCAGCGCAGGCCCTTGCGCAGCGACGATGCGGACAGCCGAGCGTTGACCAGCGCCAGCGGAACGCCTTTGACCCGCGCGCCGGCGACGAGATTCGGCCACAGCTCGGTCTCGAGCAGGATGCCGACCGCCGGCCGCCAGGCGCGCAGGAACGCGCGCACCGCGTGCGGGTAGTCATAGGGCAGATACGCTTGCACCAGCCGGCCGCTCGCCAGCAAATCGGCGAACAAGGTCGCGGCGGTCGCGCGGCCGGTAGGCGTCATGCAGGTCAACAGGAGCTTCGCTCGCGGATGACTCGCGCTCAGCGCGGCCAGCAGCGGCTGTGCCGCCCGGGTCTCGCCGACCGACACCGCATGGATCCAGATCAGCGGCTCGCGATCGTCATCGCGGCGCACGGAGAACCGCCCCCAGCGTTCGGCCCAGTGCTGCCGGTACTCCGGCTGGCGGCGCGAGCGCCACAGCAGATACAGCGCGACCAGCGGCGTTGCCGCGTACCAGCCGAGCGTGTAGAGGATGCGGCTCACTGCGGCGCCATGATGGTCGAGCCGGCCGCGCCCAGTCCCCCGAGCGCATCGATGACCGCCTGCGGATCGGGCCAGACACCGGGACTGCCCAGACTCACCGCGCGATCGGTCCAGTAGGGGCCGAAGCGCCAGGCGGGCGTGGCCGCGAACAGCGCCACGGTCGGACGCTCGAGCGCGGCCGACAGATGCGTGAGGCCGGTGTCGACACCGATCACCGCCGCCGCATCGCGCAACAGGACCGCGCACTGCGCCAGGCCCAGCCGCGGCAGCACCCGCGCCGCCGGCCGCCCCGCACAGAGCGCATCGGCCTGCGCGCGTTCGGCGTCGCTGCCCCATGGCAGCAACGGCGTCAGCCGCCGCTCGACCAGGCGATCGATCAGCGCACGCCAGTGATCGGGCGGCCAGCGTTTCTCGTCACGCGACGTCGCATGCAGCAGCACAGCATAGTCGCCGGGCGGTATGCAGTCGAGCCGCTCGCCCGGTACCGACAGGCCGAATCGCGGCGGGCCGGCCAGTTCATAACCGCAGGCCTGCGCGGCGAGCTGGCGGCCGCGTTCGATCGCATGAGCGCTCATGTCGACACGATAGCGGTGCTGATAGGTCAGGCTGGCCAGCGGCTCACGGGCGCAGGCCCAGGCATAGCCGGCGCGCGGACCGTCCGCCCAGCGACAGATGCAGGCGCTCTTGATCAACCCCTGCAGGTCGAGCACGAGGTCGAACCGTACGGCCAGCCGCGCCCGTGTCGCCCTGATCTCGTCGCGGTACGCGGCGCTGAAGGGCCGGCGCCGCCAGCGGCGCACCGCCACCGTGACCACCTCCGTCACGCCCGGATGCAGTCCCGGCAGATCCCTGAACGCCTCCTCGACGATCCAATGTACCGACACCCCGGGCAGCGCCCGCCGCATATCCGAAACCACGGGATACGTATGGATCACGTCCCCCATGGAGCTCGTCTTGACGAGCGCGATGCGCACTAGCCGACGGCCCGTCCCGGCCGGCAGAAGACCAGGATCACGATGGCGGCGATCATCGAGCGGATGATCAACTGGTGCGACAACACGTCGTTGGTGATGCCGAACAGCAGCCAGATGCCGAGCAGTGCGAAACCCGGCGTCCGATAGTGTGGATCGGCACCGGCCACAGCACGGATCGCGCAGAAGATGGCGGCCGCCATCGCCAGCAAGCCCATCAGACCGTATTCGGCCGCGACCGTCACGTACGCGCTGTGGGCATGCCGGTAGATGTGGGCGTCGGTCGGATAGAGCCCTTTGTCGCGCAGTTCGCGGGAGGCGTTGGCGAACTGGTGCGAGCCGATGCCGAAAAGCGGGTGCGCCTTGACCATCTCCACCGAGGCGCGCCACATCGCCAGGCGCTCGCCAACGTTGGAGAACTGCGTCCTGCCCTGTGCGAAATCCTCGACCTCGACGCCGATCCGCTCGAGCTTGCTGGTCATCGCATTGCGCGGCTGGAACACAAAGGCGGTGGAGCCGATCACCGCAACGAGCACGGCCGCGCCGACCCATGGCACACGGGCGCGGACGGACCGTGGCTCACCCCAGTGAGCGAACGCGGCCACGAACAGCGGCAATGCCAGCAGACCGCCGCGGATGCCACTGGCCACGTAGGCCATCGCGCCGGACACGACGGCCGCGACGAAGAGCCAGCGCAGCCAGGACCCCCGAGGGGTGATGGCGACGGCCCAGGCCGACAACGTGGCCGCGACGAAACCCACCAGCCCGAACGGCAGCGGATTCATCACGAAGGTCGGCTGCACCTCGCGCAGCACGAATCGCGAATAGGCGGCCGCGGCCAGCGCGACGAAACAGGCGAACAGCGCGCCGCGCAGCAGCCAGGTGGCGGAATCCGGCACTCGTATGGCGACCGCGGCGATTGCCGGTGCCATCAGGAACGCCCACCAGCCGATCTCGCGGGCGGGCAGATCGAACCAGAGGACCGAGCTGACGTTCAGCAGCACCGGCAGCAGCGCCGCCCCCCACAGCCAGCGAGATTGCGGCCAGCCGAGCGCTTCGGATCGCCTGCCCGCTTGCCCATTCGATCGCCGGCCGGACAGCAGATCCGATGCCAGGCAGGCCAGACCGAGCAGCGCAAGCAACCAGAAGACGATGCCGCCCGTCCGAGAGGCGAGTACCGAGGCCGGCAGCAGCAGAAAGATCAGCAGACGGATCGTGTCGTCCCGCCACCGGATCAGCGGACCTGCAGGCATCAGAACGGCAGTTTGGCCGAAGGATTCACCGCCAGGATCTCACGTCGGAAGTCGGCCTGGATGCGGGCCAGCGCCGCATCGGAATCGGCCTCGAAGCGCATCACCACCACCGGCGTCGTGTTGGACGGCCGGGCAAGCCCGAATCCATCGGAGTACTCCACCCGCAGACCATCGATGCGGATGACGTCGGTCGCACCGTCGAAGGTTGCCCTGGACCTCAGCGTCTCGATCAGCGAGAAGTTCTCGCCCTCCCGACACTGCAGATGAAGTTCGGGCGTCGACGGAGAATCAGGCAGTGCGTTCAGCACCGCGCTGGGATCGGCATGGCGCGACAGGATCTCGAGGAGACGGGCTCCCGCATACAGCCCGTCGTCGAAGCCGTACCAGCGCTCGGCAAAGAATACATGACCGCTCATCTCGCCAGCCAGCGGCGCGCCGGTTTCCTTGAGCTTGGCCTTGACCAGCGAATGACCGGTGCGCCACATCAGAGGCTGCCCGCCGGCCTTGCGCACCCAGGCGGCCACGTTGCGGCTGCACTTGACGTCGTAGATGATCTGGCCGCCGGGCACGCGCGACAGCACATCCTGAGCAAACAGCATCAGTTGCCGGTCCGGATAGATGATGCTGCCATCCTTGGTGACGACGCCGAGCCGGTCGCCGTCGCCGTCGAAGGCCAGGCCGATCTCGGCATCGGTATCCTGCAGACAGGCGATCAGATCCTGCAGATTGTGCGGGTCGGCCGGATCCGGATGGTGGTTCGGAAAATTGCCGTCGACCTCGCAGAACAGTTCGCGGACATCGCAGCCCATCGCCCGATAGAGCGAAGCCGCGTAGGCGCCCGCCACGCCGTTGCCGCAGTCGACCGCGATCTTCATCGGCCGCGCGACGCGTACGTCGCCAGTCACCCGGTCGCGATAAGCGTTCCGGATGTCGAGCCGTGTGACCTCTGCGGGCGTTCCCGGGGCCGGGAGCCTGCCGCCATTGATGTCCCTCGCCAGCGACTTGATCGCCTCGCCATGAAGCGTCTCGCCGCCAAGCATCATCTTCAGGCCGTTGTAGTCCGGCGGATTGTGGCTGCCGGTGATCGCTACGCCGGAACCGGTACCCAGGTGGTAGGTGCCGAAGTAGACCATCGGTGTGGTCACCATGCCCACGTCGACCACTGGCATTCCTACGGAGGTGAAACCCTCGATCAGCGCACGGCTCAGCTCGGGACCCGACAGCCTGCCGTCGCGGCCGATGACGAACCGCGGGACCCCCTGCGTCCGACCGCGAGCCCCCAACGCCATGCCGACCGCCCTGACCGCATCAGCCGTCAGCGTGCGGCCGACGATGCCTCGGATGTCATAGGCCTTGAAAATCGACTCGTCTACTTGAACCGGCATCGGAGACTCCACCTGGGCAGGGTCGAACAATTCTAACTGGTGCACACAGACCACAACGGGCCGCCCGTCGGCGCATCGGCGCGAGGCGGCCGGCGATGCAGCGGCGCAACGCCGATCATCGTGCCGTCAATCGACGGTAAATCGCCATATAAGCCTCGCCCATCGCCCGCAGTTGGAAAATCTCGAGGAATCGACGGCGTGCTCCGGCGCCGAGCCGGGCAGCCAGCGCGGCATCTCGCTCGAGCCGCTGCATCGCCCCACGCAGAGCAGCCGGGTCAGCCGGCGGCACGACCAGGCCGGTCTGACCGTCGACGTTGACGAACGACGTCCCGGTGCCGATCTCGCAGCAGACCATCGGCTTTCCGTAGCGGGCCGCCTCCAGCAGCGATACGCCGAACGATTCGGAGCGCATGTGTGACGGGAACACGAACGCATGGCACAGCTCCAGCAGTGCCCGCTTGTCCGCCTCGCCGACACGGCCGAGAAACGTCAGATTGCCGAGCCCCAGTGCCTGCGCCCGCTGTTTTAGGAACGCCTCGCGCGGACCGGTGCCAGCAAGGATCACCCGGATGTTCGTGCCGGCCAGCGCCTCCAGCAGGTACTCCAGCCCCTTGTAGTAGCGCAGCACGCCGACGAACAGGAAGAAGCGCTCGCCCACACGGCCACGCCAGCGGTCGAGCAGCGCGGGATCGGCGGGCGGATAGTCCCGGTCATCGAGCCCGATCGGGATCACCTCGACCTTGCCCGGATACCGGGCCAGCAGCGGACTGCCCCGCACATAGTTCGGCGAGGTGGCGACGATCGCGCCCGCACGGCGCAGGAACAGGGACTCGACCGGCCGATAGACGAACTGCAGCACACGCTGCTTGACGATGTCCGAAAGCTGCGATACCACCAGCGGCTTGCGAACCCCCGCCAGCAGACAGGTCAGATCGCCCCATGGCCACGGGTAGTAGCAGTGCACCAGGTCAGCCTGCGCCGCCATCACCCGCAGGCGGCCGATGACCGACAGCGAGAACCGGTTCGACGCGATCGTGAAGGCGATCGGACAGCGATACACCGGATGTCCATCGACCTGCACGAGTGCGGGCTGCGCAGTCGGCGACAACGTCAGGACGGTGTTGTCCACGCCGAGCGCCGCGGTGCCCCGGCAGACCTGGTTGATCAACTGCTCGCCGCCGCCGAACGTGTCCGGGTGGTAGTGGGAATAGAAGTGCAGGACTCGCAATCGGCGGCGGGACGGTTGAAAATAGGCCGCGATGGGCAACCCGGTATGATAGCAGCTTGCAAAATCCGGCAAATCACCTGTCGATGACCGGCGCCCCGGGAGATGCAGCCGCCCCGGCGGACGTCACCATCGCCATTCCATCCCTGAACCACGGCGCGTTCCTCGAGCAGGCGCTGACGTCGATCTTCGCGCAGGGCATGTCCGTCGACGTGTGCCTGATGGATGCCGGCTCGACCGACGACACCCGGCAGATCATCGACCGCTGGTCATCGCGGCTGAGCCGCTGGCGATCCGCGCCCGACGACGGTCAGGCATGGGCGATCAACGAGGGGTTGCGCGGTGCCCGTTCACGCTTCGTCACCTGGCTCAACGCCGACGACTGCTATGCCCCCGGCGGCCTGAACGCACTGGCCGAGGCGCTGGACGCCCGGCCCGACGCTCCCTTCGCCTACGGTCAGGCCGATCTCATCGAGGAGGACGGCACGGCGCGGGGCAGCTACCACGTCGAACCGTGGA
>DAISWF010000223.1:0-6405 GCA_036826495.1 Burkholderiaceae bacterium
CAAGTCGATCACCGACTTCGGCGTGTTCATCGGCCTGCCCGGCGGCATCGACGGTCTGGTCCACCTGTCCGATCTGTCGTGGAACAAGCCCGGCGAGGAAGCCGTGCGCGAGTTCAAGAAGGGCGACGAGGTCGGCGCGGTGGTGCTGGCGATCGACACCGAGCGCGAGCGCATCTCGCTCGGCATCAAGCAGCTCGAGGGCGATCCGTTCAACAGCTATGCGTCGACCCACGAGAAGGGCGCGGTGGTCAAGGGCGTCATCAAGAGCGTCGATGCCAAGGGCGCGCTGGTCGACATCGGCGGCGACATCGATGCCTACCTGCGGGCTTCGGAGATCTCGCGCGACCGCGTCGAGGACGCGCGCAATCACCTGAAGGAAGGCCAGACGGTGGAGGCGATGATCGTCAACATCGATCGCAAGAACCGTTCGATCAATCTGTCGATCAAGGCGAAGGACAACGTCGAGACGGCAGAGGCGATGCAGCGGATGCAGGCCGAGAGCTCGGCTGTCAGCGGCACCACCAATCTGGGGGCGCTGCTGCGGGCCAAGCTGGACAGCCAGAACAACCCGTAGGCATCGCGGTTTCGATCGCGTTTTTGAGGGCGGCCGGGCGACGTGGACAGGCAGGACGATCAGCATCCGACGATGACCAAATCGGAGCTGATCGCCCGATTGGCCGAGCGTTACCCGCAACTCGTCGCCAAGGACGCCGAATTCGCGGTCAAGACCATCCTCGATGCGATGGCCAGGGCGCTCGCCGATGGCCACCGCATCGAGATCCGCGGCTTCGGCAGCTTCGCGCTGTCGTACCGCCCGCCACGGGTGGGCCGCAATCCCAAGTCCGGTGAACGTGTGCAGGTGCCCGAGAAGCGGGTGCCGCACTTCAAGCCGGGCAAGGAACTGCGCGAACGCGTTGACGCGGCGCTGAAGGACCAGTAGTTTTCGGCGGGGCGGTCGCCGGGCTGCGGAGGAATCGATGCGTTTCGTGTCGTGGGTACTGAGGATCGCGATCTTTGCCGCCGTCCTGCTGTTCGCGGTCGCCAACAACGGCACCAACGTCGAGCTGAATCTCGGCTTCGACAAGGTCAGGCAGCCGGTGGTGCTGTTCCTGCTGATCTTCTTCGTGGCCGGCGTGGTCGTCGGCCTGTTGTCGGTGGTACCGGCGCTGTACCGGCGCCGGCGCGAGATCGGCCGATTGAAAAAGGAGCTCCGGGTCAGTGCGATGGCGGCCGAGAACGCCGCGGCGGCGCCCAATCCGGACGTGCCGACGCTGACCCACTCGCCCAGCACGAACACCATCGTGCCGCGCAGCGGTCTGTGACGGCGCCGGCCGCTGTTCACAGGCTCTGACCGGCATGCAGTTCGAAGCCTGGTGGCTGCTCGCGATCCCGCTGTTCTTCGGCCTGGGCTGGCTGGCCTCTCGGCTCGATGCGCGCAGCCTGCAGCGCGAACAGCGGCGTCTGCCCGACGCCTACTTCAAGGGCCTGAACTTCCTGCTGAACGAGCAGCCCGACAAGGCGATCGATGCGTTCGTCGACGTGGTCCGGCTGGATCCCGATACCGTCGAGCTGCACTTCGCGCTGGGCAATCTGTTCCGGCGGCGCGGCGAGACCGATCGCGCGATCCGCGTGCACCAGAACCTCGCCCAGCGCACCGACCTCGGTGATGCCCAGCGCGACCATGCGATGTACGAGCTCGGCCAGGATTACCTGCGGGCCGGCCTGCTCGACCGCGCCGAGGATGTGTTCAACCGGCTCGAAGGTTCGGCCTATGGCGCGGCCGCGCTGCACCACCGGCTCGACATCGCGCAGCAGGTGCGCGACTGGCCGCTGGCGATCGAGCTGGCCGGGCGGGCGCAGGCCGACGGCGGCGAGAACCTGCAGCGCCGCGTCGGCCACTTCCATTGCGAGCGGGCGGCGAAGGCGCTGACCTCCACCGATGCCGGCCGGTTCGAAACCGCCCGGCGCGAGCTGACGGCGGCGCTGCGCACCGATCCGGCCCATCCCCGGGCCCACCTGCTGGCCGGCGAGGTGGCGCTGGCCGAGGCCGATCCGCGGGCGGCGATCCACGCCTGGTCCGAGGTGGCCCGGACGAGCCCGGCGCACCTTGCGCTGGTCGCCGACGGCTGGCTGCAGGCGCATCGCGCGGTCGACCGGCTCGACGAGGGCATCGCGACCTTGGAGAAGGTGCTGCGCGAATCGCCGTCGGTCGATGGCCTGTCGGCGCTGATCCGCGCACGCACCGAGCGCGACGGCGCGGCGGCGGCGCTGGCCTGGGCACGCGGGGCGCTGCGCGAACATCCGTCGCTGCTGGGGCTGGAGATGCTGCTCGACCTGCGCGCCAAGGTGCTCGCCGACGGTGACCAGGACGATATCGAGCTGACGCAGAAGCTGATCCGCGGCCAGGCCCAGCGGCTGTCGCGCTACGTCTGCGGGCACTGCGGCTTCAAGGCCCGCCAGTACTACTGGCAATGCCCCGGCTGCAGCCGCTGGGACAGCTATGCGCCGCGGCGCAGCGAGGAACTGGAGCGGACGGGATGACGAAGGGCCGGATCGATTTTTCATCGTGCCGGGTGCTGGTGGTCGGCGACGTGATGCTCGACCGTTACTGGTTCGGTGAAGTGTCGCGGATCTCGCCCGAGGCGCCGGTGCCGGTCGTGCGGGTCGCCCGCAGCGAGGAACGGCTGGGCGGCGCCGCCAACGTCGCCCGCAATCTGACCAGCATCGGCGCGCAGGCCATGCTGATCGGCGTGGTCGGCGACGACGAGCCGGGCCGCCAGATCGAGGCGCTGGCCGCCACCGCCCGGATCGACGCCCGGCTGATCCGCGACGCGGAGCTGCCGACGACGATCAAGCTGCGGGTGATCGGCCGCAATCAGCAGTTGCTGAGGATCGATTTCGAGCGGCCGCCGGGTGCCGCCGCGATCGCCCGCCGCGAAGCCACCTTCGCGCAGGCGCTGCCGCAGGCGCAGGTGGTCGTGCTGTCCGACTACGGCAAGGGCGCGCTGACCGGCGTCGGCCGGCTGATCGCCGACGCGAAGGCCGCCGGCAGGCTGGTGATCGCCGATCCCAAGGGCGACGACTACGAGCGCTACCACGGGGTCGACGTGCTGACGCCGAACCGCTCGGAGCTGCGCGAGGTGGTCGGCGGCTGGCGCGACGAGGCCGATCTGGAGCAGCGGGCGCAGGCGCTGCGGCGCGCGCTGGCGGTCGGTCATCTGCTGCTGACCCGCTCGGAAGAAGGCATGACATTGTTCGGCGAAGGCAGCGTGCTGCACGTGCCGGCCCAGGCGCGCGAGGTGTTCGACGTGTCGGGGGCTGGCGACACGGTGGCGGCGGTGCTGGCCGCGTCGCTGGCCGCCGGCCGGCCGATGCCGGATGCGGTGCGCCTGGCCAATCGCGCGGGCGGCATCGTCGTCGGTAAACTGGGAACCGCGTCGGTGTCGCCCGACGAGCTGTTCGGCGACGGGGCATAGGGAGGGGCGGCCGCCGACCGGATCGTCGCCCGCGTCATCGGCCGCGCTGTATCCGCTTTGTCGACCCTCTCCAAGGAGCTTTCGTGATCCTCGTCACTGGCGCGGCCGGTTTCATCGGCGCGAACCTGATCCGGCATCTGAACATGCGCGGCGTCAACGACATCATCGCGGTCGACAACCTGACGCGGTCGGACAAGCACCGCAACCTGATCGACCTGGAGATCGCCGACTATCTCGACAAGTCGGCGCTGCTGGATCAGCTCGCGTCGCTGCCGCCGCTGCAGGCGGTCTTCCACCAGGGCGCCTGCTCGGACACGATGGAGTCCGACGGGCGCTACATGATGGAGAACAACTACCGCTATTCGCTGGCGCTGTTCGAGTTCGCGCAGGCCCGCCGCGTGCCGTTCATCTATGCGTCGTCGGCCGCGGTGTACGGCGGCTCGAAGACCTTCGTCGAGCAGCGCAGCGTCGAGGCGCCGCTGAACGTCTACGGCTACTCGAAGTTCCTGTTCGATCAGGTGATGCGGCGGCGCGCGGCGCGCTTCGCCAGCCCGGTCGTGGGCCTGCGCTACTTCAACGTCTACGGCCCGCGCGAAACCCACAAGGGCCGGATGGCCTCGGTGGCGTTCCATCACTACAACCAGTTCATCGCCGACCGGCGGGTGCGGCTGTTCGGTGGCTGGGATGGATGGAACTCCGGCGAGCAGTCGCGCGATTTCGTCCACGTCGACGACGTGGTCGCGGTGAACCTGCACTTCCTCGATCATCCGGTGAGCGGCATCTTCAACTGCGGCACCGGCCGCGCGCAGCCGTTCAACGACATCGCGCTGACGGTGGTCAACCGGCTCGCGCAGCGGGCCGGGCAGCCCGAGCGGCCGCTGGCCGAGCTGGTGCAGGACGGCCGGATCGAGTACATCCCGTTCCCCGATGCGCTGAAGGGCAAGTACCAGAGCTTCACGCAGGCCGACATCGGCGCGCTGCGCGCGGCCGGCTACACCCGGCCGTTCAGGACGGTGCAGCAGGGTGTCGCCGAATACGTCGACTGGCTGGCCGATGGCTGAGCAGCCGCTGAGTCCGGGGCCGGTGCTGCCGTCGCCGCCGCTGCCGTCCGAACACCGGCTGTCGCTGTACTGGCGGCTGGTGCGGCTGCACCGGCCGATCGGCATCCTGCTGCTGCTGTGGCCGACCCTGTGGGCGCTGTTCATCGCGTCGAACGGCGATCCGTCGCCGTACCTGCTGTTCGCGTTCACCTTGGGCACCGTGCTGATGCGCTCGGCCGGCTGCGCGATCAACGACTGGGCCGACCGCGATTTCGACCGGCACGTCGCGCGCACCCGCGAACGGCCGCTGACCGCCGGCCTGATCCGGCCGTGGGAGGCGGTCATGGTGTTCGTCGTGCTGGCGCTGCTGTCGGCGCTGCTGGTGCTGCCGATGAATCCGCTGGCATGGTGGATGGCGGTCATCGCGGCATTCCTGGCGGTCAGCTATCCGTTCACCAAGCGCTTCCTCGCGCTGCCGCAGGCGTATCTGGGCATCGCCTTCGGCTTCGGCATCCCGATGTCGTTCGCAGCGGTGCAGAACGCGCTGCCGCCGACCGCCTGGGTGCTGCTGCTGGCGAACATCTGCTGGGCGCTGGCCTACGATACAGAGTACGCGATGGTCGATCGCGACGACGATCTGCGGATCGGCATCCGCACCGCGGCGATCACCTTCGGGCGCCACGATGTCGTCGCGGTGATGATCTGCTATGCGCTGACCTTGCTGCTGCTGGCGCTGGCCGGCTGGATCGAGGGGCTCGGCGCGTCGTATCTGGCGGGGCTGGCCGCGGCGGCCGGCATCGCCGTCCATCACTGGACGCTGATCCGCGGGCGCTCGCGCGCCGGGTGCTTCAAGGCGTTCAATCACAACAACTGGTTCGGCGCGGCGGTGTTCGCCGGCGTGCTGGCGCACTACTGGATCGCCGGCTGACGCCGCGGGCGGCGGTCCGGCACGACGGGAGAGGACATGCAGATCCGGTTCGAAGGCAAACGGGTGCTGGTCGCCGGCGGCAGCCGCGGCATCGGCCGCAGCATCGCGCTGGCGTTCGCCGGCTGCGGCGCATCGGTGGCGATCTGCGCGCGCTCGGAAGATGCGCTGCGCGCCACCGAGCGCGAGCTGCGCGCCACCGGCGTCGCGGTGCAGGCATCGGTGTGCGATCTGGCCGACGGCGCCCAGGTGTCCGCCTGGGTGCGGCAGGCGGCCGATGCGCTCGGCGGCATCGACGTGCTCGTCAACAACGCATCCGGCTTCGGCCGCTCCGACGACGAGGACGGCTGGGCGGCATCGATCGACGTCGACCTGCTGGCCACCGTGCGGGCGACGCGCGCGGCCCTGCCATGGCTGGAGCGCAGCGGCGGGACGGTGCTGCACATCTCGTCGATCTCGGGGCTGACGCCCAGCGTGCGCACGCCGCCCTACGGCGCGGTCAAGGCGGCGCTGATCCAGTACACCAAGAGCCAGGCGGCCGCCTATGCCGCCAGACGCATCCGCGTCAACTGCATCGCGCCGGGCTCGATCGAGTTTCCCGGCGGCGTCTGGGATCAGGCGCGCCAGCACAATCGCAAGCTGTACGACTCGATCCTGGCCGGCATCCCGTTCGACCGGATGGGCGCGCCCGAGGAGGTGGCCAACGTGGCGCTGTTCCTGGCGAGCGATCTGGCGAGCTGGGTGACCGGCCAGACGATCGCCGTCGACGGCGGGCAGATGCTGTCGTGACCTTTCGGCGGAAAAAGGTCGTCGTGATCCTCCGGCGGGCAGCGGCGAACGTGACGGGATGAGGATGAAGCGGCCGCGCGTGTCGTACCGGATCCGCCAGTTGCGCGATGCGCTGGTGTCGGTGTGGGCGCTGATCGTCACCGGCGGGCCGTTCATCGTGCTGGCGGTGGCGGCG
>DAISWF010000223.1:6415-9642 GCA_036826495.1 Burkholderiaceae bacterium
CAGGATGACCGATCCCATCACCGCGAAATTGAGAGAGCTCGGGATGCCGAGCAGGTTGACGAGGTTCTGCAGCACCTGGAGCAAGATCGTGCCGAGCACCACACCGAGGATCGATCCGTCGCCGCCGCGCAAGCTGGTGATGGCCACCGGCCCGGAGGCCAGCGACTACGAGCGCTTCGGCGAGCGCTACAAGCAGATCCTGGCCCGTCACGGCATCCAGGTCGAGCTGCGCAACACCGAGGGCTCGCGCGACAACCTGAGGGCGCTGCGCGACGAGAAGAGCGACGTGCAGGTGGCGTTCGTGCGCAGTGCCGCGGCGCCGCGCCGCGAGGCGGCAACCGAGGGGCTGGTATCGATTGGCAGCCTGTTCTACGAACCGGTGTGGCTGTTCTATCGCGAGAAGGTGAAGATCCGTTCGCTGAGCGACCTGCGCGGCAAGTCGGTGAACGTGGGCCCGATGGGCAGCGGCACCGCACGGCTGGCCGATGCGCTGCTCGCGCAGAACGGCGTCGATCCCGCGGACTTGAGAATCAGCCAGAGCGATCATTCGACCGCGGTGGCGGCGCTGCTCGACGGCGAGCTCGATGCGCTGGTGTTCACCAGCGCCAGCGACGGGCTGCTGATCCAGATGCTGCTGCGCACGCCGGGCATCCGGCTGTTCGACTTCGTGCAGGCCGAGGCCTATGCCCGCCGGCTGCCGTCGCTGAGCCACGTGGTGATGCCGCGCGGCATCGTCGATCTGGCGCGCGACACGCCGCCGCGCAACGTGAACCTGATCGCGCCGACCTCGACGCTGGTCGCCCGCGAGGGCACGCACTCGGCGCTGCTGAACCTGCTGGTGCAGGCGGCCGCCGAGATCCATGGCGCGCCCGACTGGTTCGCCCGGCCGCGCGAGTTCCCGTCGCCGCGCTCGGTCGATTTCCCGCTGGCCGAGGAGGCGCGCCGCTACTATCAGTCCGGGCCGCCGTTCCTGCAGCGCTACCTGCCGTTCTGGCTCGCCAACCTGTTCGACCGGATGTGGGTGGTGGTGCTGTCGCTGCTGGCGCTGCTGATTCCGCTGTCGCGGCTGCTGCCGCCGCTGTACCAGTGGCGCATCCGCTCGCGCGTCTACAAGTGGTACGGCCGGCTGCGCGCGCTGGAGTACGAGGTCAAGAACCCCGATCCCGATCGCGGCCCGGCCGACGTCGCCGCACTGTCGGCCCGGCTCGACGAGATCGAGGAGAAGGTCAACGACATCAGCGTGCCGCTGTCGCATGCCGACGAGGTGTACTTCCTGCGCCAGCATATCGAGCTGGTCCGTTCGCGGCTGAGGGCCGGTACGGCCGGCGAACCCGGTGAGACCACCGAACCCGCGCCAGGCGGCGGGCCTGCGCTGGCCGGCTCGCCGCATGCTCATTGACGATGAGGGGAAACCTGCGATGACCGAACCGAACCTGGCCGACTGGATCGGCCGCCAGCAGACGATGGACGACGTGGCGACGCCGGTGCCGTACAGCGCGCTGTCGGCGACGCTGGACTGGCCGACCGATGCGCCGGCCGGAGGCACCGAGCTCCCGTACCTGTGGCACTGGCTGTACTTCCTGCCGCTCGCCCGGCAATCCGAGATCGGCGAGGACGGCCATCCGCGCCGCGGCGGCTTCCTGCCGCCGGTGCCGCTGCCGCGGCGGATGTGGGCCGGCAGCCAGTTCGAGTTCCACCAGCCGCTGCGCGTCGGCGACCGCCTGAGCCGTACCTCGACGATCGCCGACGTCAGCACCAAGACCGGCCGCAGCGGCACGCTGGTGTTCGTGAAGGTGCGTCACGAGATCCGCCGCCAGGGCGAGCAGGCGGTTGCGCTCACCGAGTATCACGACATCGTCTACCGCGAGCCGGCCAGGCCGGGCGAGGGCGGCGCGCCGCGCGCGGCGCCGGCGCAGTCGGCCTGGAGCCGCGCCGTCGATGCCGACCCGGTGATGCTGTTCCGCTATTCGGCGCTGACCTTCAACGGCCACCGCATCCACTACGACCGCGAATACACGACGCAGGTCGAAGGCTATCCGGGCCTGGTCGTGCACGGGCCATTGATCGCCACCTTGCTGCTCGACCTGCTGCGCCGCGAACGCCCCGACGCGAAGCTGTCCCGCTTCGAGTTCCGCGCGGTCAAGCCGACCTTCGACATCAACCCGTTCACCGTCTGCGGCGAGCCCGCCGCCGACGGCCGCAGCGTGCGGCTGTGGGGAAGGGATCACGAGGGGTCGCTGACGATGGAGGCGACGGCGACATTGGCGTGACCACGGGCCGAAGCGCAAGCCTCGCCCTTCAGGGCGAGGTGACTCAGATGCGGAGAATGACGATGACCCTGCCCCGTACCTACCTGTTCGTCCCCGGCAACCGTCCCGATCGTCTCGACAAGGCGGTGGCGTCGGAGGCCGATGCGGTGATCTTCGATCTGGAGGATGCGGTCGCGCCGGCCGACAAGCCGGCGGCGCGCGAGGCGGTGGCGGCGTGGCTGAGCGGCCATCCGGCGCAGCGTGACCGGGTGCTGGTGCGGATCAACGACGAGTCGACCGGCTGGTTCGATGCCGATGTCGCGGGGCTGGCGCGGGCCATCGCGGAGGCGGCCCTGCTCGATCGCGCCGCCTGCCGCGCGCGGGCGGAGGCGGTGCTCGACCTGCGCCTGATGATCGACGGCTACGAGGCTCTTTACGCGGACCTCGCCGCAGGCCGCCGGCCGCCTCAGGTCAGTTCCTCGACCGCATCCACCTTGTCCGGATAGAAGGCGAGATGTCCGGCGATGGCGCCGGCCGCCGGGAACGGCGCCTCGTAGCTCCAGGCCGCGTCGCGCTTCACGAGGCCGCCCGCCGTGACGGTGAAATAATTCGCATCGCCCTTGTAGGGACAATGCGAGCGCCGCTCCGAGCGCTCGAACAGGTCCGCGGCGATATCCGCCCGCGGAATGTACTGGACCGGCGCATGATGCGCCTCGCGCAGCGTGAGAGCCCGCGTCGTCTCCGCGACGATCACTCCGCCGACGATCACGCGCACGCGATGGGGATTGGGCCCGATCGCGATCGGATGGTCGGGACCCGGCTTCTTCATCACGGCGGCGGTCATCGAATCTCTCCTGTCGGGCCGCGCTCCGGCACGCCGAGGGCATCGGCGAGTCTCGCCCGAGCCGAGCCCGGCTTCAAGGGCTTCTGCTGGCTCTCGTGCGGCGCCCAGCCCGAGAGCCAGACGAGGTCGAAGGT
>DAISWF010000224.1:0-9590 GCA_036826495.1 Burkholderiaceae bacterium
GCTCATCGGCGCGGCTGGCCCAGCACCAGCGCGAGGAAGACCGGCACCCCGACCAGGGCGGTGACGATGCCGATCGGCAGCACGACACCGGGGATGATCGCCTTGCTGAGGATCGAGGCCACCGACAGCATCAGGGCGCCGGCCAGCGCCGCGCCGGGCAGCAGGAAGCGGTGATCCTCGCCGACCAGCAGCCGCGCGATGTGCGGCCCCACGAGGCCGACGAAGCCGATCGTGCCGACGAACGACAGCGCGGTGGCGGTCAGCACGCTGACGCGCATCAGCGTGATCAGCCGCAGCCGTTCGACGGCGACCCCCTGGCTGCGCGCCTGGTCGTCGCCGGCGCGCAGCGCGGTCAGCGCCCACACGTCGCGCAGGCTCCAGGCGGCGCAGGCTGCGAACACGACGGCGACGATCGCGATCCGGCTGCCGGTGGCCCGCCCCAGGCTGCCCATCGTCCAGAACACGATCTGCTGCAGCGCGTTGCTGTCGGCCAGGTACTGCATCAGCCACAGCAGCGCTTCGAACGTGAACAGCAGCGCGATGCCGAACAGCACGACGTTCTCGACCGACGCGCCCTGGCGCCAGGCGAGCCACTGGATCAGCAGGGTCGCGCCGCTGGCGGCCACGAAAGCGCCCAGCGGCACCGCCAGGTTCTCGCCGAACGCCACCAGGCTGATGCCGCTGACGAACACCGCCGATGCGCCGACCGCGGCGGCGGCCGACAGACCGAGCGTGAACGGGCTGGCGAGCGGATTGTTCAGCACCGTCTGCATCTGCGCGCCGGCCAGGCCCAGCGATGCGCCGACCAGCACCGCCATCGCCGCATAGGGCAGCCGCACGTCCCACAGGATCACCCGCTGCGCATCGGGCAGCGAAGCGGGGTCCGTGAGGCCGGCCCACACGTCGCGCAGCGGCAGTCCCGAGGGGCCGGTCGCGATGTCGACGGCGATCACCCCGAGCAGGGTGCAGCCGAGCAGCGCCATCAGCCCGATGCGGCGCGCGACGAACGCGCGATAGCGGCCGGCCAGCGTGTCGCGAGCGTTCCGCCCGCAGCGGTCCGGCGTTGCCGCGGGTGGTCTCATCGCGCCGGCGCCAGCGTGAACTCGATCGCCCGCTGCAGCGCCGGCAGCATCGAGGTGCCGTGCGATTCGCCGGGCAGCTCGCGCAGCTCGCAGACGACGCCGGGCAGGCCGGCCAGCCGCGCCGCCAGCTCGCGCGCCGAGTCGACCTGGCGGCGCTGGCGCAGCAGCGCCGCGCGCTCGGCCGGCATCTCCGGGGGCGGCGTCTGCTCCAGCTCGCCGACGGTCAGCAGCAGCCGGACGGCAATGGGTTCAGTAGGTCCGACAGCGGGCCGAACGGCAGACCGCCCGGCGATGAACGCCGGCAGGCGCGACAGGATCTGGCGGTCGTGCCACCAGATCGACGGGCTGGCAGCCAGGTGCGCGGCGAACAGGCCGGGCCGGGTGAACAGCGCATGCAGCACCAGCAGCCCGCCCAGCGAATGGCCGAACAGGAACTGCCGCTGCGGATCGCCGGCGCATTCGGCGGCGATCATCGGCTGCAGATCCTGCGCGATGAAGTCGAGGAACTGCTCGGCGCCGCCGTGCCGGCCATCGGCCGGCAGCCCGGGCGCGGGCGGCGTGTAGTCGCGTGCCCGGGCGCCTTCGTCGAACGCACGGCCCGCCGGATAGCCGATGCCGACGACCACCGCCGGCTCGAATCCGGCGCGCAGCGCCAGGTTGCGTACCAGCAGCAGCGCGGTGGGGAACGTCGCGTTGCCGTCCAGCAGGTACAGCACCGGCCAGCCGCCCGCGGGCGGTCTGCCTTCGGGCATGCCGACGAACAGCTCGCGCACGGTGCCATGCCGGTCGGTCATGGCGACGGCCCGGCTGCCGGGCAGCGTGACCGGCCGGCCCTGCTGCCATCGGCCGCCGGCCGACGTGCCGCAGCCGGCCAGCGTGGCGGTCATGGCGGACATCGCGATGACTGCGCGGCGGCTCGGCCTCATCGGCCGCTCACTTCAGCGTGGTCCAGTAGGTGCCGGTCAGCGCGATCGGCTGGAAGCGCGTGTACATCGTCTGCAGCGTGTCGCGCGGTTCGAGATCGGCGAACAGCTCCGGATGCAGCCATTTCGCGAACACCTGCACCGCGACCACGTTGAACGGCGAGTTGTAGTAGTGGTGCCAGATCGCGAACGCGCGCCCCTCCTGCACCGCCTGCAACTGCGCGATGCCGCGCCGTTGCACCGCGCGGGCCAGCGATGCGCGCGCAGCCTGCGGCGTGGCATCGGGCCCGAGCACGATGCGCATCGGCGCGGCGCCCGCGCCGGCCATCGAGCCGATGCCGGTGCCGACGTAGAAGCGGGGCTGCCGCGCGATCAGCAGCTCCGGGTTCAAGGTGCCGTACTCGCCGGGGATCAGGCCGGCGGCGATGTTGGTCGAGCCGGCCGCCTGCAGCAGCATGCCGACCAGGCCGACCATGGTGTCGCAGCAGGCTTCGGACAGTCCGACGCGATTCTCGAGAAACACGGTCGGCGACGCCGGCGCCGCCCGGATCAGCCGCTGGCTGACCCGCTCGAGCTGTTCGCGCCAGTAGGCGCCGAACGCCTCGGCCTCCTGCTGGCGCCCGAGCACCGCGCCCAGCACTTCGATGCTGCGCACCGTGTTCTTCAGCGGCTGGTGACGGAAGTCGACGAACACCACCGCGACGCCGGCGGCCTGCAGCCGCGCCAGCGTCTCGCGGTCGCGTGCGCCCGGGCCATGGCCGCTGTCGACGCTGAACACCGCCACCTGCGGCCTGAGCGCGATCGCCTGCTCGTCGCTGAAGCTGCCGCTGCTGGTGCGACCGACGCGCGGAACTTTGTCGAGCTGCGGAAAGCGATCGCGCCATTGGGCATAGCCGGCCTCGTCGAGCCGTTCGAACTCGCCCATCATGCCGGCCAGCAGCCGCACCGGATCATCGCGCTCGAGGATCGCCAGGGCCGGCAGGAAGCGGCCTTCGCCGAGCAGGATGCGGTCGACCCGGGCCGGGATCGCGACCTCGCGGCCGGCCAGGTCGACGACGGTGCGCGTGCCTGCCGTGCCCTGGGCACCTGCGGGCTGGGCGGCCAGCGCGAGGGTCAGTGCCAGGGCGGCGATCGCCGTTGTCAAATAATTGAGAATCATTTGCATTTAGAACACGAGGTTGCTAGGATGCCACGAGATCGGCCGGCGAACCTTTGCGCCGCCGAACAAAACGTTTGAGCGCGGCCCAATCCCCTCTCTATCGCATCGGCGCCGATCGCACGGCGATCGATCCGGGCCTTCGGGACCATCTGCAACGGATGCGCCTGCTGCGTCCGGGGCTGCACGTGCATGCCGACGATGCGCGCGATGCCGCCGACTTCACCGCGCAGGCCGAGATGAACGAGGCGTTGCGCATCGTCGTGCTGCTCGAGGGCTCGGTCGATGTGTCGTTCGGGCTGCAGCGCCTGCAGCTCAGCAGCGGCGGCCGGCCGCGGCCGGGGGTCAATGCGTTCATGGTGTCGGTCAACGAGCCCGAGCAGTTCACCCGGCGCGGCCGCCGCGGCACCTATGCGCGCCGGGTCAGCGTCGGCATCGGCAGCGAGTGGCTGGCGCAGGCCGGCTTCGAGGCGCTTTGCCCGCCGCTGCGCGACTTCGTGCGCAGCCATCTGGCCTTGCAGCGGTGGCAGGCGTCGGAACGCATGGCGGCGCTGGCCGAGCAGATGGTGCATCCGCCGCCGCTGGAGCCGGTGCTGCAGAACCTCTACCTCGAGGCGCGGGTGCTGGAGCTGGTGGCCGAGGCGCTGGCGACGTTGACCGGTTCGTCGGCGCCAGGGGTCGCGGCCTGCGGGCTGCGGCCGCACGAATACCGGCGGATGCGCGAGCTGCGCGACTTCCTGTCGCAGCCGCAGGCCGATGCGCTGTCGCTCGACGACATCGCCCGGCATGCCGGCATCAATGCCAACACCTTGCAGCGGCATTTCCGGCTGGTGTTCGGCACCACGGTGTTCGACCACCTGCGCGACAGCCGGCTGCACCGCGCGCGCCAGGCGCTGGAGCGTGACGGGGTCACCGTCGCGCACGCCGCGATGATCGCCGGCTATCGCAGCCCGGCCAACTTCTCGACCGCCTACCGGCGCCATTTCGGGCTGATGCCCAAGCAGTCGCGCAGTCGCGTCTGAACGCCGCGGGGCGCGCACCGCGTCTGTGCCGGGCGGGGCCTTTGCAATTCGTTTGCGCCGGGTGGCTGCCGCAAAGATCTTAGTTGCCGGCGCAAACCATCGCCGGCGGATCGCGTGGAAGAATCGACGATCCCTGAATACGAATCATTCTCTTCATTGATCGCCATGAGCAATTCCAGCGCCCCAGCGGGCCGCGAGCCGTTCGCCGTACGCCCGATGCTGCAGGCCGCTGCAGTCGGCCTGTGTCTGGCAGCCCCCGTGGTGCATGCCCAGAGCGGCACGCAGGGCGGCACCCTCGGCGAGGTGGTGGTCACCGCCACCGGCCGCGACCAGGAGGTCAAGGAGGCGCCGGCCAGCGTGTCGGTGATCACCCGCGAGGAGATCCAGAAGACTCCGGCGACGACGATCGGCGACGTGGTGCGCAGGTTGCCCGGCGTCAACGTGTCGGCCGGCGTGCCGAGCGACAACGACATCTCGATCCGCGGCATGCCCGGCGAATACACGCTGTTCCTGGTCGATGGCCGCCGGCAGAACACCCGCGAGACGATGAACCGCGGCACCGGCGGCGTGCAGACGAACCTGCTGCCGCCGCTGTCGGCGATCGAACGGATCGAGGTGGTCCGCGGGCCGATGTCGTCGCTGTACGGTTCCGATGCGATGGGCGGCGTGATCAACATCATCACCCGCAAGGTGCCGAAGGTCTGGGGCGGCAGCGCCGAGATCGGCGGCATCAAGCAGAAGCATTCCGAGCTGGGCGACTCGTCGTTCGCGAACTTCTGGCTGGGCGGCCCGATCAAGGACGAGACGGTCGGCGTGCAGCTCTACGGCGGACACTGGCGGCGCGACGAGGACTCGGTGTTCTATCCGGCCTCGGGCCTGTCGGGCGCCTACGGCACGAAGAACCAGCAGCTCACCGCCAAGCTGACCGCGCGGCTGAGTCCCGATCACGATGTCAGCGCCGAGGTCGGCAAGCAGGCGTTCTTCTGGACCCAGACGCCGGGCAAGACGCTGGCGGCGACCGGCGCGCGCACCGAGACCCGCCACGAACGCGACCACTGGGCGGTGACCTATGAAGGGCGCTGGGCCGACGGCGTGCGTTCGCGGATCGCGCTTCAGCAGGAGCAGGCCACCCGCACCGACTGGAGCAACGGCACGGCCACCGGCGCGGTGCCCGATCTGACCAACACGGTGCTCGACGCCGGGCTGTCGATCGCGCTGCGCAACAACCTGCTGAAGGTCGGCGGCCAGTACAACCGCGCGAATCTGGCGGGCATCGCACGCCAGGACTCGATTCCCGGTTCGACCTATCCGGCCAACGTCGACGACGTGACCCTGAAGAACTGGGCGCTGTACGTCGAGGACGAATATTTCGCGACCGACAAGCTGACGATCACCGGCGGCGCGCGGCTGGACCACGACGAGCGCTACGGCAACCACTGGACGCCGAGGCTGTTCGGCGTCTACAAGCTCGATCCGGCGCTGACCCTGCGCGCGGGTGTCGCCAAGGGGTTCAAGGCGCCGACGATCCGCCAGAGCACCGCCGGCTATTGCATGACCAGCGGCGGCCCGGTGGCGAACTTCCAGCCGCCGGGCACCCTGTGCGGCAATCCGGATCTGAAGCCCGAGACCAGCACCACCGCCGAGATCGGCATGCACTACACGTCGCCGGCCGGCAGCACGTTCAGCGCGACGGCGTTCCACAGCGACTTCCAGAACAAGGTGACCAGCTACGACACCGGCGTCGCCGATCCGCGCGTCCCCAGCCGCAACATCTACATCTACGACAACATCTCCGAGGTCACGCTGAAGGGGATCGAGCTGAACGGCGCAACGCGGCTCACCCGCGAGCTGCGGCTGTCGGGCAACTACACGTTCACCAAGTCGCGGCGCGGCGCGGGCGGCGAACCGGCGTTCAACGGCAGCTCGCTGGTCGGTCAGCCGCTGGATCGCACGCCGGAACACGTGCTCAACGCGCAGCTCGACTGGGCGGCGTCGCAGGCACTGAATCTGTATGCGCGGGTCAGCGTGATGTCCAAGCAGCAGTGGGCCGGGTTCCGCAACTTCGCCAGCGGCACGCTGACGCGGCCCGGTTCCGGCACGATGGACCTGGGCGGCTCGTATGCGCTGAACCGTACGTTCACGATCAAGTTCGCGGTGCTCAATCTGTTCGACCGCATCGTGCCGGTCGATCCCCGTGCGCGACTCGGCGGGCTCGACGGCAACTGGCTGGTCGACGAGGGCCGGCGGCTGTCGCTGAGCCTGTACGCGAACTTCTGAGTCGCGCGATGGGCGGATCGGGTTGGCCGCTGCTGCTGGCGGCTGCCGGCTGTCTGCTGCTGTATCTGAGCGCCCCGCAGCAGCGCTGGCTGGCGGCGCGGTTGCCGGCGTTGGCGGGCCGAATCGTCGGCGCTCTGTTGCTGGCCGTCGCGCTCGGCCTGCTGCTCGTCGTCGTGCAGCCGCTGGTCGCGGTGTTCGTCTGGGTCACCTGGGCGATGCTGCTGTGGATCGTCTTTCCGTTCGCCGGCGTGCTGATCCGCCGTGAGAGGCGGCACTAGGATGAAACTGCCCCCACGCTCACTTCGTTCGCTGCCCCCCGAGGGGGCGCGTCAGCGGCTTCGGGCGGCCGGGCGCCGCTGACATGGCCACCGGAGTCGACGCTCGATCGGATGCGCGAGCGGGGGACATGCGGCCCGGCGCCCCGGAAACGGCCGGCGAGCAGTCGGCGGCCGCGCCGCGCCGCGACTGGGTCGGCAAGACGCTGGCCGGCACCTTGCTGGGGTTCGCGCTGGGCATCAGCGCCGGTGCGTTCTTCGTGCGCTTCGGCCCGGCGTTGTCGCTGCCGGTCACCGCGCAGCTTGCGATGTGGATCGTGACACCGGTCTGGTTCACGGTGCTGAGCCTGTGCTTCCTGTTCGGCAGCGGCCTGCGCGCCTGGGCCTGGCTGGGCGGCGCGGTCGCGCTGAGTCTGGTGATCCTCTTGCTGGCCGGTCCGCGGCCGGGTCCTGGTTGAACATGCGCGCCGACACGCTCAGGATCTACAAGGACGTCCACACCTGGACCGGCATCGTCGCCGGGCTGGCGCTCTTCATCGCGTTCTACGCCGGCGCTCTGACGATGTTCAAGGAGCCGATCGCGCGCTGGGCTTCGCCGCCGTCGGCCGGGGCGCAGGCGGTGCCGCTGGCGCAGGCGCCTGCGCTGATCGCCGGCGTGCTGGCGCAGCGGCCCGAGGCCGCGCAGGAGTTCCGCCTGCACCTGCGCGCAGCCGAGCACATTCCGGCGCGCATGGTCTGGCACCTGCACGACGGGCCGCCCGGCTCGGTCGCCGAAGAGGCTCATCACGACGAGCGCCGCCATTACACGGCGACCTTGGAGCCCGCCGGCGGCGTGCGGGTGGACGAGGCCCATCCGTCGGAGCTCGCGGATTTCATCGACACCCTGCACCGCGTCGTCGGCCTGCCGGTGGACAACGATCCGAACCGGATCGTCATGGGCATCGTCTGCGTGCTGTACGCGGTGGCGCTGGTGTCCGGGGTCATCATCCTGCTGCCGACGCTGGTCGAGGACCTGTTCGCGCTGCGGCTGGGGCGCAATCTGAAGCGGCTGTGGCGCGACGCGCACAACGTGGTCGGCGTGTTCAGCCTGCCGTTCCATCTGATGATGGCGCTGACCGCCGCGGTGTTCGCGTTCCATGACGGCATCTACGTGGTGCAGGACCGGTTCATCCACGACGGGCGGCTGGAGGCGCTGTGGGGGCGGCCGCCGCCGCCCGACCAGGCGCCGACCCGCGATCCGGCGGCGATGCTGTCGCCCGAGGCGCTGGTCGGCAAGGTCGTCGCCATCGCTCCGGGCTTCGAGCCGCTGATGCTGCAGTACACGCGGGTGACCGGGCCGCGGGCCGGCGTCAGGGTCTGGGGGCGCGACAGCACCGGCATCACCCGTTCGGCCGCCGGCGGATTCGCGGTGCTGGACCCGTACAGCGGCAGGATCGTCAGCACCGACTATCTTCCCGGCCATCAGCCGCCGGCCAACGCCACGGTGACCAGCTTCTTCACGCTGCACTTCGGCAGCTTCGGCGGCACGCCGGTGACCTGGATGTACTTCGCGCTCGGTCTGGCCGGCGCGTTCCTGTTCTATTCGGGCAATCTGCTGTGGATCGAGAGCCGGCGCAAGCGTCGCGGCGCACAGCAGACGACCTCGGCCCGCTGGATGTCGGCGCTGACGGTGGGCGTCAGCCTGGGCTGCGTGATCGGCCTGTCGCTGACGATCGCCGCCGCCAAGTGGCTGCACGGCGCGGCGGACCTGCCGTTCTGGCACAAGGCGGTGTATTACGCGGCATTCTTCGGCGCGACCGGCTGGGCCTGCGTGCGCGGCGCCGGCCGGGCGGCGCCCGAGCTGCTGTGGGCGGCGGCGATCGCCACCGTCGCGATTCCGCTGACGTCGCTGGTCGCGGCGGTGTTCCCTGGTATCGGCGGCTCATGGACCCATACCAGTGCGGCCGCGCTGGGCGTCGATCTCACCGCGCTGGCCGGGGCCGCGGCGTTCGCATGGATGGCATGCGTCAGCGCGCGGCGGGCGCGGGCCGGCGTGCCGGACAGCGTGTGGGCGGCCCGGTTCACGGCAGCCGGCCGGGCTGGGCCCGCGCACCGGTGACCCGGTTGTTCTCCGGATCGAAATCGCATTCGTAGCGGTGCGGCTGGTAGCTGCCGCTGGCGGTGCGGAATTCCACCTTGTCGCCGATGAAGGTCAGCGTGCCCTTCGAGCGGTCCAGCCAGCGCAGCCGCGAGAAGCGGGTTTCATGGAATGCGTCGGACCAGCGGGTCGCATCGTTGGCGAGCCGGTCGATCGAGTCCTTGCAGTAGGCGTTCGCGGTGGCCAGGTGCCGTTCGCCCCAGCACTGCAGCTCGGCCCGGCAGTTGATCGGCTCGCCGGTCGGGCGGGGCCGCGGGTCGGCGGTGGGGGGCGATGGCGTCCCAGGGGCGGCCGGCGCGCGGTCGGGCGAGGAGGGTGCGGGCCGGGCCGGGCCCGGTGCGGGCGCGGGCGGCTTGCGGTCGGTCAGGCTGTCGTAGCACGCCAGGCGCTTGCGCAGGTCGGCGATCTCGGCGCAGCCCTGCAGGAAGGGCGACAGGTCGCTGCCCTGCGCCGCGACCGGGCCGCTCGGCGATGCCGCGAAAGCGGCCAGCAGCGCGAACGCCGCCGCCCTGAAGATCGCCGTTGTCAGCACCGGCCTCATAACCGGCTTCCGTGGCCGAGGGGGCTTCATGTTCGCATATGTTCGTTCGCATATGTTCGTCCGTGTGTGTTCGTCCGTGTGTGTTCGTTCGGCATCGGCGGAACACCGGCCATGGGCGCGGCGCACGCTTCGCGGCACCGGGCATCACGTCGCCGGCACCGGCGGGGCAGCCGGGAA
>DAISWF010000225.1:0-9585 GCA_036826495.1 Burkholderiaceae bacterium
GTCGATCGGCCGCCCGCCGATGCGCAGCGCGATCCGCCCGTCCTGGGGCAGGCGCTTCTCGGCGATGTCCAGATGCGCGAGGATCTTGATCCGCGAGATCAGCGCCGCATGCAGCTCGCGGCGCGGCCGCACGACGTCGCGCAAGGTGCCGTCGACGCGGAAGCGCACCACCGAATAGCCCTCGAACGGCTCGATGTGGATGTCGGAGGCGCCGTCGCGGCTGGCCTGCGTCAGCAGCGCATTGATCATCCGGATGATCGGCGCATCGTCCTCGGTCTCGAGCAGGTCCTCGATCTTCGGCAGGTCCTGCATCAGCCGCGACAGGTCGAGATCGCTCTCGACCTCGTCGACCACCGCCGCGGCCGAACCCTCCTGCTGCGAATAGGCACGCGAGATCGCGGCGGCCAGCTCCTCGGCGGGCTTGTTGACGGTGACCAGCCGGTACGGCAGCGTGCGCGTCAGCTCCGACAGCGCATGGCGCGGCGTGCTGTCGGCGATCCATACCTCCATCGCATCGCCCGACGCCCCGGTGATCAGCACCTGGTGCGTCCGCGCGAAGCCGTACGGCACGTAGCGGGCGGGGGACAGATTGGCCATCGTGTTCCTGCTGACATCAGTCGACGTTCGGCTGCGGCCGCCGCGCCGGCGGCGCCACCTGCGTCCCGCCGTCGGTCGGCACCACGCGGTTCAGCGGAGTCAGCGGCTCGTTCGGCGCCACCTGCAGCATCGACGGCCGCGAACGGCTGATCGGCGCCGGCTCCTGCCGCGGCACGGCCTGACTGCCGCTGATGTCCGGCGACATGCTGGGCAGAGCCGTGACCGCGGGCGGCGGCGCACGCTTCTCGGCGGTCGGCGCGGTCGCTGGCGGGGGCGTGGCGGGCGGCTGCCCGGGCGCGGCCTGCGGCGGCACGGCCTGGGATGGTGCGCCCTGGGGTGCCATGCTCTGCGGCGCGCCCGGCTGCGCCGGCGCCTGCGGCATGCCCGGCTGCTGCGGTGCGCCCTGCTGCGGCGAGCCCTGCGGCTGCGACGGCACGACACGCATGCCCGGCGGCGGCGCCGGTGGCATCGCCGGCAGCGGGTTCGGCGCGAGATCAGGCAGCGCCCAGTGGCTCGGCAGCCGCGAATCGGCGCGCAACTGGCGGATGTAGTCGTAGCGGTCGGCGGTGACGCCCTGCGCCGCGTCGACATCACGGACCACGACCGGCCGCAGGAACACCATCAGGTTGGTCTTCACGCGACGCCGCGAGTCGTACCGGAACAGGTTGCCGAGCACCGGGATGTCGCCCAGCCCCGGCACCTTCTCGTTGCTGCCCTCGATGCGGTCCTCCAGCAGACCGCCCAGCACGACGATCTGCCCGTCGTCGACCAGCACGTTCGACTCGATCGCGCGGCGGTTGGTGATCAGGCCGGCCGACAGCGAACGGTCCTGCACGCTGGACACCTCCTGGAAGATCTGCAGCTTGACGGTGCCGGCCTCCGACACCTGCGGCTTGACCCGCAAGGTCGTGCCGACATCCTTGCGCTCGACGGTCTGGAACGGGTTGACGGTGCCGCCGCCGGCGCCCGGCAGCGTGAACTGCCCGGTCACGAACGGCACGTTCTGGCCGATGATGATCCGTGCCTCTTCGTTGTCCAGGGTCAGCAGGTTCGGCGTGGCCAGCACGTTGGCGCTGTTGTTGCTCTCCAGCGCGCGCGCCAGCAGCCCCAGGTTCAGGATCTCGGTGCCGGCGATGTTGACGGTGCCGCGCACCACGCCGATGTTCAGGCCCTGGCCGACGCTGGTCAGGTTGGTGGCGACGTCGAGGATGTTGCTGCCGGAACCGCGCGCACTGAGGTTGGTGCCGCCGATCACGCGGGTGCCGCCGCTGCCGGGATTCAGCGCCTGCCACTGCACGCCGATCTCGGCGGCCCGCTCGGAGCTGATCTCGACGATCAGCGATTCGATGTGCACCTGGGCGCGCCGCGCATCGAGCCTGTCGATCACCGCCCGCAGGTTGCGGTACAGCGGTTCGGGCGCGGTGATGATCAGCGAATTGGTGGCCGGATCGGCGGCGATGATCGCGCCGCCCGCGCTGATGCTGACCGGCTGGTTCGACTGCTGGCCGCTGCCCTGCAGCGGCGTGTTGGCGGGCGACGTGCCGGACGCACCGAGCGGCGACATGCCCTGCTGCTGTTGCTGCTGACCGGTCATCTGCGGCGTCATGCCGGTGGCGGTGCCGCCGAACATCGACCCCGAGCCCGACGGGTCGCCGGCGGCGCCGCCGGTCAGCACCGCGCGCAGCGTCTGCGCGAGCTTCACCGCCTCGGCATTGCGCAGGTAGACGACGTTGATGTTGCCGGGGCTGGAGGCCGGCTGATCGAGCCGCATGATCAGCGTCTTGGCCAGGTTCACCTTGGCGGCGCTGCTGGCGCGCACCATCACCGAGTTGCTGCGTGGATCGGCGAGCACGACGACCCGCTGGCCGGCATCGACCTGCGCGGCCTGGCCGGCGCGGGTCGAGTCGTCGACCATCCGCGACACGGTGACCGCGACGTCGGAGGCCAGCGCATGGCGGATCGGAATCACCTCGAGCTCGTTGGTGCTCGGGCTGTCGAGCCCGGCGATGATGCGGGCGATGCGTTCCAGGTTGGCCGCGTAGTCGGTGATGACCAGCGAGTTGTTGTTCGGATAAGCGGTGACGGTGTTGTTCGGCGAGATCAGCGGGCGCAGCACCGGCACCAGGTTCGTCGCCGATTCGTACTGCAGCCGGAAGATCTGCGTGACCATCTGGTCGCCGCCGCGCGACGGCGCGCGCCCGGCGTTGACCGGCCCCGACTGCAGCTTGGCATCGGCCTCCGGCACCACCTTGGCCACGCCGTTGGCCTCGACGATCGCGAAGCCCTGCATCCGCAGCGACGCCTGCAGCATCTGGTAAGCCTGCTGACGGCTTACCGGCCGCGGCGTCTCCAGGGTCATCTTGCCGCGCACCCGCGGATCGATGATGAACGTGCGATTCAGCAGATGGCCGAATGCGCCGACGATCGAATCGACATCGGCATCCTTGAAGTTCAGCGTGACCTGGTCTTCGGCGGCCGCCGCGTCAGGGGCCCACGTGAGCGCGGGGACGAACCACGCGGCCACCGCCAGAACGACGAGCAGCCGCTGCATCCAATGAGAGATCTGGCGCAAAAGCTATGCCCCTATCTTGATGATCACACGTTCACCCTCGCGCCGCCCGACGAGGGAAAGTAGCCCGGACAAGCGCTCGCGCTCGCGCGGTTCCGATTCCGCCTGGACCGTGAAGCTCAGACCGCCTCGACCCGTCCAGTTGCCGTTGCCGGTCAGACGCAGCGGGCCTTGAAGTGTCGACAACGACACATCGGCCTTGGGACCACTGCTGACGACATCGACCTTGTAGCTGCCCAGCGGACGCACCGGACTGACCGCCGATGCCGCTTCGCGCAGCTCAACCGACATGCGCCCCTCGAACAAACCCTGCCTGATGGTAAAGCCGTCCCATTGGAACCCTACGCCTGCCGAAGGCCGGATTGTATTCCACGGTGACCCCAGGCGGCCGAGATCGACCGACGGAAGGTCGAGCCGGGCGCCTGAAACACGCAGCTCGCCGAACGAGCCGGTCAGCCGCAGCGGCTGGCTCATGCCGTCCAGCGTCACCGTCGCGTCGACGATCCCCATCAGCAGCGGCAGCGGCCTGACCTGCCAGGTGAGCCGGCCCGGAATCACCAGCCCCTGCAGCGACCGGCTGCCGGCGCTGGCCTCGGCGGTGATGCCGGTGACATCGGCGAGCACCAGCCGCCCCTGCCCGTTCCACACGGTGCCCGAGGTGTTGGCCAGCCGCAGCCGGCCGGCCGTCATCCGCTCGAGCGCCCAGTCGGCGGTGCCCACCGGCAGGAACGCCACGCAGGTGATCAGCACCGCCAGCAGGCCGATCAGCGCATAAGCGATGACGGTGCTAGCGCGCATCGCGCCGGGGCCCTTCGAGAGCCAGCTTGACGGTCGCGGTGCCGTTGACCGCGTCGCGGGTGACCACCGCATCGACCACGCGCAGCCGCGTCTCGCGCAGCGCCGAGTCCAGCCACACCACCCAGCCGGCGAACGGCACCGCGGAGAAGCGCACGTCGAGCACGCCGCCGCTGAAGTTCATCTGCGTCACATAGTCCTTCAGGCCGGCGGCCGCCAGCGACTGCTCGAACTGCCGCCGCAGCGCCTGCGGCGTCTCGTCGACGGCCGGAATCGCCGCGAGCTGGCGCGCCTCGTTGGCCAGCGCATCGATCTGGCCGACCTGCGAGCGCAGCGCCGGCAGCTCGGCCTGGATCTTCTTGCGACCCTGCCAGGCCGGCTCGAACAGCCCCAGGTAGCCGATCGCCAGCAGCAGGACGGCCGCCGCCGCGATCACCATCCGCTTCTCGCGCAGCGCCAGCGTGCGCCACCAGCTTATGAACTTCTCGATCATGATGCGATCCGCACCGACGCCACCGGGTCGGTATCGTTGTCGAACTTCAGCACCAGCCCGCGCCGGCGGCAGGCCTCCAGCAGCGAATCGCGCATCGCCCGCGATTCGACACGGCTGGGCGGAAACCTGACCCGCAACTGGCCGTCGCGGTATTCGATGCCGGCCAGCCCCTCGGCGGCATTCGGGCCGAGCGCCTGCGCGAAGCGCGCCATCAGCGGCAGGAAATCGTCGGGCCCGCTCTGGCCGGCGCGCGCGCGCAAGGCGCCGACGCTGCGCTGCATCTGCAGCATCGGATCGACCACCACCTGGGCATTCGGAAATGCCTGCCGGAAGCGCCGCTCCATCTGCGCCTGCAGGCCGGCCTTGTCGCGGGCGAGCTGTGCCCAGTGCAGGTTCAGGCCCACCAGCGCGGCCAGCACGCAGCCGGCCGCCAGCGCCGCCGGCAGCCGCCAGGCGCGCCAGTCGATGTTGGCGATCCAGCGCTGATGAGCGCTGCCGGCGCGTGCGTCGAGCAGATCGACGTCGGCCTCGACCGGCAGCGGCAGCCCGGTCGTGCGGACCCGCTTCGGATCGACGTTGGCCAGCACCTTCTCGACCACCGGCCGCCAGTCGTCGTGATCGATGCAGATCCGCAGCGCGCGGCCGGGATCGCGGCCCGATGCATCGAGCACCGCGCGCAAGGCCTCGGCCCGCTGCGCGGCATCGTCGGTGGCCGACCAGGCGAGCGCCGCATGCTGGCCGGTGCGCACGACGATGCCGTTGTTCACGCAGGCGGCCGAATCGGCCTCGCCGCGCAGCGGCAGGCACAACTGCGCCGGCCAGGCCGCCGTCACCGCCATGCCGCGCCGCTCGAAGACACCCACCGCCGCCTCGAGCCACGCACGGTCGATGACCGCGACCAGCCGGCGGCCTTCGTCCAGGCTCGGACCCAGCGCGAATGCGCAGCCGGCCGCGTCCTGCAGCAGCATGTCCTCGACGATGTTGGGCATCGCCTTGAGCAGCTTGCCCGGGGGCAGCGCCGGCACCGCCGGCGTCAGCAAGGTGACGTCGCGCGCATCGAACACCAGCGTGACCGATTTCAGCTCGGGCAGCGCCTCGAGGCTGCAGCGCAGATATCGACCGCGCTGGCTGTCGCCGCCGTGCGTGACCAGCAGCACCGCCTCGTTGACCAGCGCGCGTTCACCGGCGCTGCGTGGCGGCAGCCACACGATGCCCTGCGAACGTTTCAGGACCGGTACTGCCATATGACCTCGACCTTGTTGCCCTGACGCTGGATCAGGGTCTGGGTCAACGCTTCGATGCGTTCGTAGCGTATCACCCCGTTGACGATGAAAAAGCTCGAATTGACCGAGAAAACCTCGGGTGGCAGCGGGTCCCGGTAGTTCAGCGCCCGCTGCGCGTCGGCCAGCGTCGTGTAGAGCCGCGTGGCCTGCGGACCGGCGAAGTTGCGCGCGGTGCCCACGTCCATGTCCTTGAGCACCGCGGCCAGCACCTCGGGCTTGCAGGTGTTCAGGTTGACCGGCGTGGCGATCGGCAGGATCACCACGTACAGATCGATCGCCGCGATGACGCTCGGATCGAAGCCCGGCACCCGCAGCAGGTCGCGACTGCGCAGGAACGGATAGTAACCGGCCTGGGCGGTCACCGGCTTGCCGTCGACGGTGCGGGTGGCCGACTGGCGCAGCCGGTTGCGCAGCGCCACCGCCAGGCTCTCGGACTGGCCGGTCTGCACCAGCAGCCGCTTGAACGCGTCCAGCCAGACGCCGTTCGGATCGTCGATCAGATTGGTCAGGTTCAATCGTCCCTGGGCATCGTCGGCCCAGCCCGACAAGGTTGCGACGCGGCCCTCGCGCGACGTGATGTTGGCGCCGGCGAACACCGTCTCGTTGACCTCGGTGGGCTGCAGGCCGGCGGCCCAGGGTTCGGCCAGATGGTCGACGTTGCCCATCACGCCCGGCATCCGCCGGTCGACCATCAGCATCACGCGGAACCAGTCGATCGCCACCCGCTGGATCCAGTTCGCCTGCGACATCGCCAGCCGGTTTTCGACCGAGCGCACGGTGATGTGCGAACGCCAGAAGAGCGCCGTCACGACGACGGTGACCAGCGCCACCACCAGCATCACGGTGATGATCGCCGCGCCCTTTTGATCGCCGGTGTTCCGGTTGCCGGTGTTGCGATGGCCGGTGACGCGCATGCCGTCAGTCCTTCACCGTGAACACGCGGACGATGCGGCCGCTGTTGCGCCGGGCCAGCGCCACCTCGACGCCGGTGATCGTCCGCGCGCCGCTGACGGTGGCCGCGGCGGCGGCCGCGGCCGGCGATGCGGTGCCGCCGGGCGGCACGTTGGCCTGCACCGACGCCTCGGCCACCGCCGAGCTGCCGAATGCGACACCGACCAGGCCGGCGGCGTTGGTCCAGTTCTTCTGCTGCTCGATCCATGCGCGCATCTCGAGCGCCGCGACGTTGGCCAGCAGCGGCTGCCAGACGATCGCCGGCGTGGCGACGCCGCCCGCTGCGCTGCCCGTCATGCTGCCCGTCGTGCCGCCCATCGCGCTCGCCATCGGGCCGTTCATCGACCCGTCCGCCGATCGGCCATCGGGCTGCCAGGGGCCGAAGCCGCGTTCGAGCTGGCCGTCGCGCAGGCGGTAGATCACCTGCTGGATCCGCACCCGCTCATCGAGGCTGCCGCTTTCGCGCAGCAGCTCCAGCGCCACCGGACCGTCCGGCGAGGCGCGGGTGAAGCGGATCGGATCGCGGCTGGAGATGCGCAGCAGCCGCACCGTCCACGAACGCCGCAGGTCGTCGTCGAGCTGCGCGAACGCCGCGGTCAGCGCACGCAGCTCATCGTTGTTCTGCACGATCACGTCGCGTGAACGCAGCACCGTGTCCAGGCCCCGCCAGCACAGCACCGCCAGCACGCCCATCAGCGCCACCGCGACCAGCAGCTCCAGCAGCGTGAAGCCGCCCTGCCGGCCGGCGACCGGAGAAGCCGCCGGTGCGAGCGGACGCGCAGGTGTGGGCGGACGCGCGGATGCCGGCGGACACGCGGATGCGGACGAAGCCGCGGGCGCAGCGAGGGCCGGCGCGCGCATCAGTTGCTGCTCGCGAAGCCGGTCAGCTTGGCGAGCTGCCGGGGGTTGCTGCCGACGCTGGACACCGCGACCTCGATCCGCCGCATCAGCGGCGAGTTGGTCGCGTAGATGTCCTCCTGGCAGCTCAGCTTGACGTCGGCCTGACTGCAGTCGAAGGTGTTGCGGCCGACCGGCGGCAGATCGCCGGCGATCCGGTACTGCACCAGCCGGTTCTCGGCGCTCCACAGCGCCAGCGTGCGCAGCCGCAGCTCGTCGTTGGTGTTGGCCAGCGAACCGGTGGCGCGCAGCGCCGCCATCAGCGCCACCGCGGCGATGGTCAGCGCGACCAGCACCTCGATCAGCGTGAACCCGCGCGCGCAGGGCGGTCGGCGGCTCACGTTCACTGCACCTCGAAGGTCCCCAGCCCGTTGCTGAGAATCACGTTGCTGGCGCCGTCGCGCGCCAGGGTCAGCATGAACGGCACGTCGACCGCGTCGCGCCCGAACACGATCGCGACGTCGCCGTCGGCCTTCTGGATGCGCAGCCGCGTCGGCCCTTCCCAGCGCCGCTCGCGCAGATCGGCGTCGTCCAGCACCGGCTCCCACTGGCCGCGCTGCAGGATCGCGAAGCGGTAACGCAACTCGTCGACCTCCAGTCTGATCGGTGCGCCGCGCACCTGTGCTTCCTCGCGCGCGAGCAGCAGCAACTGCGCGAGGCGTTCGGTTTCGTAACGCAGCCCTTCCCGGCTGCCCGGCATGCCGTTGATCGATACCGTCGCCAGCGCGATGCCGATGATCAGCATCACCACCAGCAGCTCGATCAGCGTGAACCCGTGCTGGCGGCTTCGGCGGTTCCGCTCCGGACGTCTGTCGCGGCTGAAACCTAGAGACTCCACGACCCGATGTCGGCGTCGACGCCGGTACCGCCCGGCTGGCCATCCGCGCCATAGCTGAACACGTCGATCTCGCCCTTCAAGCCCGGGTTCAGGTACTGGTAGGGCTTGCCCCACGGGTCGATCGGCGGCTTGTCCAGGTACTGCTTCCAGTTGCTGGGCGGCGGATCGCCGGCGGGCCGCACGACCAGCGCCTGCAGGCCCTGCTCGGTGGTCGGATATCGTTGATTGTCGAGCCGATACAGCTTCAGTGCCTGCATCACTGCGGCCACGTCCTGCTTGGCCGCCACGACGCGCGCCTCGTCGGGCCGGCCCATCACGCGCGGCACCACGAGCGCGGCCAGCACGCCGAGGATCACGATCACGACCATGACCTCGATCAGCGTGAAGCCCTTCTGACTGCGGCCGCCGTGCCCAGGGCGGAGGAGTTTTCGTGCGGATACGTACATGGCGTCCGGGCGAGGAATGTTGCGACAGGCAATGACCGCACCGCGTGCATCGACATTGCCGGGCTATGATACCAGCCGACCATCGACCGCCCGGCGCCCGCGCCGGTCCGTCCGCACGACCGCTTGACCTGACCCGACGAGCGGCAGGTACAGTGTGATGTCCTGCCTTCATTTTCAAAGGCCGCCTTGAAACCGCTGCGTTCCGGCAACCTCGCCGCCTTCTCCGCCAGCCTGCTGATGTTCGCGCTGTTGTGCGGCATCGTGGCCTATTGGGCCCTGCAACTCGCCGGCCGCAAGCCTTCGGTGGCGCCGCCGGAGATCGTCGCCGATCCGCGCGCGGGGATCGACCTCGTTGCCGCCGGGGGCTTGTTCGGTGCCACGCCGGTCGCCGGCGGCAATGCGCCGCCACCTGAAGTCGCGAACATCCAGGTGATCGGCATCGCTGCCGATCCGGCGCGCGGCGCGGCGATCCTGGCGGTCGACGGCAAGCCCGGCAAGCCGTTCCTGGTCGGCGACACGATCGTCGCCGGCACGCGGCTCGGTGCGGTCAACGCCGATGCGGTGGTCATCGATCGCGGCGGCACGCGGATCGAGCTGGCGGTACCGGAACGGCCTTCGGTCGCGCTGCTGAGCAGCGGGCCGGCGGCGCCCGCGGCGGCGGGCCGCGGCGGGGCCCCGCCGCCCCCCCCGCCCGCCCCCCCGCCGCCCCCCCCCCC
>DAISWF010000226.1:0-2796 GCA_036826495.1 Burkholderiaceae bacterium
TCGAGCCCGGCGCCCGTGCGGGCGCTCAACCAGATCCGGTCGATGGTACCACACGGGTCCCGCTCGACCGCCGGCGGTCGGCCGGCCGCATCGATCTTGTTATAGACGGTGATCATCGGCACGTCGCCCGCGCCGATCTCCTCCAGCACCCGGAGCACCTGCTCCATCTGCTCGGTGCGTTCGGGCGCGACGCTGTCGACCACGTGGATCAGCAGGTCGGCATCGGCGGTTTCCTCCAGCGTGGCGCGGAACGCCTCGATCAGCGAGTGCGGCAGGTCGCGGACGAAACCGACGGTATCGGAGACGACGATCTGCTGGCCATCCGGCAGCCGCAGCCGGCGGGTCAGCGTATCGAGGGTCGCGAAGAGCTGGTCGGCCGACCAGGTGCCGGCATGGGTCAGCGCATTGAACAGCGTCGATTTGCCGGCGTTGGTGTAGCCGACCAGCGAGACCTTGAACGCCTCGCGCCGGTCGCGGCCACGCCGCCGGGTGCGTCGCTGGCGTTCGAGCCTGGCCAGCCGCTCGCGCAGATTGCGCGCCTTGCTGTCGAGCATCCGCCGGTCGAGCTCGATCTGCTTCTCGCCCGGGCCGCCGCGCAACCCCGCTCCGCCGCGCTGGCGTTCCAGGTGAGTCCAGCCTCGTACCAGCCGGGTCATCTGGTGCTCGATGCGCGCCAGCTCGACCTGCAGCTTGCCCTCGTGGCTGCGCGCGCGCTGCGCGAAGATCTCCAGGATCAGCTCGGTGCGGTCGAACACCGGCACGCCCCACAGACGATTCAGGTTGCGCTGCTGCACCGGCGACAGCAGGTTGTCGAAGATCACCAGCCCGGCGCCGTGCTCCTCGAGCATCCGGCCGATCTCCTCGGCCTTGCCCGAGCCGATGCACAACGCCGGATCGGGGCGCGGCCGGCGTGCGACCACGCGGGCGACGCCGGTGACGCCTGCCGACAGGGCCAGCGCATCGAGCTCGTCCAGGCTGGCGGTGGAACGGGTTTCGCCGCCGAACGCGACGCCGACCAGCAGCGCGCGATCGTCCTGGCCGGGGGTGGCCGGAGGCTTGGTTCGGGGAGCGTCTTGAGGGATCAGCTTTCCGCGCCTTCTTGCTGGAAATTCACCGGCCGCGCCGGCACCACGGTGGAAATCGCGTGCTTGTACACCATCTGCGTCACGGTATTGCGCAGCAGTACGACGTACTGGTCGAACGACTCGATCTGACCTTGCAATTTGATGCCATTGACCAGGTAGATCGACACCGGGACATGCTCCTTGCGAAGCAGGTTAAGGAAGGGGTCTTGTAACAACTGCCCTTTGTTGCTCATGGCGGCTCCAGTTCCGGATTAATCCGTTGTTGTAGTGGTTTGAGTGCTTGTACTGGTTGTAGTGATGCTCTTCGTCGGTGGTACGACTGATGCCGTCCGCCAATTTAACCCAAATTCAACAGGCGCAGGGTACGGCCGGAGCAGCCGGGCCAGTCCACACCGCCGGGACGATCCAACGGCCGCCATCCGCGATCCGTGGCATCCGCCGCTCCCGCCTGGGGCCTGCAGGCCGTAACCCTCCCCGGCGGGATGCGTGACCCTCCCCCGGGGGACGGTTACTCCCCCCGGTCGAAAGGGTTGCTGGAGCTGCGGAACTCGATGCGCAGCGGCGTTCCCTGCAGCGAGAACTTGTCGCGGAACCAGCTCTCCAGATAGCGGCGGTAGGTGTCGGCGATCGCATCGAGCGCATTGCCGTGGATCACGACGATCGGCGGGTTCTGCCCGCCCTGGTGGGCATAGCGCAGCTTCGGGCGGATGGGGCCGCCTGCCGCTCGACCGCCTCGCGCAGCAGGCGCGTCAGCCGCGGCGTGGGCAGCTTCATCGTCGCTGCCGCATAGGCGGCATCGACCGAGCGCATCAGCGCCGACACGCCGGTGCCCTTCTTGGCCGAGATGAAGTGCAGCTTGGCGAAGCCCAGGAAGTGCAGCTTGCGGTCCAGATCATGCTTGACCCGGTCGCGCTGCTCGGCGTTCACCGCATCCCATTTGTTGACCGCCAGCACGACCGCCCGGCCGGCCTCGAGGATGTAGCCGGCGATGTTCGCGTCCTGATCGGCGACGTCCTGCGTGGCATCGAGCATCAGGACGCAGACGTTGCAGTCCTCGATCGACTGCAGCGTCTTGACCACCGAGAACTTCTCGATCACGTCGGTGACCTTGCCGCGGCGGCGGATGCCGGCGGTGTCGACCAGCGTGTACGGGCGTCCGTTGCGTTCGAAATCGATCGCCACCGAGTCGCGGGTGGTGCCGGGTTCGTCGAATGCGATCAGCCGCTCTTCGCCCAGCAGGGTGTTGATCAAGGTCGACTTGCCGGCGTTCGGCCGGCCGACCACGGCCACCCGCAGCCGGCGCGGGCCTTCGTCGGCAGCAGCCGGCCCGGCATCGCCAGGCTGCAGCGTGCGATCGGACTTGCCAGCGTCGCGGCGTCGGGCCGCTTCGTCATCACCGGCCGATTCGCCATCGACCGGCACCGCCGGCTGCAGCTCGTCGAGCGTGGCCTCCAGCACGTCGCGCACGCCGTCGCCATGGGCGGCCGACACCGTCAGCGGCTCGCCCAGGCCGAGCTCGTGGAACTCGGCGGCGACCTGCTCGCGCGGCATGCCTTCGGACTTGTTCAGCAGCAGACGCACCCGGCGCGCCGAGCGGCGCAGCTCGTCGGCGATCTGCTGATCGTGCGCGGTCAACCCGGCGCGCGCATCGCAGACGAACCAGACGCAATCGGCCTCGAGCACCGCCTGACGCGCCTGACGGGCCATCTCC
>DAISWF010000226.1:2806-9545 GCA_036826495.1 Burkholderiaceae bacterium
GCGCTCGACCGGCTCGAAGCCGCCGGTGTCGATGACGATGAACGGCCGCTCGCCGATCCGGCCGCGGCCGTAGTGCCGGTCGCGGGTCAGCCCCGGCCGGTCGGCGACGATCGCCTGGCGGCTGCGCGTCAGCCGGTTGAACAACGTCGACTTGCCGACGTTGGGACGGCCCACGAGCGCGATGACCGGCAGCCGGGCCATGTCGTTTGATGTCTCAGTCGGTGGCGATCGCGTACACGCCGCCGCGGGCGGTCTGCACGACCGCCACCGGGCCGGCATCGACCGGGCCGGACAGCACCTCGGAACCGTCGGTGGACAGCCGCCCCTGCGTCGAACCGTCGTCGAGCGACAGCAGGTGCACCAGGCCGGCGTCGTCGCCGACCAGCACCCGGGAGCCGCGCACCAGCGGCATCGACAGGCCGCGCAGCTTGTAGTCGTCGTTGCGCCAGAGGCTGGCGCCGGCGCGCGAATAGGCCTGCACCTGGTCCGTGACGTCGACCGCGACGACGCTGCGGCTGTCGGTGTCCAGCCCGCGCGACGACGACAGGTCGCGGGCCCACAGCGCGCGGCCGCTGCCGGCGTCGGCACAGGCCACGCGGCCCTGGAAGCTGGCCGCGCACACATCGCGCCCGTTCAGCACCGGCGTTCCGACGACATCGGAGATCCGCTCGATCTCGTTGGATCCCTTCGGCTGCGATACCGCGATCTCCCAGCGCAGCGCGCCGTTGGTCAGGCTGAGCGCCGCCAGCCGGCCGCCCGGCAGGCCGACGTAGGCGGCCCCGCCGGCGATCACCGGCTGGCCGGTCTGCCGCAGCACCAATGTGGGATTCTGCCGCGTGAAGGTCCAGCGCCGCCGCCCGGTGTCGGCATCGAACGCCGACACCCGGTTGTCGCTGGCGCGCACGATCACGACTCCCTCGCCGACCGCCGGCACGGTGACCACCTCGCTGCCGACCGGCGTCGCCCACTTCTGCTTACCGTCGGCATCGAACGCGATCAGGTTGCCGTCGCGGCTGGCCACCACCGCGAGTTGGCCGTCGCTGCCCACGCCGGCCACCAGCGGCTTGCCGGCGGATACCGACCACAGCCGCTTGCCGGAGGCTGCCTCGATGCGGACGATCTCGCCGTTGGCCGATGCGACCCAGACGCTGTCGGCCGCGTAGACCGGCCGGAAGCCGACACCGGCCTTGCCGATGCGGGTGCTCCAGACCACCTTGCCGGGAGTGTTGCCGGTCAGCCGCGGCAGCTCCGCCGGCTTCGGCTTGCTGGAACCGCAGCCGCCCAGCGCCAGCGCCGCCAGCACCGACGCAGCGATCAGGACCGCCGACGGCCGTGGACGATGCACGCTCACGACGCCGCCCCGCCCAGCCCGTCGAGCTTGAGCTGCACCAGCCGGCGCAGCGGGCTTCCCGGATCCAGACCCTCGAGCGCCTGCTTGTACTGCGCGCGCGCCTCGTCGGCCTTGTTCTGCGCGGCCAGCACGTCGCCGCGGCGATCGGCGTAGAGCGGCGCGAACCGCGCCGGCACCTGCGCGCCCAGCAGCTTCAACGCCTCGTCGTAGGCCTTCTCGTCGAGCAGGATCGCCGACAGCCGCAGCCGCGCGATATGACGGAACTCGGCATCGGTGGCCTTGTCGGCCGCCCACTTCAGCGGCGCCTTCGCCGACTTCTGGTCGCCGCCGTCCAGATACGCCTTGGAGGCCACCAGCGCCGCCATCTCGGCATAGGCGGTGCCGCTGTACTTCTCGAAGATCGAGCCGGCGGCCTCCTTGATCCTGGCCATGTCCTTGGCCTCGACGGCGCCGCGTAGCTGCTCGTAGAGCACCGCCGCGTCGCCGGCCTGCCGAAGCTGGTACCACTGCCAGCCGCGATAGCCGGCGACCGCGAGCAGCACGACGGTGATCACCGTCATGATGAAATTGCCGTGGCGTCTCCAGAACGCCTTCAGGCCTTCGAGCTGTTCCTGTTCTTCCAAGTCGTAGGCCATCGCCTGCGCGCTCCCGGTATTCGGTCGGTATCGGTATCTGGTCGGTGTTCGGTCAATGGATGGTGCGGTCGGCCGGCAGCTCGTCGGCCTCGTCCTCGGCGACCACCAGATCGACGATGAACTCGGTCAGGTTCGCAAGCGGCACCGACTGCTGACGGCCCTGGCCGCGCTCGCCCTCCTCGCCGCGCAGCCACTTGACGGTGGCGGTGCCGTGCGCGATCTCGTCGTCGCCGAGCACCACCGCGCACATCGCGCCGCTGGCATCGGCGCGCTTGAACTGCGACTTGAAGCTGCCGCCGCCGCAATGGCACAGCACGTCCAGCCCGGCATCGCGCAACCGCTCGGCGGTGGCGAATGCGAGCGCGTCCGACGCGCCGCCCGGATGCACCAGATACACGTCGCAGACCGACGGGGCCGCAGACGGCTGCCCGCGCATCAGATCCAGCACCCGCTCGACGCCGAGCGCGAAGCCGCAGGCCGGCGCGGGCTTGCCGCCCAGCATCTCGATCAGTGGATCGTAGCGACCGCCGCCGCAGATCGTCAGGCCGTTGCAGACCCACTCGAACACGGTCAGGTTGTAATAGTCCAGGCCGCGGACCAGCCGCGGGTTCACCTTGAACGGCAGGTTCTGCGCGGTCAGCAGCGCCTTCAGGCTCTCGAAGTGCTCGAGCGACGGGCCGCTCAGGAAATCGATGAGCCGCGGCGCCGCCTCGACGATCGGCTGCATCGCCGGATTCTTGCTGTCGAGGATGCGCAGCGGATTGCTGTGCAGCCGGCGGCGGGCATCGGCGTCCAGGCGGTCGGCATGCGCCTCGAAGTGCGCGATCAGCGCCTCGCGGTGCTGGCGCCGTTCGGCCGGTGCCCCCAGCGTGTTGATCTCGAGCTGCACGCCTTCGAGCGCCAGGTCGTCCCACAGGCGCCGGCACAGCAGGATCACCTCGGCGTCGGCATCGGGGCCGGCCAGGCCCATCGCCTCCGCGCCGACCTGATGGAACTGGCGGTAGCGGCCCTTCTGCGGCCGTTCGTGGCGGAACATCGGGCCGGCGTACCACAGGCGCTTGGGCCCGTCGTACAGCAGGTTGTGCTCGATGACCGCGCGCACGACGCCGGCGGTGTTCTCGGGGCGCATCGACAGCGCCTCGCCGTTCAGCGCGTCGTTGAACGAGTACATCTCCTTCTCGACGATGTCGGTGACCTCGCCGATGCCGCGCACGAACAGCTTCGTCGACTCGAGGATCGGCGTGCGGATCCGCTGGTACGCGTAGCTGGCCATCACCGCCGCCACCGCGTCTTCCAGCCGGCTCCACAAGGCCTCGTCGTCGGGCAGCACGTCGTTCATGCCGCGCACACCCTGAATGCGTTCTGTCTTGCTCATCTGATCGGCCGCATCTGATCGGCAACTTGCAGCGGCCGGCGTCAGGCGCCGGCCACCTGATCGGTGGAATGGCGCCGGCCGTAGCGCCGCCTGACATAGTCGTCGACGATCGCCTGGAAGTCGCGGGCGATGTGCTCGCCCTTCAGCGTGACGGTGCGCTGGCCGTCGACGAACACCGGCGCCACCGGCGCCTCGTCGGCGCCCGGCAGCGAGATGCCGATGTCGGCATGACGGCTCTCGCCGGGCCCGTTGACGACGCAGCCCATCACCGCCACCTGCATCGATTCGACGCCGGGATAGTCGCGCTTCCACACCGGCATCTGCTCGCGCAGATAGGTCTGGATGCTGGCGGCGAGCTGCTGGAAGAACGTGCTGCTGGTGCGGCCGCAGCCCGGGCAGGCCACCACCAGCGGCGCGAACGCGCGCAGCCCCATCGTCTGCAGCATCTCCTGCGCGACCACCACCTCGCGGCTGCGGTCGCCATTGGGCTCGGGTGTCAGCGATACCCGGATCGTGTCGCCTATGCCCTGCTGCAGCAGCACCGACATCGCCGCGGTGGACGCGACGATGCCCTTGCTGCCCATGCCCGCCTCGGTGAGCCCCAGGTGCAGCGGATAGTCGCAGCGGCGGCCCCGCTCGCGATAGACGGCGCTCAGGTCCTGCACCGCCGACACCTTGGCCGACAGCACGATCGCATCGCCGGAGAGACCCAGCCGCTCGGCGAGCTGCGCGCTCTCGATCGCCGAGGTCACCAGCGCCTCGCGCATGACGCTCTGCGCATCCCAGGGCACGCGGCGCGCCGAATTCTCGTCCATCAGCCGGGCCAGCACCGCCTGATCGAGGCTGCCCCAGTTCACGCCGATGCGCACCGGCTTGCCGTGACGGCAGGCGGCCTCGATCATCGCGGCGAAGTTGTCGTCGCGGCGACGGCCGCTGCCGACGTTGCCGGGGTTGATCCGGTATTTCGACAAGGACTGCGCGCAGTCGGGGTGCTCGGCGAGCAGCTTGTGACCGTTGTAATGGAAGTCGCCGACCAGCGGCACGTCGACACCCATCCGCTCGAGCTGCTCGCGGATCGGTGCCACCGCTGCGGCGGCAGCCGGCGTGTTCACCGTGATGCGCACCACCTCGGAGCCGGCACGTGCCAGCTCCTTGACCTGGATCGCGGTGGCGATCACGTCGGCGGTGTCGGTGTTGGTCATAGCCTGCACCATCACCGGCGCATCGCCGCCGATCCGCACCTCGCGGCTGCCCCAGCGGACCGTCACCGCGCGGGTGGCGCGGCGCGATGCCGGGCCGACCGCCATCGGCTCGGCCACCGGCTGCGGGCTGCAGATCACCGGATCGGCACTCATTGCGCGGGCAGCCTCAGCCTGCCGATCGATGCACCCTGCGCGACCTTCAACTGCACCGGCTTGCCGTCGTACTCGATGCGCACCTTCTCGGGCCGCGCCACCGTCAGCGAGATCGGCCCCTTGGTGGCATAGATCGTGGTCTGCCCGCTTTTCGGCGTGCCGGTATAGAGCACCTTGCCGGCGCCCGAGCGGATCTCGATCCAGCTCTCGCCGTCGAACGTGATGCGCAACGGCACCGTTTCGCCGGCCGCCGCCTCGGGTGCCAGCGACACCCGTTCGACGTTGCCGGCCTCGGCCGCCGCCGGCGCCGCCGGTGAAGCAGGTGAGGGGCCGGCTGCGGGCGATGCGGCCGAAGCGGCGGTGCCGCCGGCGGCCGCCGGAGCCGGCGACTGCGCGGCCGGCGCGCCGGCCGAACCGGCTGCCGGATCTGCGCTGCCCCCGGACGGCCGGGTTTCGGTCGACGGCGCACCGCTCGACGGCAACGACGGAATCGCCACCGGCTCGGAGCGGCGCCCCGGCGCCGACTGCTCGCCGCTCGCGGCCGATCCCGCGTCGCCGGCCGGCTTGACCGACGGCGAGCTCAGCCAGGACGGAATCTTCGATACGTCGCCGTCGCGGCCGAAGTACAGCGCGAGCGCGACGATGCCGACCACCAGCAGCGACATCCAGATCCACGGATGACCCGAACCGCCGTTGCCGAAACCGAACATGCCGCTGGCGTACAGCGGCTCCTCCAGCGATGACGAGCGGCGCAGCTCGGCCGGCTGGCTGGCGCCGCTGACCGCCTCGAGCAGCGGCGAGACGTCGGCCTCGATCAGCTTGCCGTAGTTGCGCAGCGTGCCGCGCACGAACGGCGTGCCGGGCAGCGCCGCCCAATCGCCCTCCTCGATCGCGCGCACCTGCCGCGGATGCAGCTTCAACTGACGCTGCACGTCCTCGGTCGACAGGCCGCGGGCCTCGCGTGCGGCCACCAGATCCTGCACCGAGGTGATCGTCTCATTGGCCATACTGTCCACTCAGCAGCATCGAGGTTTCGCGGGACTGGGGAAAACGCCGGCGCAACTGCGAGGCGTAGCTGGCCTCGGCATCGCGGTTGCCGGCCGCGCGTTCGATCCGCAACCCCTGCCACAGCGTCTCGGCGGTCGGCTCGTAACCCGACAGCAGCCGCTGCGAATAGAAGCGGGCACGCTCGAAGTCACGGCGCTTCAGGCCGATCTCGGCGAGGTTGTACATCGCCACCGCGTTGCGCGGGTCGACCTGGAACGCGCGCTGGAAGTAGCCTTCGGCGCCCGCCTCGTCGCCGATGCGCAGCGAGCAGATGCCGGCGTTGTGCATCGGCTTGGCGGGTGTCTGGTACAGCGGGTTGCGCACCGCGCGGTTGAAGAATTCCAGCGATTCGCGCTCGCGGCCGGTCTGGCACAGGAACCAGCCGTAGTTGTTGGCGATCTCCGAATCGTTCGGCGCCAGCCGCAGCGCCCGCTGGAAGCTCTCGTCGGCCCGTGCGCGGTCACCCATGTCCATGTAGATGATGCCGAGCAGCCCGTGCGACGGTGCATAGTTCGGATCGATCGCCAGCGACTGGCGCAACTCTTCCATCGCGACGTTCAGGTTGCGCTGACTGTAGTAGCCGGCGGCCAGCTCCATCCGGATGCGCGCGCGCCGCTGGGTTTCGGACTCGGCGGCGGAATCCGGCAGCGCGGTGCCCGACGCCGCGTCCGGCCGGTCGGACGATTGCGCGCCGGCGCCCCGCGGGCCGGCGCCGGATGCGCCGCCGCCGTCGGACGATGCGCAGCCGGCGACGAGCGCGGCTGCCAACAGCAGCGCCGAGGAAACGGTAACAGCTCGCATCGTCACCGCGCCTCCGCGATCGCGATCGTGCGGCGGGCCGTGCGTTCGGCCAGCCGCGTGCGGTCCAGCACCTCGCCGGCGAGCTGGCCGCAGGCCGCGTCGATGTCGTCGCCGCGGGTGCGGCGCACGGTGGTGACCAGGCCGGCCCCGGCCAGGATCTGCGCGAACGCCTTGA